>NZ_CP034072.1:6826996-6905961 GCF_003855255.1 Mycolicibacterium nivoides | reverse complement strand
GCACCGACTCCGGTACGCAAGCCCCGGCGCCGTCGGCACTGGGGCCGTCGGCTGTCGGCGGTGCTCCTGGTCTCCGTGTTGGCGGTCGTGCTGGCGGTGATCGGCGGCGGCTTCTGGATCGACTCGTCGCTGCACCGCATCCCGGCCCTAGCCGACTACCCCGAGCGCCCCGCCGCGGCCCAGGGCACCACCTGGCTGCTGGTCGGATCGGACAGCCGCCAGAACCTCAGCCCTGAGCAGCAGGCCGACCTCGCCACCGGCGGGGACATCGGCAACGGCCGCACCGACACCATCCTGTTGGTGCACATCCCCGGGATCGGTTCGGGCAACCCGGCCACCATGGTGTCGATACCCCGTGATTCCTATCTGCCGATCCCCGGCTACGGCGAGGACAAAGTCAACGCGGCGTTCTCACTGGGCGGGGCGCCGCTGCTGGCCCAGACCGTCGAACTCGCGACCGGCCTGCACCTCGACCACTACGCCGAGATCGGCTTCGACGGTTTCGCCGCACTCGTCGACGCCGTCGGCGGCGTGACGATGTGCCCGGTCGAACCGATCAGCGACCCGCTCGCCGGGATCGACCTGCCGGCCGGCTGCCAGCAGCTCGACGGCCGTAGCGCGCTCGGTTACGTCCGCACCCGCGCCACACCGCGCGCCGACCTGGACCGCATGATCCACCAGCGGGCGTTCATGTCCGCGCTGCTGCACCGGGCCACCAGCCCGGAGGTGCTGCTCAACCCGTTGCGCTGGCAGCCGATGGCCCGCGCCGCCACCGACTCGGTGGCGGTCGACGAGAACGCTCACGTCTGGGACCTCGGCAGACTGGCCTGGGCGATGCACGGCGACGACCTGGTCACCACGACGGTGCCGATCGGTGAGTTCACCGGCAGCGATTCGGGCGCCGTGGTGGTGTGGGACAGTGACGCGGCCGGCCGCCTGTTCACCGCACTGGCCAACGACTCAGCTGTCCCGGCCGACGTCATCGAAAAGCCCGAACCTTGAGCTTAGGCAAAGCTAAATTAGGCTATAGCAAATTCCCGACAGCAAATGTAGTGCGCGCCACACCACGGCCGAGTGACTAAGGTAAAGCTGACCTCAATGAGGCCAACCTTCGATGACAATGTGTCCTGACCTGCTATATCCTCGCGATCATGACGACGCCCAGTGAACTCGACACGAAATTTCACGCACTTATCCAGGATCAGATCCGCAGCGAGTTCACCGCGTCTCAGCAATACATCGCAATCGCGGTTTATTTCGACGGCGCCGACCTCCCGCAGCTCGCCAAGCACTTCTATGCGCAGGCGGTCGAGGAGCGCAACCACGCGATGATGCTGGTCCAGTACCTGCTCGATCGGGATGTCGACGCCGAGATCCCCGGTGTCGACGCGGTGTGCAACCGCTTCGACGCTCCCCGGGACGCGCTCGCACTGGCACTCAGCCAGGAGCGCACCGTCACCGAGCAGATCAGCCGGCTTGCCAGTGTGGCCCGCGAAGAGGGCGACTACCTCGGCGAGCAGTTCATGCAGTGGTTCCTCAAGGAGCAGATCGAAGAGGTTTCGTCGATGGCGACGCTGGTGCGCATCGCCGACCGCGCCGGCGCGAACCTGTTCCACATCGAGGATTTCGTGGCCCGCGAACTCGCAGGCGGTGCCGGTCCGGACACGAGCGCTCCGAAGGCCGCCGGCGGCAATCTCTAACTCTCAGTCCCGGCCCGCACCGGTCAGGCCGTTCTGCAGCCAACTCTTGGTGCGGCCGGGATGATTCGTGGCCACCCACCCGACGCCGATGTCCCGGCAGAACTGGACGTCCTCGTAGTGGTCGACGGTCCAGCAGTACAGCGCGCGTCCCTGGGCGGCGGCCCGGTCGACCAGTTCGGGATGCTCACGCAGCGTAGAGATGGACGGGCCGACCGCCGTGGCCCCGACCGTGGTGGCCGCGCTGCCGCCCAAATACCGCGATGTCTCACCGAGCAGCACCGTCGGCAGCATCGGGGCGGCCCGGCGGATCCGCCACACCGCCGCCGCCGAGAAGGACATCACCACCGCGCGCGACAGATCGGCCGAGGCCGGCGCGGCGATGCCGTACCGGTGCAACAGCGCCAGCACCTTGTTCTCCACCAGCGCGCCGTAGCGCACGGGATGCTTGGTCTCGATGAACAGCTTGACCGGCCGGTTCCAGTCCAGCACCAGCGAGACGAGGTCGTCGAGCGTCAGCAGCCCGGTGTCCCTGATCGGGCCGGCCTCCGGATCGTCCGCGTCGGTATCGCCGGAACGTCCGCCGGCATGCCATGACCCGTAATCCAGCCGGCGCAGCTCGGCCAGCGTCATCTCGCTGACCAGGCCGGTGCCGGTAGAAGTGCGGTCCACCCGGCGGTCGTGCACACACACCAGGTGTCCGTCACGGGTCAGCCGCACATCGCATTCCACCCCGTCGGCGCCCTCGCGCAGGGCGAGGTCGTATGCGGCAAGTGTGTGCTCGGGTTTGTCGGCGGATGCCCCCCGGTGGGCCACCACGAACGGATGCCCAGGCCCCGGGGCCGCCTGTGCAGCGCCTCCGCCGTCGCCCGTTTCCATACGGCCTATGCTGCCGGGTTCTGCCCCTGGGGCTCAACCGGAACGGCCGATTCGGCCGAATCCTCACGATTCTCCGAAGGCTCGGTCGCCTCGGGCTCGATCACCACCCAGCGCCGCACGCTGCGCTCAGCCGTCGTCGTACCGGTGCCCTCGAAACCGGTGAACACCTTGGCGGTCAGCAGGAAGGCCGCCAGCCCCAGCAGGTACCCGACGATCACGGCCACCGTGTTGTCGGCGATGTTCTGCGGGACGTCGTTGAAGAAGGTCACGTACACGGTGCTCGCCATCGTCCACGTCGCAACCACCGCGCTGAGCACCCAGACAATCCACCACACCACGATCGGGCGCCGCAGATACGAGAGGCGCCCTTCGAGGGTGGCCAGTTCCCACACGAACACCGGCGCCATCACCAGGTTCACCCCCGGCGCCAGGCAACAGAGCCACAGGGTCGTGGTGCTGCGCGGATCCACCTCGCCGTGCTCGGCGTAAGCGGCGGCCCGACGCGCGATCAGCCAGCGCACCAGCGCGACCACCGTCATGACCACGACGCCGATCGCCACCACGCTGGCCAGCAGACCGATCACCAGGCCGCCGATGGCGATCAACGGGTGCAACAGCACGCTGCGGTTGATCAGCAGCAGCACATACCGGATCACATGGGCGAAAGCCGCGATCCCCAGCACCACCATGGCTGCGACGAGCATGATGCGCACCGTGGCCACGCCGGACTCTTCAGGGGTCTTCTCCGGCTGTTCATCGACGTCGAAGTACTGGTGCAGGCCCCAGCTCGGAATCGTGCGGTAGTGCGGCGTCGGCCCGAGAGAGCGGCGCCGCCGCCGCTGACGTGGCGGAGCGCCCGGGCGCAGGGCGATCCAGCGGTAGCCAGGCGCGAGTTGCGGCGTGCGGGGTGCCCCCGGCGACTGTGGTGACAGTGCCGGAGACGCGGGAGACTGCGCAGCAGGTCCCCACGGCGACGGAGGCGACGACGCAGAAGGCGCCAACAACGAACCGCCGCACCGGGGACACCACGACCGCTGCCGGTCACGCACGTTCCAGCGCGTCCCGCACCGCGAACACACCTGGATCATCCGACCAGCCTAGCCACGATCTCCCGCCCGGTCCCCGCGATCAGACGCTGCCCGGGCCACCGGCGTCGGTGATGACCGGACGACCGGCTCCGGCCCAGGCCAGCATTCCGCCTTCGACGTTGATCGGGGTGTAGCCGTTGCGGGCCAGGTAGTTCGCCACGCGCAGAGAACGTCCACCCGCATGGCAGATCACGTACAGCTCGGCATCCGGGTCGATCTCGGCGATCCTCGTCGGGACATCACCCATCGGGATGTGCTGCGCGCCCGCGGCGTGACCGCGTTGCCATTCGTCGTCCTCACGGACGTCCAGCAGCACGACCGAACCTTCGAACGTGGTGGGTACCGCAGCGATATCGGCCTGCCCGACTTCCACATCGTCCATGCCCTCAATGCTCGCATGCCCGCGGCGTCGAGTGCACCCGCCCCTGATGCCTCGCGGCGCCGTTAGCAACGAGAAGCTATCCACAGTTTCCACAGGTTCATCCACAGGCCGGCACCAGCGGGAAAGCCCGCGATATGGGGATTACTGTGCGGTAGCTGTCCTTCACTGTGGATAAACCTGGGGTGTCCACGGCAGCGATCAACAACCACCACCGATGCGGAGCGAAATTAAGCACTCGGCTAAACGTGGCCACGGGTGCCTCACCCGGATCGATTGGGATCAGCCTGATTCCAGGCGCGGAGCCCGCCTCATCCACTTGCGCGGCGGCCGATTTTCCCCTGGCCATTACAGGGTCTATGATCAGCGTCACACCAGCTGTTGTGACAGAACTCACTGGGGGGCAAGCATTGATCGTGCAGGTCAGGAGTGTTTGATGGCGTCACATCCGATCGGATCGGGATCAGCCTTTCCGCAGCCCGAGTGGCATTCCGCCGGGCATCTGCACACCCGTAACCAGTTGATGGCCTTCCTTCGGGCCGGCGTGATCGCCCTGCTGTTGCTGGGCGTGCTCGCAGTCATCGTCTTGTTCTGACCGTCGCCTCATCGGGTATACGTGGGGTCGGCGCGCGCGTCCTTGCGGTGCGCCCTGCGATGGAGCAAGGTTGGCAGCGATCTTGACGAACTTCAGGATCGCTGAGGGCGCTTGGCTCCATCGATCGATAATGAGGAAGGAATCTCGTGGCTGAATACACTTTGCCGGACCTGGATTACGACTACGGAGCGCTGGAGCCCCACATCTCCGGGCAGATCAACGAACTCCACCACAGCAAGCACCACGCGGCCTACGTCAAGGGTGTCAACGACGCCGTCGCCAAGCTCGACGAGGCGCGGGCCAACGGTGACCACGCGGCGATCTTCCTCAACGAGAAGAACCTCGCGTTCCACCTCGGCGGCCACGTGAACCACTCGATCTGGTGGAAGAACCTGTCCCCCAACGGTGGCGACAAGCCGACCGGCGACCTCGCTGCGGCCATCGACGACCAGTTCGGCTCGTTCGACAAGTTCCAGGCGCAGTTCACCGCCGCCGCCAACGGACTTCAGGGTTCGGGCTGGGCCGTACTCGGCTATGACAGCCTCGGCGACCGGCTGCTGACCTTCCAGCTCTACGACCAGCAGGCCAACGTGCCGCTCGGCATCATCCCGCTGCTGCAGGTCGACATGTGGGAGCACGCCTTCTACCTGCAGTACAAGAACGTCAAGGCCGACTACGTCAAGGCGTTCTGGAACGTCGTGAACTGGGAGGACGTGCAGAACCGCTACGCGGCAGCCACCTCCAAGACCAACGGCCTGATCTTCGGCTAGTTCGGCCATAGGTCCGGTTCGAGGGCTGGATCGGTTTTCTGATCTCTCACCAAGGGGCGTCGCGCGTACTGCGTGACGCCCCGCCCTCGTTTCCGGGCCGTGTCGCCTTGCACCGTTCCCGCTGCTGCCGCATTCTGATGTGATCGACCCACAGACGTGTCGGAGCACCGATCCGCCGGTGCACCAACACCGATGTCCCGGAGGCGATATGGATACGACGGGGTCCGGCCGGGCGATCGAGATCGCCCCCTTTCATTCCGGCGGCGCGCTCAAAGGTTTTGTGGTCGCGGGTCGATGGCCCGAATCCACCAAGGAGTGGGCGCAGCTTCTCATCGTGACCGTCCGGGTCGCTTCACTTCCCGGATTGCTTTCCACTACAACGGTTTTCGGCGTCCGCGAGGAGTTGCCCGAGCAGCCCCTGCCCGGCACCGTCGGCCTGGTCATAGCCGAGGGGCCGGTGGTCGGCGAATCCGCGGTTCCACCCGGGTATTTCGCCGAGCATCAGCCACCGGCACTGCTGATGCTGCATCCGCCCTCGGAGACGACGCCGTCACTTCCGGAGTGCACCGGCGCGGCGTCGGGTTGCGTACTGCTACCTGGCCTTCCATATCTCGGGCTGGAACACCGAGCCGCCTGGGTCGAAGCCGAATCGGACGGCACGGTGACATCAATGGTCAGCCGGGTGGGTGTCGATCCGATCAGCCACCCCGACACCGCGATCCTGGCTATGCTCCTGGCGGCATGACGCTGTCAGTCGAGGGACACCCTCTCCAATCAGGAGAATCTGGCTACCCGAAATAGGTAGGAAATGTAGCGGACTACGCCGTCAGCCGATAGGGTCCTCAAGATCAGCGAAGGGCAACAGCCCGCAATCGTCGTGCCGACACGCTGGCGTCAGGCCCGTCCGACAGATGGCGATGCGGTGGGTGAGTGAGACCTTCGACCGTATGTAAGTGCGCCGCGCATGCGGCACATACCGGCGGTGTGTCGAAAGGTCGCCATGTCCGCAGCCGCAGGCGTCAGCGCCGGCGTCAGCAGCAGGGTCGCCGTATTCGGCTACCCGTCGCCACCCTCAGATAGCCGGGGCACCCCGCCGCAACCGTCCGCGCCGCCATATTTGTGCCATCGTTTGTCCGGCCGCAGCGCAAACGTCCACCGGTTTCCGCCCCGCAACCCCGCCTGGAATCGACGCCAGAATCCTCTCGAGGTGGTCTGGCAATCGCGCACAAGGGGGCTGATGCACATTCCATCGCCCAACCTGTAACGTGTTCCACGTCGTTCGACAACAGCCTTGCGCGCAATCCGACGCGACGAGGGGTTCGCACTCCAGCAAATATCCGTTTCCCCTAGTCACGGCTGCGCCCTGGTTGCCGGCCCACAAGTTGATCATGATCAAGCGCACCTGTGAGCGCAGCTCACCGCGCCGAATACAACGCGACCGTCACCTTTTGCATTGCCAGACGGCGCAATCCCGCGCCACCTCCACGGCGAAGGCCCCGGTTTCCGTGCCAGAGGCCGTCAAAACGCAAAGCCCGTTTAACTTTTGTGGCGTTTGCACTTGGTTGTCGTCACAACACTCGCTACCATAGTCAGCAAATACGCCGCCTATTCGTACCGCTCGTGAAGCATGTGGAGGTCAAATCGATGAGCAAGACGTTCGCCGCCCGCCTAAACCGCCTGTTCGATACGGTTTATCCGCCTGGGCGCGGACCCCACACGTCTGCCGAGGTGATCGCCGCACTCAAGTCCGAGGGCGTCACCATGTCGGCTCCGTACCTGTCGCAGCTCCGTTCGGGCAACCGGACCAACCCGTCGGCGGCAACCATGGCCGCACTTGCCAACTTCTTCCGGATCAAGCCGGCTTACTTCACCGACGACGAGTATTACGAGAAGCTCGACAAGGAGCTGACCTGGCTGGCCAGCATGCGTGACGAGGGGATCCGCCGGATCGCCGCCCGCACCGTCGGGCTGTCCAACGAGGCTCAGCAGGACCTGGTCCAGAAGGTCGACGAGCTGCGCCGCCGGGAACACCTCGACGACTGATTCGTCAGACTCGTCTGGCGTTTCACCGCGCTCAAACCCACGTGAGTGGGGACCATTTCGGTGGTTCCCACTCACGCGGGTTTCAGCTGCGCGCCGCTGCGCGGTCCAAATCCCGGTACTGCTCGGCAATCGCCAGTATCCATTCCCGGTCTGAATATGATTCGGGCTGGCTGAGCCACGCCAACCCCGGGAACGCCGAATCGTTGTCATCCTCGCGGGTGTCGTTGATCCACTGGGCGATGGCCCGCGCCTGATCCCGGGGTGACACCTGAGGTCGCTCGGTATCTCCCAATTCTGTTGCGCCACTTGATCCACGCGGCCCGGCGGTTTCGTGCCGCCGCGCGTCGGCCGCGGTGGCCTCCAGATAGAGCGCGTCAGAGATCAGCGACATTCGTTCGGCGACGCGGAACACCAGCGGCCCGCGCGGCCGGACCCCGATGCCCACATCGGGCTGGCGGCGGGCCAGTTCATTCAGCAGCGGTTTGATGGTCCGCAGTTCGTGTTGCGCACCGAACCAGTCTTCGACGCTCGGCAGCAGTGATCCGGCGGCGACGATGACCATGGCGGACCCGAGCATGGTGGCCGCGGCGCCGACGCCGACGGGCTCGGTCCGCCCCGCAGCCCGGAGCAGGACGAAGCCGCTGGCGGCGACGATCAGCACCATGCCGACGGTGAACAGGAACAGCGCCCGCCCTCGCCGGCTGCGGTTCGAGTAGCGCAGACCGGCCCAGGCCACCAGGGTGAGGGCCAGGAACACGTAGAGCAACGGCAGCAGCCACGACGTGCCGCTCGACCCGAGGTCCCGCCTGAGGTACTCCGAGGGAGACATCTCCGGTTGCCTACCCGCACGGAAGAAGATCACCAGGCTGATGACGGCCACGACGCCTGCGATGCCGTACTGGATCAGTGCGATGCGCCGGGTGAGTGTGGCCGAATGACCCGAGGACGCGGTCGTGATCATCACGCAACTGCCTGCGGCACATGCGATCAGCGCGAGCTGGCTGAGGCCGACCGCGATGTTTG
Organism: Mycolicibacterium nivoides; assembly: GCF_003855255.1. Lineage (NCBI taxonomy): Bacteria > Bacillati > Actinomycetota > Actinomycetes > Mycobacteriales > Mycobacteriaceae > Mycobacterium > Mycolicibacterium nivoides. The sequence continues at coordinate 6,897,487 of NZ_CP034072.1, read as the reverse complement.
GCCAGTGCACCACCGTGTCGATCAGCAGGGCGAGCGGCTGCCAGTTCAGTGCGGCCACGACGCCGAGGCTGCCCAACGACAGGATCATCGCGGAGCTCACCAGGGATTGCTTGTTGACCAGTGCCCAACCGATGCGCAGGCCGGTAGCCAGGCCGAGGAGGCCGGCGATCACCCAGACGATCAACCAAATGCCTCTCCGAGGCGTACCTGCACGATCGATGACCGGTCGGAGGGCAGCCGGCCCAGGCGGTAGAGCAGGAGCGCGGCGAAGTCCTCAGCTTCTTGCTCGATGTCCTCGCCGTTGGGACCCATGCAGCCGGTCCGTTGGTTGAGCATGTAGCTGATCAGATCCGAGGTGGCCACCTCGGCGGTGGCCGCGGCGGCGTCGACGATCGAGATGCCCTCGTGGCCGAGCACCAGGTGGCCGAGCTCGTGAGCCAGGGTGCGGTCCCAGGCCGGCAGGCCCTGCTGGATGAGGAACACATCGCGGTCGGCGTACTGACGCCACTGCCCGCAGACCCCGGGCGGAAGCTCTGCCATGGTCAGTTCGATCGGCCTGCCGCGGTCTGCGCTCACCGCGTCGACCAGGCGGGTCAATGTGACTTCGCCCTGTCGAGGGGCGAGGTCGAGAACCTCGTTGACAGCGCGCGTGACGCTTCGACTGGCGGACATGATCCCCCTTTCCACCCTTTCGTAGCACGCCCGGACAAGACCCCTTACCTGGATTCTCCCAGGTCGTTCCTAACGCATGAATCGACTGGCGTCGATTCGGACCGTACGGCCGGCTTTCGCCTGCCGGTAACCCACCAGCCCGCCCAGGCCGGTCAGTGCCATCATCCCGGTCACGCCGGGCAGGGCCATCGCCGCGATTTCCAGCGTGTTTGCGGTGCGCAGGTAGTCCGTGTAGCCGGCCCGGAAGGACGCCGGCGGGAGGCCCGCGTCCAAACCGACGGCGGCGGGAGGCCTCGTCTGGGTCCGCATCTTGGTGTTGGGCTGCACGTCGGGTCCCGACCTCGGGCCGGACTGCGGCCCATGATCGGAACCCGGAGCGCCCAACGGCACCGCGAGCGGCGGCACGATGACAGGCAGCACGACCACCGGAACGGCTACCGGCGCCACCCCGGCCGCCGCGGCGAGGCCGGGCGGGGGCGGCGCGGCCACGTCGGCGAGCACCTGGGCCTGCGGTGGCGGCAACAGCATCTGCGGCGGGCGCGGGAAGTTGAACGGCGCGGGAACCCCGCCGCCAACGCCACCGCCTCCTCCGGCCGGGCCGCCGATGAGGGTCGTGGTGGTTTCGGTGCTCCCCGATGTGGTGGTCCCCGAAGTCCCAGAGGTCGTCTCCGAGGTCGACTTGGTGGTCTCGGTGGTCTCGGTGGTCTCCGTGGTCTCGGTTGTCGGCTCGGTCGTTTTCGTGGTGGTCGCTGTCGTCTCGGTCGTGCGCGAGGTGGTCGCAGTCGTCGTCGCAGACATCGTCACCGTGGTCTCGGTCGACGACGACGCCGTGGTCGTCTCGACAGTGCCCGAAGTCGTGGGTGTCTCCGACTCCGACGGCTTCGTGCTGGGTGTCGCCGTGTCGGTCTTGGTCGGGGTCGGCGTGTCGGTCTTGGTCGGGGTGTTGGTGTCGGTTCCGGTTTGCGGAGGCGTCCGGGTGCCGGACGGTTGCGACGGCCCGGTGGGTTCGTCGGTCTTGGTCGGTTTGCCCGTCGTCTTGGTGGGCTTGCCGCTCGTCTTGGTGGGTTTGTGGGACGTGCGGGTGCCCGGCGAGCTTCCGCCGTCGTCACCTTCGCCCTGGGAGTCGCCGTCCTGACCGTGGCCTTGGCCGTGGTCCTTGCCCCCGTGCCCGTTGCCGGCACTGTTCGACGAGCCCTGACCGCCGTCGGGCCGGCCCCGATCCGGATCGGCAAACGCCAATGCTCCCCCGACACCGGCGATGATCAGGCCAGTAAGCACCAGACCGGTCGAGGCGGCGACGCGCAACCGCGAACGCACGTTGTCACCACCCTTTCGCGCACCGCCCAAACGCTTCGTTAACGAATTCGATTCTTGCACAAACATGCAGTGCAAATTTGCTAGCTGAGGCGATTGACCACCCCGATCGCGGGGAGCCGCGGCGGAGCAAATCCACCGGACGATACTGTGGGTCTGCAGCAGTTCTGCGGTGACCACAAACACACGACGAATTGACCGGGAGGCAACCGGAATGGGCCTGTTCACGCGACGAAAAAGCCGCGCCACCCGCCGCGCCGAAGCCCGCGCCATCAAGGCCAAGGCCAAGCTGGAAGCCCGGCTCACCGCAAAGAACGAGGCTCGTCGCATCAAGTCGGATCAAAAATCTGCGCAGCGGGCCCTCAAAGCTCAGGTCAAGACGCAGCGGGACAGCGACCGCGCGGCCCTCAAAGTGGCCGAGACCGAGTTGAAAGCCGCCCGCGAGGGACGTCTGCTCGCCCCCGCCAGGATTCGCCGCCTGCTGACCGTCACACGTTTGCTGGCGCCCGTCCTCGTGCCGCTGATCTACCGTGCCGCCACGGCCGCCCGGGGTGCCCTGGACGAACGTCGCGCCGATCGCCTCGGTGTCCCGCTGGCGCAGCTCGGTCAGTTCTCCGGGCACGGCGCCGAGCTGTCCGCGCGGATCTCCGGGGCCGAACAGACGCTGCGGCAGGTCGCCGAGAAGAAGCCGAAGGACGCCGAGACCAAGCAGTTCGTCACGGCGATCAACGAACGGCTCACCGACCTGGCCGCGGCAGTGACCGCCGCCGAGAACATGCCGACCGCACGTCGCCGCGGCGCCCACGCGGCCATCGCCGCTCAGCTCGACGGCATCGATGCCGACCTGATGGCTCGGCTGGGACTGGTCTGAGCCCGATTCCATGACCGGCGTCCGTATCGATTCCGCAGCCCCACTGCGCGGTACGGCCGTCGGCTCCCTCACGGCCGCATTGGCCGTAGCGGCCCATGGCGCCGCCGGCGGTGCCTTGCCGGGCGGGGCGGTCGCCGCCCAGCTCGTCGTCCTCGCGGTGACCTTCGGATCGGTGGCCGCGACCGTGGCCCGCGCGAACCGCACCGCGGTGTTGTGGGGGCTGCTGGGTACCGGCCAGCTGCTGGCCCACGTGCTCCTGGCGACGGCGGGCCACTCGCACAGCGCCCAGCCCGGCTTGGTGATGTTCTGCGCGCACCTGGCAGCGGTATCGCTCGGCGCGGGCCTGATCGCCTGGGGTACGCGGTTGTGGGCAGCGATGTCGCGGGTGGTGCGCGCGATGGTCCGGGAGGGCCGGACCGGGCCGGTGCCGACGGTCTGCCGCATGGCACGCGGCACCGACCAGCCGCTGCAGTCGGCCCTCCTCCTGGCCGCTTCGGTGTCTCACCGGGGTCCGCCGGTCGGCGTCAGCGCCTGACCGTCCCACCCCGACCAACTCCAGAAAGACACCCAGAGATGCAATCCCTCACCGGGGCGTCCTCGCGCGCCCTGCTCACGACCGCGGCGGTCGCCGTCACCGGTCTGCTCACCGCCGCACCGGCATGGGCGCATGTCCACGTCGACGCCGACAATCCGACGCCGGGGTCCACCTCGGTCCTCACCTTCCGGGTCCCCGGCGAGTCCGATACCGGTGCGCTGACAACACAATTGACGGTCGATCTGCCCGACGTCGCCTCAGCCCGCACCGAGGTCATGCCGGGGTGGACCGCCAAGCTCGACCGTGACACCGCCGCAGGCACTGTCCGGACGGTCACCTGGACCGCGGCACCCGGGGTGGGCATCTCACCCGAGCAGTTCGCGCTGTTCCGGGTGTCGGTCAAACTGCCCGATGCGCCGACGGCGAGCTTCCCCGTCACCCAGACCTACTCCGACGGCTCCGTGGTCCGGTGGGATCAGGCGCCCCTGCCCGACGGCAGCGAGCCCGAGCATCCCGCGCCGCAACTGACGCTGACCGGAACCCCGCCCGCATCCGAATCCGCCGAACACGGCACCGAGGCACCCCTGGCACCCGCGCAGACCGCGCCTGCCGTCGCTGAGCCCTCGAGCACCGTCGACAATTCGGCGCGCTGGCTGGCAGGTGGAGCGTTGATCGTCGCGGCCGCCGCAGTGGTCGCAGGCCTGCTGACCCGGCGCCGGTCATGAGCCGCCTGCTCGCCGCGGCCCTCACCGGGCTGATCCTGGCCGCCTCCGCAATGCTCGGGGCCCCTGCGGCGTCGGCGCACGCGGCCCGAGTGGCAGCGGAGCCGGCCGAGCACGCGGCGCTCAGCGCCTCACCCCCGCGGGTGAGCGCCACCTTCAACGAGGCGCTGCAGCCTGCCTTCGCCAACATGACCGTCGTCGGCCCGGACAACAACCTGTGGTCCGAGGGTGATCCGTTGGTCGCCGGCGCGATGCTGAGCGTCGGGGTCCGCCCACTCGGCCCGGCGGGTACGTACATGGTGAACTACCGGGTGACCTCGGCAGACGGGCATGTGGTCTCGGGTTCCTGGTCGTTCGACCTGACCGTCGCCGGCGCTGGTACTCCGGGGCCTGCCGCCTCGTCACCGGCGCAGTCCGACGGCGGCATCGTGGTGTGGCCGTTCGTTCTGGTCGCCGTGGTACTCATCGGCGGCGGAGCCTGGTGGGCGGTCCGGCGTCAACGGTGACCGGCGCGCTGATCCGGGCGCTGGCTGACGGCGCCGCCATCGTCACCCTCGGCCTGGGGGCGGTGCCACTGCTCGAATCCGACCGCTACCGCGCCGAGCTGAGCCGGCGGGCCACCGGGCCACTCGCCCTGGCCGCGGCGATCTGGCTGCTGGCCGAGATCGTGCGGTTGACCGTGGAGGCGGCGCAGACCGCGGGAGTCGGGTTCTGGCAGATCGGCGTGCGCACCCTGACCGACTTCGGTCTGTACACCGCTTCCGGACGTTCGGGGCTGGTCGGTATCGCGGCGGCACTCGTCGTCGGTGTGGTGGCGATCCTGGTTCCGCGCGGCGCCACCACCACGTCCGCGATTGTCGGCGTCGCAGCCGTCGGGATGGCGGCCAGGACTCTGACCGGGCATCTTTCGGAGAGCCCGATCGGTGGGATGGCCGTGGCCGTGCACGCACTGGCGGCGGCGGTGTGGTGCGGCGTGCTGGCGGCGCTGGTGCTGACGGTGACGCATCGCGGCCAGTGGGCCAGGGTGCTGCCCCGGTTCTCACAGTTGTCGCTGTCGTGCGTGGGTGTGCTGCTGATCGCCGGTGTGGCCGGAGCCGCGGTCAAGTTGGATTCGCCCGCCGAGTTGTGGGGCACCGGCTATGGCCGGCTGTTGGCGGCCAAAGTGGTCGTGACCGTGATCTTGTTGGTGCTGGCCTGGCGAAACCGGTCGCAGTGGCTGCCCGCGGCGCGGGCACACCGCAGCAGCGCCGCGTTGTCGCAGCACCGTTCGTTGGTGGAATTGGGCATGATGGCTGTTGCGGTCACCCTTGCCGCGGCTCTGGCCGTCACGGGTTGACCGCTGCGGCGCCTGGCATGATGGGAAACACTGCCGGCCCCCGCCCACCGCGGAACACCAGATACTGCAAAGGAGCAGCCAGATGGCAGAGCAGCAGGATCAACCCGCCGAGAAGCCCGAAACCGCGGCTGAGTCGGCTGCGGCCGATGCGTCAGCGGCCGGCACGGATCCTGCCCCGCCCGCTCCGGCTCCGCCCACTCCGGCCCCTCCCACTCCGGCTCCCAAACCCGGTCCTCCGCCGGCCAAGAAGGCCCCCGCGAAGAAGGCTCCGGCCAAGAAGGCCGCAGCGAAGAAGGCCCCTGCCAAGGCCGCCAAGAAAGCTCCGGCGAAGAAGGCCCCGGCCAAGAAGGCTGAGCCTGCCCCGCCTCCGGTCAAGGCGGCCCCCGCTCCCGTCACTCCCTTGCCGGATGTCGCGAAGGCCGCCAAAGAGGCTGCGGCCCAGGCCAAGTCGACTGTCACGTCGGCAGCCAACCCGGTGTCCGGCCCGGTCCCGGTCCCGATCAGCGAGAGTCCGTCGTCCAAGTTGCCACTCGCCGCGGCGGTGGCCGTGGGCGTTTTGGCCGTGCTGCTGGTGTTGCTCAGCCGCCGTCATTCCGACGAGAGCTGATCTGGGCTTGACCCTGACGCGACGTCAGGGTCGATAGTGGCCTCATGCACGCGAATTCAGAGGCGAGATCTGTCGGTGCGGTCGCCGAGCTGACAGGTGTCTCGGTGCGCACGCTGCATCACTACGACCACATCGGTCTGGTGGTACCGACTGTGCGTACCGCGGCCGGCTACCGCGGCTACACCGATGCCGACATCGAGCGCCTGCACCTGGTGCTGGTGTATCGCTCGGTCGGCCTGGCCCTGGATGAGATCCGGTCCCTGATCGAGGGCGATGCCGACGTGCTCGCCCACCTGCGACGCCAGCACAGCCTGCTGTGCGATCAGGCCGAGCGGCTTCAGCAGACCATCAAGGCAGTGGAGGAATTGATGAGCGCCCACCACAGGGGAATCCAGCTGACCGCCGAGGAGCAGGTGGAGATCTTCGGCAGTGCCGTGTACGACGAGCATGCCGACGAGGTCCGCGAGCGCTGGGGTGGCACCGACGAATGGCGGCAGTCACAGGAGCGCGCGGCCAGACTCACCAAGCAGGACTGGGTCGAGATGAAGGCGGAGAACGACGCGCTACTCGACGCCCTGGCCGAGGGTAAGCGCGCCGGATTCGTGCCGGGCTCGCCGCAGGCGAATGCGCTGGCCGCCCGGCATCGCGCCAACATCTCCCGGTTCTACGACTGCAGCGACGACATGCACGTCTGCCTCGCACAGATGTATCTCGCGGATGAGCGGTTCACCCGCTACTACGACGACATCGAACCGGGCCTGGCCCAGTTCGTGCACGACATCATCGTGCAAAGCATCGCCGGCTAGCCGGCTGCGATAATCGCCGGGTGAGTATCGAACCGCGCGCCACCGCTGATCTGGTCGACGAGATCTACCCCGACGTCCGTAGCTGCGATCTGCAGTTACAGAACTACGGCGGCAAGACGATGTTCGCCGGGCCGATCACCACGGTGCGCTGCTTTCAGGACAACGCACTGCTCAAGTCGATCCTGTCCACCCCGGGCGACGGCGGGGTGCTGGTCGTCGATGGCGGTGGCTCGCTGCACACCGCGCTGGTCGGCGACATCATCGCCGGGCTGGCCCATGACAACGGCTGGTCGGGCGTGGTCGTCAACGGACCGGTGCGGGACGCCGCGACGCTGCGCACCATCGATGTCGGCATCAAGGCACTGGGCACCAACCCGCGCAAGGGCACCAAGACCGGCGAGGGTGAGCGCGACGTGCCCGTGGAGTTCGGCGGGGTGACCTTCGTCCCGGGCGAGATCGCCTACTGCGACGAGGACGGCATCGTCGTGGTCGCCGCTTCCTAGCGCGAGCAGACGCAAACCTGCCCCTTCTCACGCGAGAAGGGGCAGTTTTACGTCTGCTCGACGGAGAAACTAAACCGTCACTGCGGCACGGTGTTTGGTGAACATCAGCGACTCTTCGTCGACCTTGCCGTACCGGATGGTCCGCATGTCGAAGAAGTAGTTCTGCTTGAGCTTCCACGGCGCTTCCGAACCCGACTTCGGCAGGCTGTCCATGGCCCGCCGGAAGTAGCCGGGGGTGAAGTCCATGAACGGCAGCTCGTCGACGGCACCGCCCGGGTGCTGCGGTTCGACGCGGTCGAAACCGTTGGCGTCCATGTAGTTCAGCACGCGGCAGATGAACTCGGACACCAGGTCGGCCTTCAGCGTCCAGGACGCGTTCGTGTAGCCGAACGTGATGGCCATGTTCGGCACACCCGAGAGCATGAGGCCCTTGTAGGTCATGGACTTGGTCAGATCGATCGGCTCGCCGTTGCGGTGGGCCACCGCGCCGCCGAACAGCTGCATGTTCAGGCCGGTCGCGGTGACGATGATGTCGGCCTGCAACTCCTCACCGGAGCTCAGCTTGATGCCGGTTTCGGTGAAGGTGTCGATGGTGTCGGTGACGACGCCGGCCTTGCCAGAGCGGATGGCTTTGAACAGATCCCCGTTGGGGGCCAGGCAGACTCGCTCGTCCCACGGGGCGTAGCTCGGGCTGAAGTGCTTGTCGTAGTCGAAGCCCTCGGGCAGGCGGCGGGTCCCCATCTTGCGAAGGAACTGCTTGAAGACCGACGGGAAGCGGCGCGCGACCTGGTACTGGCCGGTGCTGTATCCGATCTGCTTCCACCGGTTGACGAAGTGCGCCAGGTTCTTGGGCAGGTACTTGTTGGTCTTCACGGCCACCGGGTCGACCAGCGGCAGGGATCCGACGTAGGTGGGTGAACGCTGCAGCATCGTGACGTGTCCGACGCCGCCGCTGACCAGCGACGGGATGAGCGTGATGGCGGTGGCTCCGGAGCCGATCACCACGACGTTCTTGCCCGTGTAGTCGAGGTCCTCGGGCCAGTGCTGCGGGTGGACGATCTGTCCCTTGAAGTCTGCCTCGCCGGGGAACTCAGGCGAGTAGCCCTCGTCGTAGTTGTAGTAGCCACTGCACACCGACAGGAACGACGCGGTGATCTGCTTGGCTTCGCCGTTGTGCTCGACGTCGACGGTCCAGCGGTTGTCAGCGTCCGACCAGTCCACCGAGAGCACGCGGTGGCCGGTGCGAATGTGGTTCCTGATGCCGTTCTCGTCGGCAGCCTCGTTGATGTAGTTCCAGATCGACTCGCCGTCGGCGATCGACTTGGCCGACTCCCACGGCTTGAACCGGAATCCGAGGGTGAACATGTCGGAGTCGGAACGGATACCCGGGTATTTGAACAGGTCCCAGGTGCCGCCGATGTTCTCCCGGCGCTCGAGGATCACGTAGCTCTTGGTCGGGCAACGGTCCTGCAGGTGCCAGGCCGTGCTGATGCCGGAAATGCCGGCACCGACGATCACAACATCGAAATGTTCGGTCATGGGACCGACGGTATCAACACCGTGTTGAGTCGGTCAACGGTGTGTTGAGAAACTCAACACGGTGTTAGGCTGCTTGATTGTGACCAGCTCCAGCACGACGCGCGCCCCGCGCGGCCGCCGTGCCACCCGCCCGTCGGGCGACGACCGCGAAGCGGCGATTCTCGCGACCGCCAGGCAGCTGCTGGAGACCAAGAAGTTCGCCGACATATCCGTCGATGACCTGGCCAAAGGCGCCGGGATCTCCCGGCCGACGTTCTACTTCTACTTCCCGTCGAAGGAAGCGGTCGTGTTGTCGCTGCTCGATCCACTGATCAAGCGCGCGGACACCGGTTTCGACAGCGCGCTGGAGGCCATGCCGGCCGATCCCCGGCGGGCGATCCGCCGCGGCATCGAGATCTTCTTCAGCTCGTTCGGGTCGGATCCGGCCACGGCCCGCGCCGGCACCGAGGCACTCAACAGGAGCCCGGAGTTTCGCGCGCTCTGGTCCGGCCTCATGCAGAAGTGGATCGCCCTGACCGCCGCCCTGATCACTGCCGAACGCCAACGCGGCGGTGCCCCGGAGACCATTCCGGCCATGGACCTCGCGACGTCACTCAACCTGATGAACGAGCGGACCATGATGGCGGCCCTGAGCGCCGAACAGCCCGCGGTCGACTACGACAAGGTGGTCGACACCCTCGCCCACATCTGGCTGACCAGCATCTACGGTGAGGTCCCCTGACCCGTCCGCCACCTATGCGAACATATGTTCGTGTCGGGTCCACCAACCGCGTCTGCGAGCATCCTGCACGCTGATCTCGACTCGTTCTACGCATCGGTCGAGCAGCGCGACGATCCGGCCCTGCGCGGACGCCCGGTGATCGTGGGCGGCGGGGTCGTGCTGGCCGCCAGCTACGAGGCCAAGGCCTTCGGAGTACGTACGGCGATGGGCGGGCGCCAGGCCCGGGCTTTGTGCCCGCAGGCCGTGGTGGTGCCGCCGCGCATGTCGGCCTATTCGGAAGCCAGCCGGCATGTGTTCGAGGTGTTCCACGACACCACGCCGGTGGTCGAGCCGCTGTCCGTGGACGAGGCGTTTCTCGACGTATCCGGGTTGGGCCGGGTGTCGGGCACCCCGGTGGAGATCGCCCGCCGGCTGCGCGAGCAGGTCAGCGAGCAGGTGGGCCTGCCCATCACCGTCGGCATCGCACGCACCAAGTTCCTGGCCAAGGTGGCCAGCCAGGTGGCCAAACCGGACGGCCTGCTGCTGGTGCCGCCCGACCGCGAGTTGGCGTTCCTGCATCCGCTGCCGGTCCGCCGGCTGTGGGGTGTCGGCGCCAAGACCGCCGAGAAGCTGCACGCCCACGGCGTCGAGACGGTCGCCGATGTGGCCGAGTTGTCCGAGTCGGCACTGGGCACCATGGTCGGCGGCGCGATGGCGCGGCAGCTGTATGCGTTGTCGCGCAACATCGACCGACGCCGGGTGACGACGGGCGTCCGTCGCAGTTCCGTCGGTGCCCAACGCGCACTCGGGCGGCGCGGCAACACGATGTCGGCCGCGGAGGTGGACGTCGTGGTGGTCAACCTCGTGGACCGCATCACCCGCCGCATGCGTGGGGCCGGACGCACCGGCCGCACCGTCGTGTTGCGTTTGCGCTTCGATGATTTCGGCCGGGCCACCCGGTCGCACACCCTGACCCGGGCCACCGCCTCGACCGATGCGGTCCTGGCCGCCGCCCGTGCGTTGGTGACGGCCGCCGCGCCGGTGATCGCCGAGCGCGGGCTGACCCTGATCGGGTTCGCGGTCTCCAACATCGATCACGAGGGCAGCCAGCAGTTGGAGCTGCCTTTCGAGTCGCAGCCCGATCCGGTGGCCATCGACGGCGCCATCGACGAGGTGCGTCAACGGTTCGGCAACGCGATGTTGACCCGCGGGGTGCTGGTCGGGCGCGATCCCGGCTTGGAGATGCCGACGCTGCCCTACTGACGGGCTGCCCCTAGAACAGTTGCGCGGCAATGAATCCGGCGAGCAGCACGGCAAACCCGCCGATCTCACCGACGATGAGTGCGACCATCCCGGCGTGCAGTCCCGCGGTGGGCCGCTCGAATTGGTTGGTGGTGTCCCGCCTGGCGCCGTGCTCGATGTAGCTCAGGATCGCGACGACGAAGAACAGCACCAGCACCATGGCCGCGGTGAGGTTCAACCAGGTGGGCCAGGCGCTGAGTTCGACGAACACCGCCACCAGCAGCGTCGCGAAGGAATACAGCAGGGCGGCCCGGTGGGCGATGTCGACGTACGGGTGGGCCAGGTGGTTCTCACTGGTCGCCATCTGCCGGTACTTCCACACCCCGAGCACCAGCGCCAGTAGGAAGATCAGGCCGGCTGCCAGCAGGGTGATGACGGTGTCGATCCCGAGATCCGCGTGCATCGCGTGAGCTTAGACCGAGGAGTTTTGAGTAGTCTCACGCATCCGGCGACTCGTGTACTACGCCAGGCTCGGGACATGATCGCACTCAACGACAGTTCGAGAGTCACCGCCGCATTCGCGCTGCAGGCCACCATCGCATTCGGGGTGAGTTTCCTCGGTGTGCTCGGCGGGATCTTCTTCCTGCCGATCGATTCCTGGCAGCGGATGTTCCTCGCGATGTCCGTCCTGTTCCTGGTGACCAGCGCGTTCACCCTGGCCAAGGTGATCCGCGATCAGCAGGAAGCGGCCACCGTCCGGGTTCGCCTCGACGAGGCCCGCATGGAAAGGCTTCTCGCCGAGCATGATCCGTTCACCTCGGGGACGTGAGTCTCAGCCGGCGGTCCACGCCAGCAGCCGCTCCGCGGGCCAGGTGTTGACGATCCGGTCGATCGGCACCTCGGCCTCCAGGGCGCGCTGGGCCCCGTAGCCGAGAAATTCGAGCTGACCGGGCGCGTGGGAATCGGTGTCGATGCTGAACAGGCAGCCGATCTCCAGCGCCAGGTTCAGCAACCGGGTCGGTGGGTCGCGCCGCTCCGGCCGGGAATTGATCTCGACGGCGGTGCCGTGGTCGAGGCACGCCGTGAATACCTTCTCGGCATCGAACTTGGACTCCGGTCGCACGCCGCGTCCGCCGGTGACCAGGCGTCCGGTGCAGTGCCCGAGGACGTCGGTGTGCGGATTCGACACTGCTTTGACCATGCGCCGGGTCATGGCCGCCGAGTCCATGGTGAGTTTGGAGTGGACGCTGGCCACCACCACGTCGAGGCGCTCGAGTAGTTCGGGTTCCTGGTCCAGCGATCCGTCTTCGAGGATGTCGACCTCGATCCCGGTGAGGATGCGCATCGGGGCCACGAGTTCGCGGAGTTCCTCGATGACGTCGAGCTGCTCGCGCAACCGTTCCGGTGACAACCCGTTGGCCACCCGCAGGCGCGGTGAGTGGTCGGTCAGCGCACAGTACTCATGGCCCAGGTCGCGCGCGGCCAGCATCATCTCCTCGATCGGGGCCGATCCGTCCGACCAGTTGGAGTGCACGTGCAGGTCGCCCCGCAGCGCGACGCGCACTTCGCCCCCACCGAGATCCTCAGCCGCCGAACGTAACTCGATGAGGGTGTCGGGCTCACGGCCGGCCCAGGCCTGGGCGATCACCTTCGCGGTCTTGGGTCCCACGCCCGGCAACGACTGCCAGCTGTTCGTCGCACCCAGGCGCTCGCGCTGTTCGTCGGTCAGCGCCTCGACGATGTCGGCCGCATTGCGATAGGCCATCACCCGCCGCGAGTCTTCCCGCGCGCGGTCCTTGTAGTACGCGATCTGGCGCAGTGCGGTTACCGGATCCATCGGCACTGTTCAGCAGTCCCCTGGGCGCGCGGCGCAATGCGGCGTGGTGCCCGGGAACCGGTACCGGTGGCTCGCCACCCAGCGGTAGGCGGCGTTCTGCACCTGACGCACACCGGGAATCCGATACACCCCCAACGGAATCCGGCTACCCATCCCGGCCGACAGCGCGGCGTTGATGGCTTCTGCCCCGCGGTACACATCCCCCGACGAGTCCGCCCACCACGCCGCTTCGGGGAGCTGATCCGCCGTCACGCCGAGCCGCTCGGCCGTGCCGGGCCGCTGAAAGGGCTCGATGTGCAGGTCTCCGGTCCGCTGCCGCCGCATCAGGGAATTGACGCTGCGCGTGCACATGCCGCAGTTGCCGTCGAAGTACAGGACGCCGCTCATACCTTCAGTTTGCCCAGTATTTACGATGCCGTACAGTGGCTTGCAAAATCTCTCAATCCATCAATCCGTCAGGCGATACCCTTGATCAGAACCGCGGCCGGCACCTTCCGCCGGCTGCTGCCCCATCGCGACGACTACACCGAACTGCCGCGATCGTGGCGCCGCGACATCCTCGCCGGCGTGACCGTCGGCGTGGTGGCACTGCCGTTGGCGTTGGCGTTCGGGATCAGTTCAGGCGTGGGAGCCGCCGCCGGCCTGGTCACCGCAGTGGTCGCGGGCCTGGTCGCGGCCGTGTTCGGCGGTTCTCATGTGCAGGTGTCCGGCCCGACGGGGGCGATGGCGGTGGTCCTCGCGCCGATCGTCGCGCAACACGGACTCGGCAGCATCGCCCTGGTTACGGTGGTGGCAGGCCTGCTGGTGCTGGCGGCGGGAGCCACCGGCCTCGGCCGGGCCGTGACGTTCATTCCATGGCCGGTTATCGAGGGCTTCACCCTGGGCATCGCGGCGATCATCTTCCTGCAGCAGGTTCCCGCCGCCTTCGCGCAGCAGGCCCCGGCCGGTGAGCGCACGCTGCCCGCGGCGATCACGGTGATCATCCAGGCCGATTGGACCGCCGCCGTGAAAACCCTTGGGGTGGTGGCTGTCGTCGCGCTCCTCATGGTCACCCTGCCCCGGCTGCACCGGGCCATCCCGGAATCGCTGACCGCGGTGATCGTGGTTACCGTCCTGGTTTCCGTGCTCCACATTCCGGTCGCCGCGATCGGTGCGCTGCCGTCCCACCTGCCCGCCCCGGTGCTGCCGCACGCCGACCTCGGCGCCATGCGCACCCTGCTGGGCGCCGCGCTGGCCATCGCCGCACTGGCGGCCATCGAATCGCTACTGTCGGCGCGGGTCGCGGCGACCATGTCGCCGACCGGGCCGTACGACCCCGACCGTGAGCTGGTGGGACAGGGTCTGGCCTCGGTCGCCTCCGGAGTCTTCGGGGGCATGCCCGCCACCGGTGCGATCGCCCGCACGGCGGTCAACGTCCGGTCCGGCGCCAGGACGCGGGTGGCGGCGATCGTGCACTCGGTTGTCCTGCTGGGCGTGGTCTATCTGGCCACCGGACCGGTGTCCACCATTCCGCTCGCCGCGCTGGCCGGGGTGCTGATGGTGACGTCGTTCCGGATGATCTCGGCGGGCACGATCCGGAAGATCCTGCGCTCCACACGATCCGATGCGTTGACGTTTGTGCTGACCGCCGCGGTCACCGTGTGCTTCGACCTGATCGAGGCCGTCGAGATCGGCGTCGTGGTCGCCGCGTTCTTCGCGCTGCGTTCGGTGGCGCGGCGCAGCAGCGTCGTCCGTGAGGAACTCCCGGGTCCGTCGCATCCCGGGGATGACCGGATCGCGCTGCTGCGCCTCGATGGCGCGATGTTCTTCGGTGCGGCCGAACGTATTTCGAGCGCGATCGTGGACGCCGAGCATCCGCGGACATCCGTCGTCATCATCCGGATGTCGCAACTGGGCATGCTCGACGCCACCGGCGCACACACGCTCGCCGAGATCGCCAGCGAGCTGGAGTCGCGCGGTATCACGGTGATCATCAAGGGTGTTCGCCCCGAACACGCCGAGTTGCTGGCCAACGTCGGCGTGTTCGAGTCACTGCGACACGAAAACCATCTGCTCGATTCGCTCGACGAAGCGGTCGAGCATGCCCGCTCACACGTCAGCTGACCGTACGGATCAGCTTCTTGTTCACGAACTCGTCCATGCCGAACCTGCCGAGCTCACGCCCGAAACCGGATCGCTTGATGCCGCCGAACGGCAACTCGGCCCCTTCGGCGCCGACGGCGTTGACGAACACCATGCCCGCATCGATGCGGTCGGCCACGCGCGCGGCCTGATCGGCATCGGTGGTGAAGACATAGGAGCCCAGCCCGAACGGGGTGTCGTTGGCGATTTCGACGGCCTCGTCCTCCGAGCCGGCCTTGTACACCACGGCGACCGGACCGAACAGCTCCTGCCGGTAGGCGTCGTTGTCTACGGTGACACCGGTCAGTACGGCCGGCGGGTAGAAGGCGCCGCGGCGCTCCCCCGCCGAGGTCAGCTTGGCACCCTGATCGACAGCGGCCTTGACCTGTTGCTCGAGCCTCTCGGCGGCCAATTCCGAAGACAGCGGGGCGATCCCGTCGGCGGCGGCCAGCAGTTTCTCGGTGAACTTGGCCAGGAAGTCGTCGTAGAGGTTCTCGGCGACGATGAACCGCTTCGCGGCATTGCAGGCCTGTCCGGTGTTCTCCATCCGGCCTTCGACCGCGGACTGCACGGTCGCGTCGAGGTCATCGGTGGACAACACGATGAACGGATCGGAGCCGCCGAGTTCCAGCACACACTTCTTGAGGTTGCGGCCGGCGATCTCGGCCACCGCGGCACCGGCCCGCTCGGAACCGGTCAGCGAGACCGCGGCCACCCGTGGGTCGGCGATGATTTCGGCGACCTGGTCGTTGGTGGCACGGATGTCGACGTAGGCGCCCTGCGGCAGACCGGCCTCGAGGAAGATCAGCTGCAGCAGCTCGGCGGATTCGGGGCATTGCGGAGCGTGCTTGAGCAGAATTGTGTTGCCCACGATCAGGTTTGGACCGGCGAACCGGGCGACCTGGTAGTAGGGGTAGTTCCACGGCATGATGCCGAGCAGCACGCCGACGGGGCCTCGCTTGACCACCGCGGTGCCTTCGCCGTCGAGCAGGGTGATCTCCTCGTCGGCGAGGAACTTCTCCGCGTTGTCGGCGTAGTACTGATAGATGGCGGCGCTGAAGTCGACTTCACCCAGGGCCTGGTCGCGCGGCTTGCCCATCTCACGGACGATGACGTCGGCCAGCTGCTCGCGGCGCTGCTCGTGCAGGGCGGCGACCTTGCCGATGAGCGCGGCGCGCTCGGCCACCGTGGTGGTGCGGGCCCAGCTGCGGCCGGTCTTGGCCGCAGCCTCGATCGCAGCCTGGATCTCGGCGTCGGTCGAGGTCGGATAGGTGGCGACCACCTCGGCGGTCGCCGGATCGGTGACTGCGTACTCGCTCATGTTTACTCCCAGACGGGTCGGATCGGGGGATTTCGTATATTTCCCTGCCCGAGACTACCGATTGCGACGCCAGAATGGCACTGAAGATACGGAATCAGCACAACGGATCCGGGGCGGGACCTGAAAGGCTCCTGGCAGTTGCGCGAGTCCAGGAATGAATCGTCGGACGCGACTAGTTTGTGATGGCGTGCGCTTCGCCTTCAAAACCTCCCCGCAGAACACGACCTGGGCCGACATGCTCGCCATCTGGAAAGCTGCCGACACGATCGACGTCTTCGAATCCGGCTGGACGTTCGACCACTTCTATCCGATCTTCTCCGACTCGTCCGGTCCCTGCCTCGAGGGCTGGACGACGCTGACCGCCCTGGCGCAGGCCACTGAGCGGCTCCGCGTCGGCGTGCTCGTCACCGGCATCCACTACCGCCATCCCGCCGTGCTGGCGAACATGGCCTCCGCACTCGACATCGTCTCCAACGGCCGCCTGGAGCTCGGTATCGGCGCCGGCTGGAACGAGGAGGAGTCCGGGGCCTACGGCATCGAACTGGGTTCGATCAAGGAGCGCTTCGACCGGTTCGAGGAGGCCTGCCAGGTTCTCAAAGGCCTGCTGTCGCAGGAGACGACGACGTTCGACGGCAAGTTCTACCAACTCAAGGACGCCCGCAACGAGCCGAAGGGCCCGCAGCAGCCGCACCCGCCGTTCTGCATCGGCGGCAGTGGCGAGAAGCGCACGCTGCGCATCACCGCGCAGTACGCCGATCACTGGAATTTCGTCGGCGGGCCGCCGGAGGAGTTTGCCCGTAAGCGCGATGTGCTGGCCGCGCACTGCGCCGACATCGGCCGGGACCCCAAGGAGATCACCTTGTCGGCGCATGTGCGCCTCGGCGAGGACCGCGACTACAAGAAGGTGGTCGACGAGGCCGCGGCGCTCGGTGCCGAGGGACTCGATCTCGCGATCATCTACCTGCCGCCGCCCTACGACCCGGCCGTACTCGAGCCGTTGGCCGAGGCGATCAGGGATTCCGGCCAGCTGACGCGCTGACGCATACGGCTACGCCCTCGGATCGGCGCTATCGCGTCGGTTCGAGGGCGTTGTCCATTTCAGTCGAAAAACAGCAACGGGGCGCACTCCACCCCGGGCCGGCGTGACGGATACCCGTCAAACACCGAAGCGAAGTAGCTCGTCCGCCGTGGCCAGGCGTTCGTTCTTGGCCGGAAACTCACGGCTCTTCATCGGATGACGGAACAATGACCAGGCAATACGACCCATCCGTGACCGACTGATCGGATTGATGTACACGGTGATCACTCCTGCGAATTACTGGTTGCTGTACCCGTAGTTCTACGTTACCGCAGCACTCTCACCACGTCATTAGATACCCGTCATCCGGCAAACAGCGTGAGCCACGCCGAAGAAAAATCTGATGTTTCTTATGGGACTCCTGAGACGAATGTGGCGGCGTGAGCGACAAAATAAGAGACTTGGATCACTTTTCACCGCCGGTCAGCGCCCCGAGGAACTGTGATACAGGACACATCAGTTAATTAAGAAATCTCTGAAGTTCAGGTCCCCAGTCAGCCTGCTCCGGGAAACCGGTGCGCCGGCGAGCACGTGTTCGACCGGATCCGTCCCGAGGACAACGGCCCGTACACCGGCTATTTCCACGAGTTGGACCCGTTTCATCCCCGCAGGTTCGCGGGGTCCGGAGCTGAGCTGGCGACGTCGAGCGATCTCGGACAGCGATTGGACAGAACCGACTACTACGCAGGGTTCTTCCGCCCGATGGGCTACCGGTACGAGGCGGAGCTGTACCTGCGCCATGCCGGTCGCATCGTGGCCGGGGTCTCGCTGCTGAAGAGCGCCAAGGACGGCGACTTCACAAAAGATGAGATCCAGTTCCTGCAGAAGTCCCACGGATTTGTCGAGCAGTCGTACTGCATGCTCGGTCAACTGCCGAGCGCACCGAATTCTTCTGCTGTTCCCGAACATTGGCAACTGTCCGCCCGCGAGCGCGACGTCGTCGAACTACTCGCACAGGGCGCGAGTAACGGCGATATCTCGCGCGCCCTGTTCATCAGTGTTCCGACGGTGAAGAGCCATCTGCAGCACGTCTATCGAAAGTCGGCCGTGCATTCGCGGACCGAACTGCTCACCCGTCTGTTACACGGCTAGCGCTGCGGTGCGGCAGTGGGCTTGATCGGCACCGGCAGGGCGGTGTTGCCCATCAGGTAACGATCCACGCCCGCGGCAGCGGCCCGGCCCTCGGCGATCGCCCACACGATCAGCGACTGCCCGCGACCCATGTCACCGGCGACGAAGACGCCGGGCACCGAGGTCTGGAAGTTGTTGTCGCGCGAGACGTTTCCGCGGTCGGTCAGCTCGACACCGAGCTTGGTCAGCAGACCTTCCTTCTCCGGCCCGACGAAGCCCATCGCGAGCAACACCAGGTCGGCCTTGAGCTCGAAGTCGGTCCCTTCGACCTTCTCGAACTTGCCGGCGTTCATCTTGACCTCGTGCGCACGCAGGCCGGTCACGTGACCATCGGCGCCGGTGAATTCCTCGGTGTTGACCGAGAACACGCGATCGCCGCCCTCTTCGTGGGCCGAGGACACCCGGAACATCAGCGGGTAGGTCGGCCACGGGGTCGAGTCGGCGCGGGTCTCCGGCGGGCGCGGCATGATCTCGAACTGGTGGATGCTGGCCGCGCCCTGACGGTGCGAGGTGCCGAGACAGTCCGCGCCGGTGTCGCCACCGCCGATGATGATGACGTGCTTGTCCTTGGCGGTGATCGGCGGCTGGCCGTTCTCGTCGAGGACGTCATCGCCGAGCTGCACGCGGTTGGCCCAGGGCAGGAACTCCATGGCCTGGTGGATGCCGTCGAGCTCGCGACCCGGGACCGGCAGATCGCGCCATGCGGTCGCTCCGCCGGCCAGCACGACCGCGTCGTAGTTCAGCCGCAGCTGGGCCACTGTGATGTCGACGCCGACGTTGACGCCGGGCCGGAACTGGGTGCCCTCGGCAGCCATCTGCTCCAGACGCCGGTCGATGTGGCGCTTTTCCATCTTGAACTCGGGGATGCCGTAGCGCAGCAGACCGCCGATGCGGTCGGCACGCTCGAACACCGTGACGGTGTGGCCGGCCCGGGTCAGCTGCTGGGCGGCGGCCAGTCCGGCCGGTCCGGACCCGACGACGGCGACCTTCTTACCGGTCTGCACATCGGGCATTTTCGGAACGACCCAGCCCTGGTCGAAGGCGTTGTCGATGATCTCGACCTCGACCTGCTTGATGGTGACCGGATCCTGGTTGATGCCCAGGACGCACGATGCCTCACACGGTGCGGGGCAGAGCCGTCCGGTGAACTCCGGGAAGTTGTTTGTGGCGTGCAGCCGCTCGATCGCGTCGCGCCACCGGTCCTTGTAGACCAGGTCGTTCCACTCGGGGATCAGGTTCCCCAGCGGGCAGCCGTTGTGGCAGAACGGGATACCGCAGTCCATGCATCGCGATGCCTGGTCCTGCAAGGAATCGTGGGAGAAGTCCTCGTAGACCTCTTTCCAGTCCTTCAGCCGCAGCGGAACCGGCCGGCGGGACGGAAGCTCCTTGGAGGTGTGCTTGAGGAAACCGCGCGGATCAGCCATTGGCCGCCGCCATGATCGCCTCGTCCACATTGACGCCGGCCTGTTCGGCTTCGGCGATCGCGGCCAGCACGCGCTTGTAGTCGCGCGGCATGACCTTCACAAAATGCTTCAACGCTCCATCCGATCCATCCCAGGAGTCTAGGACCCGTTGTCCCACAGCCGAATCGGTTGCGTCGACATGGGCTGTGAGGATGCCGTGCAGCCACTCGACATCAGCGGCCTCGAGGGCTTCCAGCTCCACCATCTCGGTGTTCAGGTTCTCGCCCAGCACGCCTGCCGGGTCGTAGACGTAGGCGACACCGCCGGACATACCCGCCGCGAAGTTGCGGCCGGTGGGTCCGAGGATGACGACCTTGCCGCCGGTCATGTACTCGCAGCCGTGGTCGCCGACACCTTCGACGACCGCGTGGGCGCCGGAGTTACGGACCGCGAACCGCTCGCCGACCTGGCCGCGCAGGAACGCCTCGCCGCTGGTGGCGCCGAAGAGCACCACGTTGCCGGCGATGATGTTGTCCTCGGCGGCAAAGCCGGCCGGTGCTTCGTCGGCCGGGCGGACCACGATGCGGCCACCCGACAGACCCTTGCCGACATAGTCGTTGGCGTCGCCGTAGACCCGCAGTGTGATGCCCTTGGGCACGAACGCGCCGAAGCTGTTGCCGGCCGACCCGTCGAACGTGATGTCGATGGTGCCGTCCGGAAGTCCCTGCCCGCCATAGGCCTTGGTGACCTCGTGACCGAGCATGGTGCCCACCGTGCGGTTGACGTTGGTGATCTTCGTCGAAAAGCGCACCGACGAGCCGGAGTCCAGGGCCTCGCGGCTCTGGGTGATCAGCTGCTGATCCAGTGCCTTGTCCAGGCCGTGGTCCTGACGCGAGCTGCAGTACAGGTCCTGGTTCATGAACGCCGACTCGGGCTCGTACAGCACCGGCGTCAGGTCCAGCTTGTGCGCCTTCCAGTGCTCGGCGGCCCGGGTGGTATCCAGCGCGCCGACCTGACCGACCATCTCGTTGACGGTGCGGAAGCCCAACTGCGCCATGAGTTCACGGACTTCTTCGGCGATGAACATGAAGAAGTTCTCGACGAACTCGGGCTTGCCGTTGAACCGCTCACGCAGCACCGGGTTCTGGGTGGCCACACCCACCGGGCAGGTGTCGAGGTGGCAGACGCGCATCATGATGCAGCCCGAAACCACCAGCGGCGCAGTGGCGAAACCGAATTCCTCGGCGCCAAGCAGCGCGGCGACCACGACGTCGCGGCCGGTCTTGAGCTGACCGTCGACCTGCACCACGATGCGGTCACGCAGGCCGTTGAGCAGCAGGGTCTGCTGAGTCTCGGCCAGGCCCAACTCCCACGGCGCACCGGCGTGCTTCATCGAGGTGAGCGGGGTGGCACCGGTACCGCCGTCGTGGCCGGAGATCAGCACGACGTCGGCGTGTGCCTTGGAGACACCCGCGGCGACCGTTCCGACACCGTTCTCCGAAACCAGCTTCACGTGCACACGAGCGGCCGGGTTGGCGTTCTTCAGGTCGTGGATCAGCTGTGCCAGATCCTCGATCGAGTAGATGTCGTGGTGCGGCGGCGGCGAGATCAGACCGACACCCGGGGTCGAGTGCCGCACCTCGGCCACCCACGGGTACACCTTGTGTCCCGGAAGCTGGCCACCCTCACCAGGTTTCGCGCCCTGGGCCATCTTGATCTGGATGTCGGAGCAGTTGGTCAGGTAGTGGCTGGTCACACCGAACCGGCCGGAGGCCACCTGCTTGATGGCGCTGCGGCGCCAGTCACCGTTCTCGTCGGGGTCGAACCGGTCGACGCTTTCGCCGCCCTCACCCGAGTTCGACCGGCCGCCGAGGCGGTTCATCGCGATGGCCAGGGTCTCGTGTGCTTCGGCCGAGATCGAGCCGTAGCTCATGGCGCCGGTGGAGAAGCGCTTGACGATCTCGGAGGCGGGTTCCACCTCGTCGATCGAGATCGGCTGGCGGACACCGTCCTTGAACTTCAGCAGGCCACGCAGCGAGGCCATCCGCTCACTCTGGTCGTCGACCAGCGCGGTGTACTCCTTGAAGATCGAGTACTGACCGGTGCGGGTGGAGTGCTGGAGCTTGAACACTGTGTCCGGGTTGAACAGGTGGTACTCGCCCTCACGGCGCCACTGGTACTCGCCGCCGACCTCGAGCTCGCGGTGGGCGCGCTCGTCGGGGCGGTCCAGGTAGGCCAGTGAGTGGCGGGTTGCGACGTCGGCAGCGATGTCGTCGAGGTCGATGCCGCCCACCGGGCAGCTCAGCCCGGTGAAGTACTGGTCGAGCACTTCCTGGGAGATGCCGATCGCCTGGAACAGCTGCGCACCGGTGTAGGACGCCAGGGTGGAGATGCCCATCTTGGACATCACCTTGAGCACGCCCTTGCCCGCGGCCTTGACGTAGTTGGCCTTGGCCTTGTCGCTGTTGATTCCGGAGATCACACCCCGGTCGACCATGTCCTCGATCGACTCGAAGGCCATGTACGGGTTGACCGCGGCGGCACCGAAGCCGCACAGCATGGCCATGTGGTGCACCTCGCGGGCGTCACCGGCCTCGACCACCAGGCCGACCTTGGTGCGGGTGCGCTCGCGGACCAGGTGGTGATGCACCGCGGCCACGGACAGCAGCGACGGGATCGGCGCCATGGTCTCGTTGGATTCGCGGTCGGACAGCACGATGATGCGGGCGCCCTCGCGGATCGCCTCCGAGACCTTGGCGCGGACGTTGTCCAGCGCCTCTTTGAGGCCCTGGCCGCCCCGGTTGACCGGGTACAGGCAACGGATCACCGCGGCGCGCATGCCGTGCTTGTGGCCCCGGACCTCATGGTCGGGGTCGACGCAGATCAGCTTGGACAGGTCGGCGTTGCGCAGGATCGGCTGCGGGAGCACGATCTGCCGGCACGATTCCGGACCGGGGTTGAGCAGGTCGCCTTCGGGTCCGATGACACCCTGAAGGCTGGTGACCACCTCTTCGCGGATGGCGTCCAGCGGCGGGTTGGTGACCTGGGCGAACAGCTGCTGGAAGTAGTCGAACAGCATCCGCGGCCGCGCCGAGAGGATGGCGACCGGGGTGTCGGTGCCCATCGAACCCAGCGCCTCGGCCCCGGTGCGCGCCATGGGCGCCACCAGCAAGTTCAGTTCCTCGTAGGTGTAGCCGAAGATCTGCTGGCGCAGCACCACGCGGTGGTGCGGCATCCGGACATAGTCACCCGGCGGCAGCTCGTCGAGGGGGAACAGGCCCGCCTCGATCCATTCCTGGTAGGGCTGCTCACTGGCCAGCTGAGCCTTGATCTCCTCGTCGGAGACGATGCGGCCCTGGGCGGTGTCCACCAGGAACATCCGGCCGGGCTGCAGGCGCAGCTTCTGGACGACGGTGGACGGGTCGAGCGGCAGCACGCCGGCTTCGGATGCCATCACGACGAGGCCGTCGTCGGTCACCCAGATGCGGGAGGGGCGCAGGCCGTTGCGGTCCAGCACGGCGCCGATGACGGTGCCGTCGGTGAAGCACACCGAGGCCGGGCCGTCCCAGGGCTCCATCAGCGAGTCGTGGAATTCGTAGAAGGCGCGGCGGGCGGGATCCATCGACTCGTGGCGTTCCCACGCCTCGGGGATCATCATCAGCACGGCGTGCGGCAGGCTGCGGCCGCCGAGGTGCAGCAGCTCGAGCACCTCGTCGAAGCGCGCGGTGTCCGACGCGCCGGGGGTACAGACCGGGACGATCTTGTCGAGTCCGTCGGTGCCGAACACCTCGGTGCGGATCAGCGCCTCACGTGCGCGCATCCAGTTCTCGTTGCCCGTGACGGTGTTGATCTCGCCGTTGTGGGCGATCCGCCGGAACGGGTGGGCCAACGGCCAGGACGGGAACGTGTTGGTGGAGAAGCGGGAGTGCACGATGCCCAGCGCGCTGGTCATCCGGTCGTCCTGCAGGTCCAGGTAGAAGGCCTTGAGCTGCGGGGTGGTCAGCATGCCCTTGTAGACGAAGGTCTGGCCGGACAGGCTCGGGAAGTACACCGTCTCGCGACCGGGGCCGTCCTGGCCCGGGCCCTTGGTGCCCAGCTCGTGTTCGGCCCGCTTGCGCACGACGTACGCCTTGCGCTCCAGGTCCATGCCGGAGGCACCGCCGATGAACAGCTGCCGGAACGTCGGCATGGCGTCACGGGCCAGTGCGCCCAGTGACGAGTCGTCGGTGGGCACCTCGCGCCAGCCCAGCACCTGCAGGCCCTCGGCTTCGACGATCTTCTCGACGGCTTCGGCTGCCGCGGCCGCGTCGCGCGACGACTGCGGGAGGAAGGCCATACCGGTGGCGTAGCTACCGGGCTCCGGGAGCTGGAAGTCGACGACCTCACGCAGGAACGAGTCCGGGACCTGCAGCAGAATGCCGGCGCCATCGCCGGTGTTCGGCTCGGCGCCCTGGGCACCGCGGTGCTCTAGGTTCACCAGTGCCGTGATGGCCTTGTCCACGATGTCCCGGCTGCGGCGACCATGAATGTCTGCCACCATTGCCACACCGCACGCATCATGTTCGTATGCGGGGTTGTACAGCCCGACCTTGCTGGGCGCCATTCCCACCTTGCCCTTCAACACGCTTCTACGAAGAAGCCGGCTCGGCGTGGGTGGCCTCCGTGCAGCACTGGACGACGGCTATGTCCCACACGCCATAAGTGGAGAAAACGATAAGGCAACTACCGTGGCAGATGCCAACTTAGCTAAGCCTAACGATACTCCGTCGGCGGCTTTCAGCCCTGCGGACAGACCAGTCGCAGAGATGGTCAATCACATTGCGGCCCTTGATATTTCACGCATTCCCAACAGGGGGACCCCCACCCCCCTTCCGGGTCAACCACTGCTCCAATCATCATATTTATTTGCTGGGTGCATATAAATATGTCGTTATAGTGCTGTTATACCCACTATTGATATTTGCAGGAAAGCTTAGTCAGATTCTTAGATTTGCACAGTCAGCGCCCCGAGACCTGCGTAACGCTGCGCACGCCGGCCTCGGGCCGCAAGTCGAGGCGACGTAGCGACTGCGCATTGAGTGCCACGACAACCGTCGACGCTGACATCAATATCGCTCCGACGGACATGGGCATTACAAAACCCAGCGGCGCGGCCACACCGGCGGCCAACGGGACCGAGATCAGGTTGTAACCCGCTGCCCACCAAAGGTTCTGCTTCATCTTCCGGTAGGACTGCCGGGAAAGCTCGATGACCGAGAGCACCGATCGTGGGTCCGAGCTCGCCAGAATGACGCCCGCCGACGCGATGGCGACGTCGGTACCCGCGCCGATGGCGATGCCGACGTCCGCGGCGGCCAGTGCGGGCGCATCGTTGACGCCGTCGCCCACCATGGCCACCTTCAGGCCTTCGCGCTGGAGTTCGGCGACCTTGGCGGCCTTGTCTTCAGGCCGTACACCTGCGAATACGCGGTCGATACCCAGCTTTGAGGCCACCGCGGAGGCCACCGGAGCGGCGTCGCCAGTGATCATCACCACTTCGATGCCCAGCGCGTGCAGTGCGTCGACGGCCTGACGGGATTCCGGCCGGATCTCGTCGGCCAGGGCCAACGCGCCGGCCACGCTCCCGTCGACCAGGACGTGCAGCACGGTGGCGCCATCCCACCGGACGGTGTCCGGCAGCGGGGTCTGCCCGGCCTGTTCGAGTAGCGCGGGCCCGCCGACCTGCACGCGCTGCCCACCGACCAGGGCGCTGACCCCGACCGCGGGAGAGGAACTGAAATCGCTCGCCGCCGGGATGTCGAGGCCGCGGTGCTGTGCCGCCGCGACGATGGCGCGGGCCAGCGGGTGTTCGGAATCCGCCTCCGCGGCCGCCGCCAATGCCAGCACCTCGTTCTCCGGCCGGTCCGTGGCCACCACCGCGGTGACGGCCGGCTCCCCCTTGGTGAGGGTTCCGGTCTTGTCGAACAGCACCGCGCCGACAGTGCGCATGGTCTCCAGCGCCAGGCGGTCCTTGATCAGCACCCCGCCCCGGGCGGCCCGCTCGGTCGCGATGGACACCACCAGCGGGATGGCCAGGCCCAGGGCGTGCGGGCACGCGATGACCAGCACCGTGATCGTGCGGACGACGGCCTGGTCGGGTTCGCCCAACAGGGTCCACGCCAGCGCCGTCAGCACCGCCGAACCCAGCGCGAACCAGAACAGCCAGCCCGCGGCCCGGTCGGCCAGGCGCTGCGCCCGGGACGAGGAGTTCATCGCCTCGCCGACCAACCGTTGGATGCCGGCCAGCGCGGTGTCGTCGCCGACGGCCGTCACCCGGATCCGCAGTCCGGAGTCGGTGGCGACGGTTCCCGCGACGACGTCGTCACCAGCACTTCGGCGCACCGTCCGCGACTCGCCCGTCACCATCGACTCATCCATGTCGGCGGCACCGTCGACGATGCGGCCGTCGACGGGCACGCTGCCGCCCGGCCGAACGATCACCAGGTCGCCGACCTGTAGATCCGCCGGGGCCACGGTCACCACCTGCTCGGCATCGCCGTCGTTCTCGACGCGCTCGGCCTCGTCGGGCAGCAGCGCGGCCAGCGAGTCGAGTGCCGAAGTGGTCTGGGCCAGCGACCGCATCTCGATCCAGTGGCCCAGCAGCATGATCACGATCAGCAGCGCGAGCTCCCACCAGAAGTCCAGCTCGTGGTGCAGCACCCCGAGGCTGGCCCCCCACGACGAGATGAACGCGACCGTGATCGCCAGTCCGATCAACAGCATCATTCCCGGTGCGCGCGAACGTATCTCGCTGATCGCGCCGGTCAGGAACGGCCGGCCGCCCCATACGTACATGACCGTGCCGAGCACCGGCGAGATCCAGCGTGCCCCGGGGAAACTCGGTAGGTCGTAGCCGAGGAGCATCGCGAACATCGGTGAGAGTGCGACGGTCGGCACGGCCAGCGCGGCCATGACCCAGAACAACCTCCGGAACTGCGCGACATGGTCGCCGTGGCCGCCATGCCCCTCGTGACCGGTGTGTTCGTGCTCGTGCATCGCGTGTTCGGTCGTGGTCATGTCGCCACTGTATACCCCTAGGGGGTATCTGGCCACCGTGATGGGCGTAACTGTTGACGGCGATGCACTATCCGCTGAACACCCCGCTGGGCCGCATGGGCGTCCAAACCCTTGAGGAGGGCCCGGACCGCTGCGTGGCCTCCATACCCGTGGGCGGTCTGCTCAATCCGCTGACGCACGTCCCGACCGCCGCCCCGCTGGCGATGCTGGTCGACCACATCGGCGGCCTGGTCAACCACTATCGCCGCGATGAAGACGAGTGGACGGTGTCCAGCGAGCTGGCCATCGAGCTGACCCCGCACGCGCTCGAGCTCGTCGCGGCCGCGCCGGAGGAGCCCGTGGTCGCGAGTGCACGGCCGTTCGGCCCGAAGGGCACGGGTTCGCTGAGCCTGTCCGAGCTGACGCACAGCGGCCAGTTGGTGGGGACCGCGACGGTGCGGTCCTTTCACATCCACGTTCCGGGACACATCGTCGCCTGGCCCTCGAGCTCGACCGAGGGAATCCCACCCGCTGCCCTGGAAGACCGCATGTCGGTCGAGGTCGCCGAGACCGGCGGCCAGGCTGCGGTGTTGCGGCAGCTGCCGGATCCCGTCATCAACAACAGCATCGGCATCGTGCACGGCGGGGTGTCCGCGGCGGCGCTCGAACTCGTGGGCTCGGCCGCCCTCAGCGACGGCACCGGTGCGCCATGGCAGACGGCCTCATTGCGGGTCAACTATCTGCGCCAGTTCCGCGGTGGCAACGAATCCCGTTATGAGGCAAGGGCATTACGCACCGGACGAAGCTCCGGTGTAGCCGATGCGCAGGCCATCGGCGACGACGGTGCGGTCGCCCTGATCGCCCGGCTGACCGCGTACCGCTGATTTCGCCACGGCAACGTAAATTTCACTGTGCAATCGATTTCACAACAACGATGCTGCCATTGCGCACTGGCGTGAAACCCTCCGGAATGAACCACATCTACGGAGGAGTTCGCCATGAGTACGCCGACTATGTCACATCGATTGGCAGCCGAATTCATCGGGACGTTCTGGCTGGTCCTGGGCGGTTGCGGTAGCGCGGTGTTCGCCGCGAAGTTTCTCTCAGACGGCTTCTCCGTGGGAATCGGTTTCCTCGGGGTCGCCCTGGCGTTCGGCCTGACGGTGCTGACCGGCGTGTACGCCTTCGGCACCGTCTCGGGCGGGCACTTCAATCCGGCGGTCACGCTGGGCGCCGCGCTGGCCCGTCGCGTCGAGTGGGCAGCCGTTGTGCCGTACTGGATTTCACAGGTGATCGGCGGTCTGGTCGCCGGCGTGGTGATCTACGTGATCGCCAGCGGCAAGGACGGCTGGTCGGCCACCGGGAACATGGCCGCCAACGGGTTCGGCGAGCACTCCCCCGGCGGCTATTCGCTGGTTGCGGTCCTTCTCGCCGAGGTGATCCTCACCGCGGTGTTCCTGCTGGTAATCCTCGGCTCCACCGACGACCGCGCACCGAAGGGCTTTGCCGGACTGGCGATCGGCCTCACCCTGACGCTGATCCACCTGATCTCGATCCCGATCTCCAACACGTCGGTCAACCCGGCCCGCTCCACGGCGGTCGCGTTCTTCAACGGCAACGGCGCACCCGCGCAGCTCTGGGCATTCTGGCTGGCCCCGCTGGTCGGTGCGGCCATCGCCGGGCTGGCCTACTCGTTCCTGTTCGGAGTCGCCGACGAACTGGCCGACCGCCCGGTACGCGAGGACGCGCTCGACCGGTAGCCCGGCGGATCAGGTCAGGTGGTCGAATTCACCACTGACCCAACGAATATGAGTCTCGGCTGACCGGTGCACTACATCCTTGGCGGCGCTGTCTATCTCATCGCCGCCAAGGGTGTAGAGCCGGTCGTAGTCGTATTCATCGAGCCGGTCCACGATCCGCCGCACCACCGCGGCCGACAGCGGGACGTGCTTGGGGAAGTTCCGTTGGAACGACACCCAGTTCCGGGCCAGCCCACCGGAGATGGTGTCCCCGACCAGCAGGGTGCCGTCGGTCGTCAGTGCCACCGAACTGCCCCGCATGTGGCCGCCGACATGTATCAGCCGTAGTCCGGGCAGTGGTTCGGACTGCCCGTCCCACAGCTCGATCAGCGGATCCGGACCCGGAAGCCACTCGGCATCAAGGGAGTTCACATATACCGGCACTCCCCCGAACGCCCTGCTCCAACTGAGTTGCGCTCCGAACATGTGCGGATGGCTGGCGGCAACAGCAGCCACACCCCCGAGGCCGTGAACGAGGCCGACGATCTCGTCGTCCAGGTAACCCGGCGAATCCCACAACAGGTTTCCGTTCGCGGTCTGCACCAGGAACGACCGGTGCCCGATGGCGAACTTGGGCGCTCTGCGCAGGCTGTGCACCCCGCGGCCGTGGTCGACGTGTTCCGTGTGGTGCGGCTGGGCCGCCAGTTCATCCAGCGTGGTCCAGGTGCCGTGCGGTGGCAGGTCGCCACGTTCCTCGATCGACACCGCCTCGGAGGTCAGCACGCAGCTGGTCGCCGGTTCGGTATCGGAATCCGGGTGTTCCACACCACATCCCGTGCAAATCCAAGTAGGCATACCGCCGAGCTTGGCACCTCAACAATGGTTCAGGTCAAGCGCTCTTGCGTCGCGCCTTCCCGGCCGCACCGCGCTCGGTGGGTGCGCCCTCATGGGCCAGCGTGCCTCCGGCACTCTCCAGATGGGCCCGGACGAACCATTGGAACTTCTCGAGTTCGGCAGCGTGATCGATGAGGATGTCCTGGGAGACCAGGTCGAGTTTCTCCAGGCGGCCGATCGCCTTGCGGATGTCCTCGATCACCCCGTTGTAGACGAGGTCGAGCGCCGCGAGGTGGGCTTGCACCTTGTCACGTCCGACGGAGTAGTCGTCCCAGGTGCGGTCAGCGACGATGGCGCCCGGGGTGCCCTTAGGCGATTTGCCCAGTGCGGCAATCCGTTCAGCGACCTCGTCGGCGTAGGCCCGCACCAGCTCCACCTGCGGGTCGATCATCTCGTGCACTCCGATGAAGTTCGGACCGACGACGTTCCAGTGGACGTGCTTGAGCGTGAGATGTAGGTCGTTGTATGTGCTGAGCTGCTTCTGCAACAGCTCGGCCACGTCGCTCCCCTGCTTGTCGGTCAGTCCGGGAATGGTGAACGAGGTCATTGCGGCTCCTTTGATTCACGATGGGTTCCGTCCCCGGGTACCCGACAATCGCGGCGCGCAATCAGCCCGGCTACAGCGCCCGCAGGTTCGGAATGGGCTGACGCGCTCCGAATCGCGGATTACGGGCCAGCCCGCTGGCTTCCAGCAATCGAACGGCCCGCTGCCGGTGTGGGCGCAGCGGTTCGAGCAGTTCCACCATGGCCGCGTCATCGATCGGCCGGCCGATCAGGGTGCGTCCCACCATCGTCGCCAGGTGGTAGTCCCCCACCGACAGTGCGTCGGCGTCGCCGAAGGCACGTTGCACGGTTTCGGCTGCCGTCCATTCGCCGACGCCGGGCAGCGACCGCAGCGCCGTCACGGCCCGCTCAGCGGTGAGCCGTTCGAGGGCGTCGGCGCGCTGGGCGCACCCCACGATGGTGCGGGCCCGACCCGGATCCACGTTGGCCCGGTGGAATTCCCATGATGGGATGCGTCGCCACGCCTCGGCGGTGGGCGGCACCCGCATCCCCGCGGGCGCCGGCCCCGGAGCGGGGGCGCCGTACGTCGTCACCAACCGCCGCCAGGCCCGCCAGGCATCCATGCCCGAGACCCGTTGCTCGATGATCGCGGGCACCAGGGCCTCCAGGACCCGGCCGCTGCGACCGAGACGCAGATGCGGCACCCGCCGGTGGGCCTCGGCGATCGTCGGTTCGACAGGGTCGAAGCCGGTCGCGTCGTCATCGGCACCCACCAGCGCCGCGAATCCGTCGAGGAACTCCGCGCTGCCGGCGCCCCACGCCTCGCAGTCCACGGTTTCGGGGGCCGATTTGGTGATCCGCACGGTGACCGGACCGGTATTCATCGCGCTGACGCGCCAGATCGCGCCGTCGGCACCGACCCGGTTGCAGGGATCACCACCGCCGCGTCGCCACGGGGCCAACGTCAGGCCCGGGCTGGCCGGACCCTCGAATACGACGCTGGTTGAGGGCACTGCACCAGATTAGGCCAGGACGATCTGAGCCTTCTCCGGGTAGAACGCCAGGTGACCGGCGATTTCGGCGACGGCCGGATATGGGTCCTCATAGGTCCAGATCACGTCGGCGACCCCGCCGACGTCGTAGTAGTTCGCCTCACCCTTGTACGGACAGTAGGTGGTGTTGGCACTGCGGGTCAGCGTCTCGAACACCACGTCGGCACGCGGGATGTACTGCACCGCTGGATAGGTCGACTCTTGCAGGGTCAAGGCGCCATCGGTCTGCGCGACGATCGCGCCGCCGATCGTGACGGTGACCCGACGTCCGGTCGGGGTGATGGTGATGGGGTGGGCTGCGCTGGGCAGCAGCACCTGGCGCTCGGTCATATGCCGCACAACGTCGGGGCGTGGCCACCGATTCCCGGGCAGACTGGGGCGATGGGAACTTTGCAGAAGGCGCGGCTGGGTGATCTTGAGGTGGCGCGGATCGGGCTGGGCACGATGGGCATGTCGTTCGCGTACGGCAGCGCGGGCCGCGACGACGCAGAGTCCATCCGCACCATTCATCGGGCGATTGACCTGGGTGTCACCCTCATCGACACCGCCGAGGTGTACGGGCCGTACGTGAACGAGGAGCTGGTCGGCCGGGCGCTACAGGGCCGGCGCGACGAGGTCGTGCTCGCCACCAAGTTCGGGATGATCTCCCACACCGGCCGCGACGGAGCGGACAGCAGCCCCGCCAACATCCGTACCGCGGTCGAGGGGTCACTGCGCCGACTGGGCACCGATCACGTCGATCTCTACTACCAACACCGGTTGGACCGGTCCACGCCGATCGAGGAGACCATCGGGGTGCTGGCCGAACTCATCGGCGAGGGCAAGGTGCGCCATATCGGCTTGTCCGAGGTGGGAGTAGAGACCATCCGGCGCGCCCACGCGGTCCATCCGATCACCGCACTGCAATCGGAGTACTCGTTGTTCACCCGAGATCCCGAGGACGGGATTCTGGACACGTTGCGCGAGAACGGGATCGGATTCGTGGCGTACTCGCCGCTGGGCCGCGGTTTCCTCACCGGGCAGATCCGGTCGGTCGACGATCTGGCCGCCGACGACACTCGCCGGGACAACCCCCGGTTCACCGGGGAGAACTTCGCCGCGAATCTGCGCCTCGCCGACGAGGTGCGGGCGATCGCCGACGCATCGGGCGCGACGCCGGGGCAGGTCGCGCTCGCCTGGCTGTTGTCGCGCGGCCCCGACATCGTGCCGATCCCCGGAACCAAACGTGCCGAGCGGTTGGAGGAGAACGTCGCCGCCGACGCCGTGACGCTCACCGCCGATCAGCTGTCCACGCTCGACAACCTCGCGCCTGCCGCAGGCGACCATCACACCGCGGCTCAGATGCGAATGATCGACCGGTAGCCCGGGGCTACGATCGCCGCATGACCGAGCCTGTGAAAGCCACCGTGTCCATCGCTGCCGATCCCGCGGCGGTGTACGCACTCATCACCGATCTGTCCACGCTGGCCTCGCTCGCCGAGGAGGCCCACGCGATGGAGTGGCAGAAGGGCACCTCCGCCAGCCCCGGTTCGGTTTTCAAGGGGCACAACCGCAATGGCTCCAAGGCCTGGAGCACCGTCTGCACGATCACCGACGCCGAGCCGGGCAAGACCTTCGCCTTCGACGTGAAGTCCCTCGTGTTCCCCGTCGCGCACTGGCGCTACGACATCGCCGCCTCTGACGGCGGCTGCACGGTCACCGAGTCCACCTGGGATCGCCGCGCGGGCTGGTTCAAGAAGGTCGCGGGTCTGGCCACCGGGGTATCCGACCGCGACACCGCCAACGCCGAGCACATTCAGCTCACCCTGCAGCGGCTCAAGGAGCGCGCCGAGGCTTGAGCCGAGGGCTACATCTGGTGGCTCAGAACGGTGGTGGTTCTGCGCTGGTGTTCAGCCAGGCTTGGTATTGGCGTTCGAATTCGAGGTCGTTGTTGAGTTCGGCGCGTAAGCGTCGTTCGGCGGTGATGCGGTCTTTGCGGTCTTGTTCGCGGGTTCGGCGGCGGGTGGGCATCATCGCGCCGCGGTGCGGGCTCGCGGCCGGGGTTCGGGGAGGTTCAGTTCCCCGGTCGGGGTTCCCAGGGCCGGGAACATACCGGCGCCGTGCGGTTCGGTGGTGTAGGTGTGCCCGGTGGGGGATGTGATTTCCACTGTGCCGTCGGGTAGTTGGCGATCCGACCACCCGGCGCAGAAAGTCTTCACCAAATGATGGGTCCGGCAGTAGAGCTTGGTGCTGGACGGATGGGTCGGGCCCCACGGATAGGGCACGGTGTGGTCGATGTCGGTTGCCGTCGCAGGCGCGTCACAACCGGGGAACCGGCACGTGAGGTCACGCCAGCGGATAAACTCTGAGAGCGCCACCGAGGGGCGATACCCCGGCTCAGCCGGTTCGCTCGGCTCGGTGGGCACGTGCAACGGCTTGAGTTTGGCCGCGGCGGCCAGGTCTCGCACCGACTGGGCGGGCAGGATCCCATGCCCGGGTAGATACCCCGGATCATCCGTGGCGCCCTCCAGGGTGGTTTGGTCGGCCAGCACATGAATCACCGCGGCATTAGCGGCGGCTCGTTTCTGGGCCGCGGGGCAATCCGGCAGCCCACACAGGCAAGCCAACTGCGACTCCAGCCGCGCCAACGGACCGACAGCATCGGCGCGGCGCTGCTGCCGGGTGCGCGGATCGTTGGGGCACACCGTCGCCGCCAGGGCATCCAAACGTTGATTCAATGCCGCGCCGTCGGTGGCATGGATGTTGGCCCACACCGAGGTCATGCCGGGGCTGCTCGGGTCGATCTCGACGAACCGCTCATCATCGATATTCGGCGGGACCCGCACCCCATTCGGATCCAGTTTGGCGATCCACTGATCCACCCGATCCCGCAGTTTCGGCTCCGACAGCCGCATCCACGCATGGGCGCGCCGCGCCAGCGCCTCATCCACAGCGGCCCGCACGTCCGGGTCGACGATGCCGGTGCGCGCGATGATCATGCATACCACCCGATAATCGATCTCCCCGGCCGCCAACCGTGCCGCCACCAACGGCAGCTTGTCGCGCAACACCCGGGCACGGTGAACCTGCGTGCCGGCACGGCCCCGGCTGATCCGCAACGCCGCTGACACTTCGGCGGCGACCTCCTCGAACGGATCGGTCCGCCAGAAAATGGACTCGGCCAACTCGATGTCGCGCAGGGTGTCCAACGCCCCGATCGCGGCCAACCGGGCCGCGATCGCCACCGACTCCACCCGCGCCGCGGCACTGATCCTGTCGATCAATGCCGCATCGGAATCACTGTCGAACATACGTTCTAGCTTAATCAAGCCCACCGACAACCGCTGGGCCCTGCCGGACATGTCGTACCCCGGGAGGAATGTGACGGCCAAGCACCAACGAAAGGGGCGCCTGATGTGCTGGATCTGCGATCACCCCGAGGCAACCAGACAGGACTATCTCGAGTGCCTGCGGGAGAAGACCTTCAAGCGGGGCTGGGCCGTGCAATACGTCGAGCACGACCGCAGGCCGTTCGGCTACACCATCGGGCTCAGCGAGGCCGGGCTACCCGAGTTGCTGATCACCGGGCTGGAGCCGCTGATGACGTTGAAGCTGCTCAACACAGTGGCGGAATACATGGTGAACGAGACCGAACCCGCCCCCGGCGACACCATCACGCTGCCCGATGACTGGTTCGCCGAGTTCGTCGAAGTCAGCGAGCCCACCGCCCATCTCAGCTTCGCAGTGGAGTTGTGCGGTTACGACATCCGCGCGCTGCAGGTCGTGTGGCATGACCGGCACGGCCACTCACCCTGGTGTTCCGAGTTCAATCGGGGCGGTCCCCGCCAACCCGTTCTCGGCATACGGGTGCCGCACGAAACCGCTTGAACATGCTTCTTTCTGCCATGAGGCGATCAATTTCTGCCATCGGAAATTGATGCTCCGAGCCCTCGGTTTACACAGGCATAACCGGCACGGACAGCACCAGAAACAACAGCCGGAAGAAACAGAGAGAAGCAGGAAAATGAAGAAGTTCGGATTCGCCATCGTCGCCGCCAGCGGACTGGGTGCAGCCGTTCTGGGGCTGGCCGCACCGGCCCTGGCCGCCGAGCCCGCTCACGTCGCAGCCCCCAGCAGCGTCACCATCTCGGCAGGTGTGGACCACTTGGACTGGCTTGACCAGCTGCACCCGAAGCCGATGGTTCCCAAGGTGGACAACACCGTTCGCCACAGCGGCCGCTGACACCCGCAGACGACAGAGGGGCAGCCCAGAGATGGGTTGCTCCTCTTCGCTTTTCGGCGACGCTCAGAACGCGTAGCGGTGATATTGCGCCATGTACCGCAGCACGGGCACAGGCTTCATGATGGCCAGCATCATCCGGTAGTACCAGGGCAGCGTATTGAACACGTTGTCAGCGAAGGGCGATACCCAGGCCAACAGCCTGGTGCCCGGTACCGCACGCAGGATGTCCTCGGGCTTGTTGATGGCCCAGTGAAGTTTGGCGCCGGACCGGCGCACCACGGTGTTACTCCACTGCGATTTGATACCGAGGGTGTTGAACGCATCGAATTGCAGTTCCCCGGAAGGAAATCCGTCGACGATGCGGCGCAGCAGCGCGACACCGTCGTGTTCGGTGAGGTACATGGTGAGTCCTTCACCGATCATCAGGGTCGGCCGGTCGGCGGGGACGTCACGCAGCCAGGCCGGGTCGGTCACCGAGGCGGCCACCACGTGATAGTGCTCGGCCGACGGGTAGAGCTGTTCGCGCAGGTGCGCGACGTCAGGGTAGTCGATGTCGTACCACTCGACACCGGGGCCCGGCTGCAGCCGAAAGAAGCGACCATCCAATCCGCAGCCCAGATGCAGCACGACGGCCTCGGGGTGCACGGCGAGGAACTGGCGGGTCCACCGGTCGAAGTGCGCGCTGCGGGTGGTCACCGATGGTGACGTCGCCTCGGTGATCGAAGTACGGCTCCAGTCATAGTCGATGCGGTCGGCGATCTCTTTCGCCATCTGGTCACCGAGGATCGGGTTGGGCATCCCGGCGTCGAGCGCCTTGGCGTAGAACGTCGCCAACATGGTCTGCGGAGCCCCGGACAGGTCGACTTTCAGCTTGTCGGTCATATCGCCAGGTTAGGCCGCAATACGCTTGCCGCCCAGTGGCTTAACACCCGTCGGCGTGGTGTTCAGCCGCTCTTCTGCGCGCGTTTGGCGGCGCGCAGGCCCACCCAGAACTTCGCCGCTTCGGCGATCGATTCCTCGACAGGCCTTGGCTGCCAACCGAGTTCACGCACAGCCTTGGAGTGATCGAGCTCGGCTTCAGCCCGCATGAGTCGCAGGGACTCCAGTGACAGACGCTCATCGGTGCCACGCAGCTTGCCCTTGATGGTGCCCGCCGCGGCCAGCACATAGGACACCGGCAGCGGAATCGACCGCTGCGGAGGCGCGACGCCGGCGGCCTCGGCGGCCAGGCGTGCCACCTCGGCGTTGCTGATCATCTTCTCCGAGATCAGATAGCGTTCGCCCGGGGTGCCCCGGTCGGCGGCCAGGATCATGGCCTTGGCCGCATCGTCGATTCCGACGGCTTCCAGGTCGATCCCGCTCATGACGAACGGCAGCTTGCCGAACGCGGCACCGGCGATGATCGCACCGTGCGGGGTCCGGCCCC
The DNA here is from genome assembly GCF_003855255.1 of Mycolicibacterium nivoides. Taxonomy (NCBI): domain Bacteria; kingdom Bacillati; phylum Actinomycetota; class Actinomycetes; order Mycobacteriales; family Mycobacteriaceae; genus Mycobacterium; species Mycolicibacterium nivoides. The sequence continues at coordinate 6,860,877 of NZ_CP034072.1, read as the reverse complement.
AGTCGCCGCTGCCGTAGGTGGTCGACACGCACATCGCGACGGCGGGCACACCACGCTCCCGCGCGTACCGCAACACCAGATCTTCAGCCTGCACCCGCGACCGCACGTAGGGCGTCACCCCCTGCACGTCGACGACGTCGGCTTCGGTCGAGCGCTTTCCGCGCTTGCGGCCGACGGTGACGTAACTGCTGGTGTAGACGAACTTTCGCAATTCGGGGAACCCGGCGGCCACGTCGAGCACGTTGCGGGTGCCCTCGACGTTGGTACGGAACAGCGGCGCCGGGTCGCGCAACCAGCCACGGGCATCGACGACGCAGTGGTAGACGACGTCGCAGCCGGTCATCGCCTCGCGCAGGGCATCGGTGTCGAAGACATCCCCGAGTACCCGTTTGACGTCGAGATCGTCGATCCCGATGGTGTTGGCATTCGGCCGCACCATGGCCCGGATCTCCGACCCGTCGTCTGCAGCGACCAGCTGCCGCAACACATGAGAGCCGAGAAATCCGTTGGCCCCGATGACCAGCTTGGCGCTCACTTGCCGCCCCCGAACTGCTTCCACCATTGGTCGGCCTCCTCGGTCAGCGTCCCGAGTTCAGCGGCCTTGCGGCACCATTTACGGGCCGCGGAAACAAATCTGAGGGGGTTGTAGACGTCTTCCTGACGTGACCACAGGCCGTCACCGGCGTAGGTCAGGATCGAGATGTTGGTGGCGCTGATGATGGTGCCGTCACCCGGGTCGCGCATGGGGTTGTCCAGCTCGCAGATGATGCGGCCGGTCGGCTCGTCGATCACCGACCACAGCGACGGGAACGACGTCATGTAGCTGCCGGGGAAGGTGGTCATGGTCTTCCAGATCCACGGCCGCACCTGCTCGCGTCCCTTCATGGTGCCCACGGCGTGCTCGATGTAGTCGACGTCGACGGTGTAGTGGTCGGCCCACACATCCCAGTTCTTGGTCTGCGCGGCCCGGTCGACGGTCTGCTCGAACGTTTCGAAGGCAGCGGCGAGTTCCTCGCGGCTGAAGGGGCTGCTCGTCACCCCAAAACTAGAACACGTTCTACCAGCCTTTGTCGAGGCCCGTCACGGCACCGCCAGCACCTGCCGGGAACCCAGCGGGGCCTGCAGGGCCGCCTCGGCACTGCCGTGCACCGCGAGCGCGATACACATGCGGCCGACGGACTCCGGTGGCGTTCCTCCGCGAAGCTCGATCGTCACCGCGTCGGCGGTCTCCTGCGTGACCAGGTGCACTCCGAAGCAATCCGGGGTACCCGCGGTGAAGTTGACCAGCAGGCCGTCCCCGTCGCGGCTGAAGGATTCGATCGTGGTCATGTGAGGGTCGACGATCGCGGGGTTGTCGGTGAACAGCGTCCGGCCGGGATCAGGCGGCACCTCGGGCACCGCGACCGGGTTCGGCTCGGCCGCCGCGGTGGGGCATCCGGCCAGCAGGAGTAAACCGGCAGCCGCCGAGGTTGCAACTACACGCATGACCACCACGGTAATCACGGAGCACAATGGGGCACATGGGCAACTATTCGACAGCGATCCTCGCGGGCGGCTGCTTCTGGGGCATGCAGGACCTCATCCGCAAGCAGCCCGGCGTGGTCTCCACCCGGGTCGGCTACACGGGCGGCCGCAACGACCATCCGACGTACCGCAATCATCCGGGCCACGCCGAGGCCGTCGAGATCGAATTCGATCCGATTCGCACCAGTTACCGGGCGCTATTGGAGTTCTTCTTCCAGATCCACGATCCCTCCACCAAGGACCGGCAGGGCAATGACGTCGGCAGCAGCTACCGGTCGGCGATCTTCTACCTCGATGACGAGCAGAAGCGCGTCGCGCTGGACACCATCGCCGATGTGGACGCGTCGGGACTGTGGCCGGGCAAGGTGGTCACCGAGGTGACCCCGGCCAGCGACTTCTGGGAGGCCGAGCCCGAGCACCAGGACTACCTGGTGCATTACCCGAACGGGTACACCTGCCACTTCCCGCGCGCGGGATGGAAGCTGCCCAAGCGGCAGACCGCGAGCCAGTAGAGCGGGTCAGGCCCCCAGCGGCGTGGCGCGGCGACGTACGACGATGCGCCCGCCCGCCGCGGGGGTGTAGGCCACGCCGCGGGAGTGCACCTTTTCTCCCGGTGCGGTGGTGGTCTCGATGACGAAGTGGCGCAGCACCGTTCGCAGCACCACATCCATCTCTACGTTGGCGAACACCGCCCCGACACAGCGCCGGGTGCCGCCGCCGTACGGGAGCCAGCCCAGCCCGGGCCGGCTGCCGACGAATCGCTGCGGGTCGAACCGGTCCGGATCGGCGAACTCCTTTTCGGCTTCCTGGATCTGGGAGATGGCCACGATGATCGAGTGCCCACGCGGAATCTCCCACTCGCCCAGCCGGATTGACGGTGCGTAGACGTGACGGCCGGCAAAGTCGATGACGGTGCGGTTGCGCTGCACCTCCAGGATGGTGGCCTGACGGTATTCGTTGCCATCGGTGGCGGCCTCGGCCACCAGTCCGGACAGCACCTGCGGATGACGGCTGATCCGCTCGAAGGCCCAGCCCAGGGTCGAGGCGGTGGTCTCGTGCCCGGCGGCCAGCAGGGTCAACAGCTCGTCGCCGATGTCCTTGCGGGACATGGCCGATCCGTCCTCGTACGTGCTGCGCAACAGCAGCGCCAGGATGTCGTCGCGCTTGTCGAAGTCGGGGTCGGCTTCGACCCGGTCGATCAGCCGGTCGATGACGGTGTCGTAGCGTCGACGGTACGAGGCGAGCCGGCCCCACGGGCTGAACCGGCCGAACGTCCGGCTAGGGGTCGGGACCACCACGAGCCTGGAGCCCAGGGTGACCCAGGGCGGGATGATGCGGCGCAACTCGTCGAGCTGTTCACCGTCGGCGCCGAACACCGCACGCAGGATCGCGTTGAGGGTGATCCGCATCATCGGCTCGAGCGTCTCGAACTCCTGCCCCTGCGGCCAGTTCGCCGTTTCCCGCAGGGTCTCCTCTTCGAAGATCTGCTCGTAGTTCTTGATGCTCTTGCCGTGGAACGGCGGGGTGAGCAGCTTGCGACGGCGACGGTGATCGGTGCCGTCGAGGGCGAACACCGATCCGGATCCGAGGATGCGGCTCAGGTTGGGCTGGATGTTGCCGACGTCTTCGGTGTTGGCCGTGAAGAGCTGCTTGGCCAGCTGGGCATCGGCAATCATCACGGTGGGGCCGAAGATCGGGAGCTTGAGGCTGAACACGTCGCCCTGACGGCTGGCGATCTGCTTGACCACCCAGCGCCTGGCGAGGGCGAAGCCGATGGCCTGCAGCGGCTTCGGAACCCGCGCGGGCGGCGGAGTCCGGCCCGGCGCGGCGCTCTCGGTGGGGTTCTCGGTGGTCTTCTCAGCAGCTGCAAGCTCGGTCATACCATCTCCCGCCAGTCCTGGTACCGCCCAGTACCAATCGTTATGAGGTACGGTACTCCCAGGTACCAGGCAGCGCAAGGGGGTCAGCCACTATGACCGCACTCAGCCATGCCGAATCTCCCGCTGACACCTACCGGCTGCGGTTGCTCGACGGACTCGCGGCGGCGATCAACGACAAGGGCTACCGCGACACCACGGTGGCCGACATCGTCCGCCACGCCCGCACCTCCAAGCGCACGTTCTACGACCAGTTCGGCACCAAAGAGGACGGTTTCCTCGAACTGTTGCGCGCCAACAACTCGGCACTGGTCGACGGCATCCAGGCCGCCGTCGATCCCGAGGCCGCCTGGACGGATCAGATCGGGCAGGCGGTCGGCGCCTACGTCGATCACATCGCGTCCGCCCCGGCGATCACGCTGAGCTGGATCCGCGAACTTCCCGCGCTGGGCAGCAGGGCCCGTCCGCTGCAGCGTGCGGCCCTGCGGGAACTGACCGATCTGCTGATCGAACTCAGCGGCAGCGCCGGCTTCGGGCGGGCCGGCCTGCCCCGGCTCACCGAACCGATGGCCATCATCCTGCTGGGCGGGCTACGGGAATTGACCGCGCTGATCGTCGAGGACGGTGGCGACATCCACGACATCTACGGACCCGCGGTTGCCGCGTCGACGGCGATCATGACAGCGAATTCAGCTGAGCAACAACCGCGCTGATTTCTCCAGCCGGCGCGAGATGCCGGCGTAGGTCTCATAGCCCATCCCGGCCCACACCAGGGTGCCGGTATAGAGCAACTCCAGCGCTTCGATCACGTCCATGTCCACATCCGGTCCGAGCGCGGCGACCAGCCTGCCCCGGATGTCGGCGCCGATGCGCTGCCGCAGCGCGTCCACATCGGGATCCTTGCCCAGCAGGGCGTTGGTCACCGCACCGGCGAACTCGGGTTCGTCGGCCACCAGCGACGCGATGTGCTGCAGCACCTCGACCACCCGGGTGGCCGGGTCGGCCGACTCGTGTGCGGCCAGCGGAGCGGCAGAGAGTCTGCGCCAGAACACCTCGGCGACAAGGTGTTCCTTCGATGAGAAGTAGGTGTAGGCGGTCGCTGCCCCGACCCCGGCCTCGGCGGCCACGCGGCGCACGGTCAGCCCGGCGAAGCCGTCCCTGATGATCAGCTCCACCGCGGCCCTACCCAGACGTTCCACGGTGTCGGCCTGCCGGGCACTCAGACGGCGGCGCGTCGACTCCAGGGCCGCATCAGACACGTGTCCGGACGCTACTACAACAACCATCGGCCAGCAACGGTAGGTTGTGCATCCATGAGCACCGCTGACACCGCCCTGCCGCCCCGCGCCGAGCGCCTGTTCACCCTCGCCGAGCAGGTCACCGGCTTCATGCCCGCCGATGAGGGCCGCGCGCTCTACGACGCCGGCGTGCGCTACCTGAGCGGCGGGGTAGGGGTCGAGATCGGCACCTACTGCGGTAAGTCGACGGTGATGCTGGGCGCGGCCGCGCAGGAGACGGATTCAGTGCTGTACACCGTCGACCACCACCACGGCTCGGAGGAGCATCAGGCCGGCTGGGAGTACCACGACACCACCATGGTCGATCCGGTGACCGGACTGTTCGACACGTTGCCCACGATGCGCCATACCCTGGACGCCGCGGGCCTGGACGAGCACGTGGTGGCCGTGGTCGGCCGTTCACCCGTGGTGGCCCGCGGATGGCGAACCCCGTTGCGGCTGTTGTTCATCGACGGTGGCCACACGGAGGAGGCCGCGCAGCGGGACTTCGGCGGCTGGGCCCGCTGGGTCGAGGTGGGCGGTGCGCTGATCATCCACGACGTGTTCCCCGATCCCAATGACGGCGGCCAGGCGCCGTTCCACATCTACCAGCGCGCCCTGGCGACGGGCGCCTTCAACGAGGTGGCCGTGATGGGTTCGATGCGGGTGCTGGAGCGGACCTCCGGCGAGCCGGGACAGCTCGACTAGCGGTCGCCGGCTTTCCTGCCCGCCACACACTCGCAGTCGTACTCGCCCTCCAGGCCGCGCGGTAATCCAACACCGCGGAAGATGCCGCTGGCCGCGGTGGTCTGCGACAGCGCGTCGGCGGCCAGGACCATGGCGGCGCCAGTCCAGGTGGTGCGTTCCTCAGGCCAGCGTTTGCCGTCTGCGAAAACCAGTCCGGTCCAATAGGAACCGTCGTCCTCGCGCAGGTGCTGCATGGCAGCGAACTGATCGTGGGCCCGTCGGGTGTCACCGATCGCATCCAGGGCCATCACCAGCTCGCAGGTCTCCGCGCCGGTGACCCAGGGCCTGTGGTCGACACACCGGATGCCAAGTCCGGGCACCACGAAGTCGTCCCACCGGTCGTCGATCCGCGCTTGGGCCGCCGCCCCGCGCAGGGCGCCGCCGAGCACCGGGTAGTACCACTCCATCGCATGGGTGTCCTTGGCGGAGAACGCCTCTGGATGGGCTGCGATGGCGTGGCCGAGACGGCCGACGGCGACTTCCCATTCCGGCTGAGGATCGTCGAGGTAGTCGGCGAGCGCCAGCCCGCACCGGATGCTGTGGTACACACTGGCGCAGCCGGTCAGCAGCGCCTCCTCAACCGGTCCGGACGGGCTTGCCGCCCAGTAGATCTCGCCGCCGGAGGCCTGCAGGCCCAGCACGAAGTCGAGCGCCCGGGTCACCACCGGCCACATCAGCTCGGCGAAGGCCCGGTCCCCGGTGATCAGCACGTGGTGCCAGACCCCGGTGGCCACGTAGGCACAGAAGTTACTGTCGCTGTTGGCATCTTCGATGACGCCGTTACGCAGCTGGATCGGCAAGGAGCCGTCGGCGCGCTGCACCGTGCGGCACCAGTCGAACGCCGCGCGGGCCGGTTCGATCAACCCCGCCACGGTCAGCGCCATGGCGTTCTCCACGTGATCCCACGGGTCGGTATGGCCGCCGTCGAACCACGGCAGGGCTCCCGACGATTCCTGGGTAGCGGCAATCGAACGCGCCGTCTGCAGGCAGTCGTCTGGCGTCAAAACTCCGGGTACGCCGGGAATCTCGGGAACTAGCACTGCGGATGCCTACCCGTTGGATTCCGGTACGCGGAATGCGGGCTTGCGGAAGTACAGCGCCACGCTCTTGCCGATCACCGGGTTCAGCAGCGACTCGGCCGTACGGGTGAGCCACGGCCGACCCATCATGTCCCACACCAGCAGCTGGTGGTAGGCCTTGACCGCGGGGTGGTCGTTCTTCTCGGTGCCGACAAGACATTTGAGCCACCAGTACGGCGAGTGCAGCGCATGCTCGTGGTGCGTATGGGTGAGGGTGAGCCCGTGCGCCAGGACCTTGTCGCGCAGCTCGTCGGCTTTGTAGATGCGGATGTGTCCGCCCTCGTTGGCGTGGTACTCGTCCGACAGCAGCCAACAGAGCTTCTCCGGAAGCCAGCGCGGCACCGTGATGGCCAGCGAGCCACCGGGTTTGAGAACACGCACCAGCTCGGAAATGGCCCGGTCGTCCTCCGGGACGTGCTCCAGGATCTCCGAGGCGATGACGCAGTCGAAGCTGGCGTCGGGATACGGGAGGTCGAGCGCGTCACCTTTGACGGCCTCGCCCCTCGCGGACAGCGGGACCTCGCCCTCTTCCCGCATGGCCTGCAGCATCGTGTCGACGTCGTTGAGGTCGGACGCACTCTGGTCGAAACCGATGACGTTCGCTCCCCGCCGGTAGGCCTCGAAGGTGTGCCGGCCCGCGCCGCAGCCGACGTCGATCACCGTGGTGCCCGGTCCGACACCGAGACGGTCGAAATCGACGGTCAGCATTGCGCCACCTTCCTGGTCCTCTCACGGGCCATCTCGTACACCGATACCGTCTGTGCGGCAACCGATTCCCAACTGAAGACATCGAGCGCCCGCTGCCGGCCGGCCGCGCCGAGCTTGCGGCGCTCCAGCGGCGAGTCGAGCAGTTCGCCGAGGACGGCGGTCAGCTCGTCGACGTCGGCCGGGCGTACCAGGCGGGCGCAGGACCCGTCGTCCCCGACCACCTCTGGCAGAGCACCCGTGCGGCTCGCCACGATCGGGGTGCCGCTGGCCATGGCCTCCACGGCGGGCAGCGAGAAGCCCTCGTAGAGCGACGGGATGCAGGCCACCTCGGCCGAGGCCAGCAGCGCGGCGAGCTCCTCATCGGTCAGCCCGCTGGAGCTGTGCACGATGTCGGAAATGCCGAGTTCGGCGATGAGTTTCTCGGTCGGCCCGTTCGGCTCGAGCTTGGACACCAACTGCACGTCGAGGTCGCGCTCCACCCGCAGCCGGGCCACCGCATGCAGCAGGTTGCTCACACCCTTGAGCGGCACGTCGGCGCTGGCGATCGCGATGATGCGTCCGTTCACGCGGTGCTCGGCCGGCTTGAACAGTTCGGTGTCCACCCCCAGCGGCACGATGTGCAGCTGGCTCGGCGCCACCCCGAAGTCCTCGGCGATGTCGGCGGCCGAGGACGACGAGACCGTGAGCAACTCGGGGATCTTGCGGGCCACCTTCTTCTGCATCTCGGCGAACCCGTACCAGCGCCGCACCAGCGGCTTGCGCCACCACTTGGCGGCGGCGATCTCGACCACCCGGTCGCGGGTGATCGGGTGGTGCACCGTGGCCACGACCGGCAGGCCGCTATCGGCGATCTTCAGCAGTGCCGAGCCCAGGCTCTGGTTGTCGTGGACCACGTCGAACTCGTCGCGGCGGTCGGCCAGGATCCGGGCGACACGCATCATGAAAGTCCGCGGCTCAGGGAACCCGGCGCTCCACATGGTGGCCAGCTCCAGGGCATCGATACCGTCGCGGATCTCGCTGGGCCGGGGCACGCGGAACGGGTCCGGCTCGCGGTACAGGTCCAGGCTGGGGACCTTGGTCAGCTTGACCCGCGGGTCCAGGCCCTCGGGGTAGGGCTGGCCGGAGAACACCTCGACCTCGTGGCCGAGTTCGGCCAGCCCGCGGCTCAGATGGCGCACGTACACGCCCTGGCCACCGCAATGAGTCTTGCTCCGATAGGACAGCAACGCGATACGCATAATCAGATCACCCGACGGCCGGAATCGTGCTGAGCTGGGAATACACGCTCACGCGTTGACTCCGAACCCTCTGGACATGTGTCCAGACTATAGTTTGACCTGCTATCCAACGCAACGCGTCGGCCGGCGTCTACGCCGGAGGAAAGCCACCTGTGGCAACGGGACCCCACCGGACCGGGGTGATCCGGATCAGGCACTTGCCCTGATCCACCATCGCCTGCCGGTACTCATCCCAATCCGGGTGTTCACCGGCGACGGCCCGGAAGTAGTCGACCAGCGGCTCCACCGCATCCGGCAGTCCGATCACCTCGGCGTCACCGTCGACCTGCACATACGGTCCGTTGAACTCCTCGGACAGCACCGTCACGCTGGCCCGGGGCGTGCGCCGGAGGTTGGCGGCCTTCGCCCGCTGCGGATAGCTGGCGATCACGATCCGGCCCTGATCGTCCACGCCGCCCGTCACCGGTGAGGTCTGCAACGAGCCGTCGGCGCGGAACGTGGTGAGCACCATGTGGTGTCTCGGGCGCACGAAGTCCAGGAGTTCCTCGATACCCACGGTGTCGGCGGTCGCGTATTTCCGGGCCATCCCTCCGACGGTAGTCGTTCCGCGGAGTTCATCAAACAGCCTGTCAGCCAACCTGATCCGGCACGACAAAAGCGAACGGCCGCGGAAAACCCAGCCCGGTCAGCCGAGCGCCCCGCACTGCGGCGGGATCGATCGGCAGCACCTTGCCCGAGGACGGTTCGTAGCACTCCAGAACATCCTGGCCTGCGCCGACGATCAACACCCAGTGCCGCGGAATTCCCCGCTCGCCGATCAGCATCGCCACCGGCCAGCCCTCGTCGACGGCACTCCGCACATCCGACAACGCATCGCGGGCACCGCGGAAGCGCCGCCATCGGTATGTCACTCCGCGTTTCGCACTGTGGTCGGTCAGCGCGCGGGCCATCCCCGCGGGCGTGGTCCCCAGTTGCCGTGGCCAGATTCGGTTGACGGCGGCGTGAATTCGGCCCTGCTCGGCAGCGAACCAGGCCTCACCGTCAGGGTTCAGCAACTCCGCGCTGTAGGTGTGATCCAGCATGGCGCCGGCCACCACCGCGACCGTCGGACCACAGGTGATCCCGTCACGCTGACGTAGCCGTAGGGCCGCCAATCTCGCTGGCTTCACACAGATCCGGTCATCGAGTCGATCAATTTCTGCCATCGGAACTAAAGCTTCTGAGCTGCCGGTTTTACCCGACATACCGCAGCGTACCGAAGTTCCGGTGAACCAAGACAAGAAGGACACCCCAGTGCGAAACTCAATCGGAAAGTCGCGAATCCTCGCCGCCGCCGTCGGTGGAATTGCTGCCGCCGTCATCGGATCGGCCGGCCTTGCCACGGCTGCACCCAATGGCCCCAGCAATGCCCAACAGACGATCAGACAACTTCAATCCCAGGGCTACACCGTGATCGTCAACCGCCTGGGATCCTCACCGCTGGATCAGGCTTCCGTCGTCGCCGTACGACCCGGGCCGAACTTCAGCCGCACCGACACACTGAGCGCCGTCACCACGCGCACGGTGTACGTCGACGTCAAGTAGCAGACAGCCACCGCCATCTGAGTCGATAATGACCAGATGGCAGTGAAAATGGATGATCTGCTGGGCCGCAACCTGGGCGCTCTGCGATACCAGCCCACTGCCAAACGAATTCGGATCTGCCTGGGCGGCGAGCCGGTCGCCGATACCGGTGAGGCGGTCCTGATCTGGGAGCCGCGGCGGGTGGTGCCGACGTACGCCGTGCCGCGTTCGGCATTTGCGGCACAGCTCGTCCCGGCAGGCGGGGATGTGGGCGACGACGAGATCCCCGGGTTCCTCGACCCTTCGGTGCCGTTCACCGCGCACACGTGTCCCGGAACGGCGTTCGACGTCATCGCCGGTGACGAAACCGGCGCCGCGGCGGCGTTTCGGCCGGACGATCCGGAACTGGCCGACTACGTGATCCTGGACTTCGCGACCTTCGAATGGCGCGAGGAGGACGAGCCGATCGTCGCGCACCCGCACGATCCGTTCCACCGGATCGACATCCGGCGCAGCCGACGGCGCATCCGCATCGAGATAGACGGGAAGGTGCTGGCCGAATCCTGCAGTCCCATGTTGCTATTCGAGACCGGACTACCCACCCGTCACTATCTCCCCCGCGAAGACGTGACCGCCGTTCTCGACGTGAGCGACACCGTCACGTACTGCGCGTACAAAGGACGGGCCACCTACTATTCACTGCCCGGTGGACCCGCCGATCTGGCCTGGTCCTATCACGAGCCCTTGATCGACGCGGTGCAGGTCCGCGACCACATCTGCTTCTTCGACGAACGGGTCGACGTCTTCGTCGACGGCGAACGCAAGGAGCGTCCCGTCACGCCATGGAGCTGACGGGAACGCCTGTTTCGACCGGGTCTGTTCTGGCAACATCAGTCACCGACACCACAGTCGGTTGACCGGAGGTCATGATGGGCACATCGGATGTCACGCTCACCGCAGCCGCCGGCACGGAAGGCGGTGGTGCCGCACTCGATCAGGTGATCGGCATGTCGGTGGTCGCCCTGATCGTCACGGTCGCACTCCTGTGGATCGGCTACCTGCACCGCAACCGGCGCATCACCTGGCTGAACAACTTCGCCGAATGGCTGGGCCGCAAGTTCCACCGGCCGCCGTGGGTCGCGTTGCAGGTGTTCCTGTTCACCGCGACCATCATCTGCGCGCTGTTCGGCTTCATCTGGGACGTCAGCCTGCACATCGGCAAGGGACGTGACGCCGGACCGCTGGCCAACCCCGCGCACTACTTCATCCTGATCGGGCTGTTCCTGCTGTTCATCGCCGGTTCGATGGCCATCGTGCTGCCCTACGACAAGCCCGGCCCGGCCGCCATCAGGATCACCCGCACCTGGTACGCCCCGGTCGGCGGTGTCCTGATGGCGCTGTGCGGGCTCTACGCCCTCATCGGGTTCCCGCTGGACGACATCTGGCACCGCATCTTCGGCCAGGACGTCACCCTCTGGGGGCCAACGCATTTGATGCTGATCGGCGGTGCGGGATTGTCGTTGATCGCCGTGCTCCTGCTGGAGCACGAGGGCAGGGTCGCGATGGGCCCGGAAAGCGTGGGTGAGGACAGCAAGTTCAACAAGTTCCTCTACTTCCTGTCCTTCGGCGGCCTGTTCATCGGACTCTCGGTGTTCCAGATCGAATACGACTTCGGCGTCGAGCAGTTCCGCCTGGTACTGCAGCCGATGATGATCGCGGGCGCCGCGGCGCTGGCCGCGGTCGCTGCGCGACTGGTACTGGGCCCGGGCGCGGCCTTGATCGCCGCCGGGTTCGCGATAGCCCTGCGCGGGGCCGTGGCCTTCATCGTCGGCCCGGTACTCGGTGCACCGACGAGTTGGTTCGCGCTCTACCTCGGCCCCGCACTGGTGGTCGAACTCATCGCGCTGACCCCGCTTGTCAAGCGGCCCATCCTTTTCGGCGCGGTGGCCGGTCTCGGCGTGGCGACCGTCGGACTGTGGCTGGAGTCGTTGTGGATCGGCGCGGTCTATCACTACCCGTGGCCGACCAGCATGTGGGGTGAGGCGCTGGCCATGGCCATCCCGGTGGCCGTCGCGATGGGTCTGTGCGGCGCGCTGCTGGCGCTGGTGCTCACCGGTCAGCCGCTCCCCCGGCCCGCGGTGGGGATCTCCATCGTGGTGGCCACCGTGCTGGTCATCGGGGGCGCGGTGGCCAACGGGCTGCGCACCGAGGTTCCGCAAAATGCCAGTGCCACCATCACTTTGACGGACCTCCCGGCTGACAACGGGCACCGCATGGCCTCGGCCGACGTCCAGATCACCCCGCCCGGCCTGGTCGGCGACGACCCGGAGTGGGTGTCGATCCTGGCGTGGCAGGGTGGCCTGGCCAACCATCGCGGCCTGGTCATCGACCGGTTGGAGAAGGTGGGCCCGGGGCACTACCGCTCGACGCAGCCCATCCCGGTTTCGGGCAGTTGGAAGACCCTGCTGCGCGTGCAGGACGGAACCACCATGGCCGGTGTGCCGATCTTCCTGCCCGCCGACCCGGGTATCGGTGCCGCCGAGACGCCTGCGCTGTCGTCGAACACCCGGGAGTTCGTGCAGGAGATCACGATCCTGCAGCGCGAACGCAACCTCGATCACCCGACCTGGCTGTACAACGTGGCTTCGCTGGTGGTCCTGGTGTGCACGCTGATCCTGATCGCGGGGCTGACCTGGGGTGCCGGCCGGATCAATGCCAGGGAGCTGGCCGCGGGGCGTGAACCCGCCGAGCTCGCATGATCCAGTACCAGGCCGACCACACGTTGCTGCTGGCGTTGCCCGCCTTCGCTCCGGCCCTCGTCGTGGTGGGTGTCGTGGTGTACATCGCCATGCGGGACCGCCGCGGCGAGCCGCGTAATGACGACAGCCGCGAGCCGGATGACAATACTCAAGATGAAGGTGTCGACCTCTCAGGCGAAGATGGTTCACCGTGATCAACCTCAAATGCAGTGTCATCGTCCTGGCGTCCGTTCTCGCCCTGGTGACGGCCGGTTGTGGCGGCTCCGGCGAGACTCAGAAGACCGACGGCTCAGCCGGTTCCGCCACTCCTTCGGCCACCACGGTCAATCCGTCGGACATGACCAACCAGCAGCAGGCGCCGACCAGGCTGCTGATCGACGTCACCATCAAGGGCGGCGAGGTCACCCCGACCAACCAGCCGCTGAAGGGCAAGGTCGGCGAGCCGATCGTGGTGCGCGTAAACAGCGACGCCGCCGACGAGCTGCACGTGCACTCCAATCCCGAGCACAGCTTCAAGATCGAGCCGCGTAACGGTCAGCAGTTCCAGTTCACCGTCGACGTGCCCGGCACCGTCGACATCGAGCTGCATCAGCTGAACCGCACGATCGCCAGCGTGCAAGTGCAGCAGTGACGCCCCGGTCGACCGCGGTCCTGGCCCATGGTCTGGGCGGTTCGACCGATCTCCCGATCCCCTACACCTACGCGCTGATCGGCGCGGCATGGACGCTGACGTTCACCTTTGCGGTGGTGGCACTGGCCTGGCGACGGCCGAGGTTCGATCCGGAGAAGCCGGGCCTGCCACTGCCGTCCTGGGTGACGACGACCGTGGACTCCGCCGTGACGCGCTGGGTGGTGGGCCTGCTCTCACTCGCCCTCACCGGGTGGGTGGCGTACACCGCAGTCACCCGGCCGGCGGGCGCCAATCCGCTGCCGGGTGTCTTCTATGTCCTGCTGTGGGTGGGACTGGTCGCGGCCTCGGTGTTGTTCGGCCCGGTCTGGCGGCTGATCTCTCCCGTCCGCGCGCTGTACCAGTTCCTGCCCGGTCCTGACCGCCGGCGCTACCCGGAACGGCTCGGCTACTGGCCGGCTGCCGCGGGGCTGTTCGCCTTCGTGTGGCTGGAGCTGGCCGGCCCGGACCCGGGATCGGTTGCGGCCATTCGCACCTGGCTGTTGATCTATCTTGCGGTGACGCTGGCCGGTGCACTGTGCTGCGGGCAGCGCTGGCTGGAGAGCGCCGACCCGTTCGAGGTGTACAGCACGGTTGCTTCGCGGGTGTCGCCGTTGCGCCGCCACGACGGTCAGATCGTGCTCGGCAACCCTTTCGATCACCTGCCCTCGATGCCCGTGCGACCGGGGCTCGTCGCCGTGCTGGCAGTCCTGTTGGGATCCACGGCGTTCGACAGCTTCTCGGCCATGCCCCAGTGGCGCAACTTCGTCGACGCGCACGCCGGATCCCCGCTGGCCTCCAGCCTGATCCGCACCACGGGTCTACTGGTGTTCGCCACCACGGTGGCGGTCACGTTCTGGGCCGCCACCCGCACCACCGGCGGGGTCGATCGCCGGCTGCGCCGCGAATTGCCGGGGCTGATGGCGCATTCCCTGATCCCCATCGTCATCGGCTACGTGTTCGCCCACTACCTGTCCTACCTGGTGGAGCGGGGCCAGCAGACGGTGATCCTGCTGTTCGGGCTCCACGATGTGCAGGTCAGCTACTTCTTGTCCGTTCACCCAACGCTTCTGGCCAGCCTGAAGGTCGGATTCGTGCTGGCCGGTCACGTCGCCGGCGTGATCGCGGCACACGACCGGGCACTGCGCCTGCTGCCGAAGCAACACCAGCTCACCGGCCAGCTCGCGACGATGCTGGTGATGGTCGGCTACACCTTTACCGGGCTGTACCTGCTGTTCGGCGGGTAGCGTCGGGATCATGCGGAGGTCCAAGCAGACTCGGGCACTCATCGTCGTCGATGTGCAGAACGATTTCTGCGAAGGCGGCTCGCTGGCGGTCGCCGGCGGCGCTGCGGTGGCGCGGGACATCACCGCACTCCTGGCCACCGACCACGGCTACGACCATGTCGTGGCCACCAAGGATTTTCACATCGACCCCGGTGAGCATTTCTCCGACACCCCCGACTACAAGACCTCATGGCCGCGGCACTGCGTGGCCGATACTCCTGGTGCCGCTTTTCATCCCGAGTTCGATCCGGCCGCGGTCGAGGCGGTGTTCGAGAAGGGCCACCATTCGGCGGCCTACAGCGGATTCGAGGGCGTCGACGACTCGGGGACGACGCTGGCGGACTGGCTTGGCCGGCGGGGCGTCGAGGCGGTGGACGTGGTGGGCATCGCCACCGACTACTGCGTGGCGGCCACCGCGGCCGACGCGGTCAGGGCCGGACTGCGCACACGGGTGCTGACCGGCCTGACCGCCGGTGTCGCGCCCGAGACCTCCAGGACGGCAATCGATGAACTTCGCAGCGCCGGAGTGGAAATCAGCTAGTCGGGTCCACGGGCCGCCCTGTCCAGCGCGGGTCCCGACGATCGACGTAGGCACGCACCCCTTCGCGCGCGTCGTCGTGCTCCATCAAGCGCAGGTGGATCTCTGTCTCCCGGGCACCGACGCCGGCACGGTCGAGGTCATACGAGTCCCACAGCAGCCGCTTGCTGGCGGCGACCGACATAGGTGCGGTGTTGACCGCGATGTCGTGTGCGAGTTCCACTGCGGCGGGCAGCACCTGATCGGCCGGCAGTACCCGGCTGCCGAGGCCGAGTTCGACGGCGCGGTGCCCGTCGAAAGTGGCTCCGGTCAGCAAGATCTCCGCGGCGTTGGCAAGCCCCACCAGCCGAGGCAGGATCCAGTGCGAGTACGCGTCGCCGACCATACCGCGACGGGCCTGCACCACGCCATAACGCGCATCCGCGGCGAAAAACCGGATGTCGCACTGCAATGCGAGAGTCAGGCCGATGCCGATGGCATGTCCGTTTACCGCGGCGATCACCGGCTTGCCGAGAGTCCAGGCCGGCACGGCCAGGCCCGCGGCGCTGAATTCCTGACCCGGCTCGGTGAAGGTCTGCTCCCCGGCACCGAGGTCCGCGCCCGCGCAGAACGCGGGCGGGGCGCCGGTCAGCACGATCACCCGGATGGCGTCGTCGCCGTCGCAACGCAGGTAGGCGTCGGCCAGTTCCTCGCGCATCCCGCCACCGAAGGCATTGCGTTGCTGCGGGCGGTCCAACGTGATGATCGCCACGGACTCGTCGACTGTGATCCGCAGGGTCTTGTACTCCGGCAGCTCAGAACGTGTGGTCACGGCTGACTCCCATCCAGTGCGTGAACCCGGTGTGCGTAACGTACCGCCGTCCGTTCGACCGGCCGCAGTCGCCCGAGCGCCGTATGGTCGATTTGTGACTTCCACGGATCAAGCTGACCAAAGCGGGCTGGAAACGTGGCGGGGCAAGGCCTACCCACTCGGTGCCACCTACGACGGTTCGGGCACCAACTTCGCGTTGTTCAGTGAGGTCGCCGACCGGGTCGAGTTGTGCCTGTTCGATCCCGACGAATCCGGGACGCTGCGCGAGACCAGGGTGACGCTTCCCGAGGTGGATGGATTCGTCTGGCACGGTTTCGTTCCCGGGATCGAACCCGGCCAGCGCTACGGCTACCGGGTGCACGGCCCGTACGACCCGGCGTCCGGTCAGCGCTGCAATCCGAACAAGCTCGTGCTGGACCCGTACGCCAAGGCCATCGAAGGCGCCTTCGAGTGGGGTCAGCCGCTGTTCTCGTACAACTTCGACGACCCGGGCAGCCGCAACGACGACGATTCGGCGGCCAGCATGCCGAAAGCAGTAGTGATCAACCCGTATTTCGACTGGGGCGTCGACCACCCGCCCAGTCACGAGTACGCCGACACCGTCATCTACGAGGCTCACGTCAAGGGGCTCACCCAGACCCACCCGGACATCCCCGAACAGTTGCGCGGAACCTATGCCGCCGTCGCCCACCCGGTGATCATCGAGCATCTGAAAGCGTTGAGGGTCAACGCCATCGAGCTGATGCCGGTGCACCATTTCGTCGACGACTCCACGCTCGTCGAGAAGGGCTTGTCGAACTACTGGGGCTACAACACGATCGGGTTCCTCGCACCCGACCCCCGCTACAGTTCGGCAGGCACCCCCGGCGGTCACGTCCAGGAATTCAAGGCCATGGTGCGCGAACTGCACGCCAACGACATCGAGGTGATCCTCGACGTCGTCTACAACCACACGGCCGAGGGCAACCACCTCGGGCCGACGCTGTCGATGCGCGGTATCGACAACGCGGCCTACTACCGGTTGGTCGACGACGACAAGCAGTACTACATGGACTACACCGGCACCGGCAACAGTCTCAACGTCGGCCATCCCCATTCACTGCAACTGATCATGGACTCGTTGCGGTACTGGGTCACCGAGATGCACGTCGACGGGTTCCGCTTCGACCTGGCCGCCACGCTGGCCCGCGAGTTCTACGACGTGGACCGGCTGAGCGCGTTTTTCGAACTGGTGCAACAGGATCCGATCGTCAGCCAGGTGAAGTTGATCGCCGAGCCGTGGGACGTCGGCCCCGGCGGCTACCAGGTGGGCAACTTCCCGCCGCAGTGGACCGAGTGGAACGGCAAGTTCCGCGACACCGTGCGCGACTACTGGCGCGGCGAACCGGCCACGCTCGACGAGTTCGCCTACCGTCTGACCGGTTCGGCCGATCTGTATGAGCAGACCGGCCGGCGCCCGTTCGCCTCCATCAACTTCGTCACCGCGCATGACGGATTCACCCTGCGTGACCTGGTGTCCTACAACGAGAAACACAATCAGGCCAACGGCGAGGACAACCGCGACGGGGAGGGCAACAACAAGTCGTGGAACTGTGGCGCCGAAGGTCCGTCGGACGATCCGGCCGTCACTGCACTGCGCGCCCGCCAGCAGCGCAACTTCCTTGCCACTCTGCTTCTTTCGCAAGGCGTTCCGATGCTTTCGCACGGCGATGAGCTGGGGCGTACCCAGCGCGGGAACAACAACGTCTACTGCCAGGACAACGACATCTCCTGGATCGACTGGGCCACTGCCGATTCCGATCTCATCGAGTTCACCCGCTCGGTGTCGGCGCTGCGCGCGGCACACCCGGTGTTCCGGCGCCGCAGGTTCTTCGACGGCCGTCCGGTACGCGAGGCCGGCAGCGCCGGATTGCCCGACATCGCCTGGTTCGCACCCGACGGCTCCGACATGACCGCTGAGGACTGGGAGACCGGGTACGCCAAGTCGGTGGCGATGTACCTGAACGGACAGGGCATCGCCGACCCGGATGTCCGGGGACAACGCGTGGTGGACGACTCGTTCCTGCTGTGCTTCAACGCGCACTACGAACCGATCGAGTTCGTTTTACCCCCGGCACAATTCGCCGCCCGCTGGATTCCGGCGATCAGCACTTCGGCAAACTCCACACGCGATGCGGCCACCGCCGGGAACGCGGTGAAAGTGGATGCCCGAGCCGTCCTCGTACTGCAGTCAGAATCAGATTGAACGTCAATTCAAAGAGTTGCTCATCGGACGGATGTCCCTGTCCTAACCAGGAAATCTGGTACCTTGAGCATGTAGCAGCCGTGGCCGCCTAAGTAGACATTGAGCGCTTGTTCGATGTCACCGGCCGGGCGGGCTGGGGGGTACGAGCCGAAGAGCGGCGGCAACTACCCTGCGGCCACGGCTGCGGCCTCTGAGCGGCTTTGCCGCGACACCCAATTCTCAGCCCGATCGGTTCATCCGATGTTCACCGGGCAGTCTCTCGCTTCAAATACCTCTGCTACAGAGGTATCGTGGGATACATGCAGGAACAGCGTGATCTCGTCAGCGAGCTGTTCTCGGTCGTCGGCCGGTTCCGCAGACAGCTGCGCCGGTCCACCGGGGGCGGTTTCGACGCCACCGGATTGACCCAGTCCCAGGGCGAACTGTTACGCCTGGTCGGGCGCAGACCGGACATCTCGGTGCGGGAATCGGCCGCCGAGCTCAGCCTGGTACCCAACACCGCGTCCACGCTGGTGTCACGGCTGGTCGCCGACGGACTGCTGACCAGAACCACCGACGACGCGGATCGCCGGGTGGTCCGCCTGCGACTCACCCCGCCCGCACAGGCGATCGCCGACGAGTCCCGGGCCGCCCGCCGGGCAGCACTGGCGGCCGCGCTGACCCGGCTCGACGACAGCCAGATCACGGACCTGGCAAACGGATTGGACGTAATGACCGAACTCACCCGGCTACTGCATGACGGCGAAAAGGGGGAAGAGTGACCACCCCGGCCATCGACTGCAGGCACCTGACCCACCGCTACGGGACGTTCACCGCCGTCGACGATCTGACCCTTCAGGTCCATCGCGGTGAGACCCTGGGCCTGCTCGGCCCGAACGGGGCCGGCAAGACCACCGCCGTGCGGGTGCTGACCACCCTGACTCCGGTGCAGCAGGGCGAGGTGCGGATCTTCGGCCTCGACACCGACCGGCACACCATGGATATCCGGCACAACATCGGCTATGTGCCGCAACAACTCTCGATCGAGGCAGCACTGACCGGCCGACAGAACGTCGAGTTGTTCGCGCGCCTGTACGACGTGCCCCGCGCCGAACGCAGAGAGCGGGTGGACCAGGCGCTGGAATCGATGCAACTGCTCGATGTCGCCGACGCCGCGGCCGGCACCTACTCCGGCGGCATGGTCCGACGCCTCGAGCTGGCCCAGGCACTGGTCAACCGTCCGCTGCTGCTGATCCTCGACGAGCCCACGGTCGGGCTGGATCCCATCGCCCGCGACAGCGTCTGGACCCAGGTCGGCCGGATGCAGGACGAGTTCGGGATGACGGTTCTGCTCACCACGCACTACATGGGTGAGGCCGACGCGCTGTGCGATCGGGTGGCCCTGATGCACCACGGCCGGTTGCAGGCGCTGGGAACTCCCGCCGAGCTGAAGGCCAGGGTGTTGAAGGCAACCGCATCCGAGGACGCCACGCTGGAGGACGTCTTCCGCCATTACGCCGGTTCCGACCTGACCGACGACGGGCAACAGCCCGGCGCCATGCGCGAGGTGCGCGCGACCCGGAGGACGGCCCGCCGTGTCAGCTGATGTTCTGGTCATGGCCCCGCGCGGAATTGCCCGGGTCCGCGCGATGGCCCGGCGGATGTCGGCCTTCGCCCTCGTCGAACTACAGAAGCTGCGCCACGACCGCACCGAGCTGTTCACCCGCATGGTGCAGCCTGCGCTGTGGCTGCTGATCTTCGGCCAGACCTTCAGCCGGTTGCACCTCGTCGACACCGGCGGCGTGCCCTACCTGGCCTTTCTGGCGCCCGGCATCATCGCCCAGTCGGCCCTGTTCATCTCGATCTTCTACGGCATCCAGATCATCTGGGACCGCGACGCCGGCATCCTGGCCAAGCTGATGGTCACCCCGGCGCCGGCCTCGGCACTGGTGGCGGGCAAGGCGTTCGCGGCCGGGGTGCGCTCGGTGGTGCAGGTCCTCGGCGTCGCGCTCCTGGCATATCTGATGGGGATCGCGATGACGGTCAATCCGCTGCGCATCCTGGCGGCGATGGCCGTGGTGGCACTGGGCGCGGCCTTCTTCGCCTGCCTGTCGATGACGCTGGCCGGGCTGGTGCGCAAGCGGGACCGGCTGATGGGAATCGGCCAGGCGATCACCATGCCGTTGTTCTTCGCGTCCAACGCGCTGTATCCCGTCGACATCATGCCGACCTGGCTGCGCTGGCTGTCCACAGTCAACCCGCTCAGTTATGAGGTCAACGCGCTGCGGGGGCTGCTGATCGGAACACCGACCAATTGGGTGCTGGACATCGGTGTGCTGGTCGCGTCGGCAGTGCTGGGCGTGGCCGTCGCCTCGTTGTTGTTGCGCCGGCTGGTTCGCTAGGAGCAACCCCGATACGCCCGACCAACCGGGTGGTTTAGTGTGCAGACAGATCCACCGACAGGGAGACGGTCATGCAACTGGCGCTCACACCGGAGGAAGCAGCTTTCCGCGATGAGCTGCGCACCTTCTACACGACGAAGATTCCCGCCGAGATTCGCGAACGAAATCGGCTCGGGTTGCCACTCGGCAAAGAGGGCATCGTCACGGCGCACAAAATCCTCCATGAACACGGACTTGCGGTGCCCAACTGGCCCGTCGAGTGGGGTGGCAAGGACTGGACCCCCAACCAGCACCAGATCTGGCTCGACGAGATGCAGCTGGCCAGCGTCCCCGAGCCGTTGACCTTCAACGCCCGGATGGTCGGACCGGTGATCGCCGAGTTCGGCTCGCAGGAGGTCAAGGAGCGCTTCCTGCCGCCGACCGCGGCGCTGGACATCTGGTGGTGCCAGGGCTTCTCCGAGCCCGAGGCCGGCTCCGACCTGGCTTCGCTGCGCACCACCGCGGTGCGTGACGGCGACAGCTACGTGGTCAACGGCCAGAAGACCTGGACCACGCTGGGCCAGCACGCCGACTGGATCTTCTGCCTGGTCCGAACCGATCCGCAGGCCCCCAAGAAGCAGGCAGGCATCTCGTTCCTGCTGTTCGAAATGGACACCCCCGGTGTCACGCTGCGCCCGATCAAGCTGATCGACGGCAGCTACGAGGTCAACGAGGTGTTCTTCGAGGACGTCCGGGTGCCCGCCGACCAGCTCGTCGGCGAGGAGAACCAGGGCTGGACCTACGCGAAGTTCCTGCTCGGCAACGAGCGCACCGGCATCGCCCAGGTGGCCCGGACCAAGGTGCGTCTCGCCGAGGTCAAGGAACGCGCCGCGGCCAACGGCCTGCTGAGCGATCCGCTGTTCGCCGCACGTCTGGCCGAGGCCGAAAACGACGTGCTGGCACTGGAACTCACCCAGATGCGGGTGACCTCCGATTCTGCCGACGGCAAGCCGAGCCCGGCCTCGTCGGTGCTGAAGCTGCGCGGCAGCCAGCTGCAGCAGACCGCCACCGAACTGCTGGTCGAGGTCGCCGGCGCCGACGCGCTGCCCTACGAGGCCGGCGATATCGCCTCACCCGAATGGGCCCAGCACGCCGCCCCGCACTACCTCAACTACCGCAAGACCTCGATCTACGGCGGTAGCAACGAGGTGCAGCGCACCATCATCTCGTCCACCATTCTCGGATTGTGAGTTGAGCCATGGACTTTCAGCTGACTGACGAACAGACCCTGCTGGCCGACACCACCCGTGACCTGCTGTCGGGTTACGACACCGAAAAGCGGAACAAGGTGGTGGAGTCCGAGCCCGGGTTCGACCGCCAGATCTGGGGACAACTCGCCGAGGTCGGCGTTCTGGGCCTGGGTTTCGACGAGGACTCCGGTGGCCAGATCGAGATCATGGTGGTGCTCAACGAGCTCGGGCGCCGGCTGGCACCCGAGCCGGTGCTGCACGGCGCGATCGGCCCCGGCGCGATCATCGCCGAGGCCGGCACCGATGCCCAGCGCGCACTTCTCGACGAAGTCGCTTCCGGCGAACGGATTCTGGCGTTCGCCCACGCCGAGCCGGGTGTGCGCGGAACGGCCGGCGTGACGACCACCGCGACGCGCAGCGGCGACGGGTGGACCCTGAGCGGCATCAAGAATCCGGTGCTGGCCGGCGACGTCGCTGACACGCTGATCGTCAGTGCGGCCCTGCCCGGCCAAAGTGCTGAGGCCGGCACCGGACTGTTCCTGGTCGACGCCGCCGATGTCACGCGTCAGGGCTACCGCACCTTCGACGGCCAGCGAGGCGCCCAGGTCACCCTCGACGCCACACCCGCCGAGCCGCTCGGCGAGGCCGCCGATGCCGGCGGCGCGATCACCAACGCACTGGTGCGGATCTCGGCGGGGCTGTGCGCCGAGGCCGTCGGCGTGATGGACGAATCGCTGCGCCTGACCACCGACTACCTCAAGCAGCGCAAGCAGTTCGGGGTCACGCTGAGCAAGTTCCAGACCCTGACCCAGCGCGCCGCCGACATGTACATGTCGCTGGAGCTGGCGCGCAGCATGGGCACCTACGCCGCGATGTCCATCGCCGACGGTGAGCTCGACGCGGTGATCGCGGCACGCGCCAAACTGCAGATCGGACGGTCGGGCCGGCACATCTCGCAGGAATCGATCCAGCTGCACGGCGGCATCGGTGTCACCGCCGAGTACCCCGTGGGTCACTACGCCGCCCGGCTGACCGCGATCGAGCACACCCTGGGCTCGTCGGCCGATCAGCTACGGACGCTGGTGGGCCAGCTCGACAGCTACGAGATCGCCACCCTCTGAGGCCTCCCGAAAGGCGCCCCGACTGGTTCTTCTGAATCCGGCCGGTCGGGCGCTTTCGGAATCGCCATGGCGATGAGGGCGGCACCGGCCGCCGCGACCGCGGCGATCAACAGGGCGACGCGGAACCCACCCAACGACGGCAGCGCATGCCCGGCGACCGTGATGGTCATCTGGGCCAGCACAGCGGTCATGACCGCACTCGACGTCGAGGTGCCCAGCGAGCGGGCCAGTGAGTTGATGCTGTTGGCCGATGCGGTTTCCGACACCGGAACCGCGGCATTGATCAGGGCGGGCAGGGCCGCGAAGGCGAAGCCGACGCCGAAGCTGACGATCAGACCGAGCACCATCACCCCGACCGGGGTGCCGAGCAGGACGATGCCGGCCAGGTAACCCGCGGCGATGATGACGCTGCCGATCACCAATACGATCTTCGGTCCGCGCGCGGCCACGACCCGGGCGGCCACCGGTGCGGCCGCCATCATCGCCAGCCCGCCGGGCGCCATCCACAAGCCGGTGGCGATCATGCTCTGCCCCAACCCGAATCCCGTTTCTCGGGGCATCTCCAGCAGCTGAGGCCCCACGAGCGACAGCGCGAACATGCCGAAGCCCACCGCGATGGACGACAGATTCGTCAGCAGCACCGGACGTTTCAGCGTGGTCCGCATGTCCACGATCGGCGAGGGCGCGCGGTACTGCCACCAGGTGAACACCCCGAATGTCACCGCCGCCGCAGCGAACAGGCCCAGCGTGGTGACACTGCCCCAGCCCCACATCCCGCCCTTGGAGATCGGCAGCAACAGCATCACCAGACCGGCCCCCAGCGCCAGCGCACCGATCGGATCGAAGCGGTGATCCGACGACACCGGTTCCAGGTCGGGCACCAGCAGGACGAACAGGATGCCCGAAGCCAGGCCGAGGAAGGCCGAACACCAGAACAGGGCATGCCAGTTGAAGTGTTCGGCGATCACCGCCGACAGCGGCAGACCCATCGCACCACCGACGCCCAGCGACGCACTCATCAGACCCATCGCCGAGGCCACCCGCTCGGCCGGCAGGGCGGAGCGCAGCACGCTGATGCCCAGCGGGATCACCGGAGCGCCGAATCCCTGCAGGCCGCGCCCGATGACCAGCGGGATGAGCGACGTGGTGGTGGCCGCGATGAGCGATCCGGCGAACAGCATCACGGCGCAGAGCACCAGGATCCGCTTGGGGCCGTACATGTCTCCGAGCCGACCCAGCACGGGCGTGGCGACGGCACCGGTCAGCAGGGTCGCGGTGATCGCCCACGACGCGTTGGCCGGGCTGGTGTCGAGCAGCGCGGGCAGTTGCGGGATGAGCGGGATCATCAGGGTCTGCATGAGCGAGACGCTGATGCCCGCGGCCGCGAGCACCGCGATCAGCAGCCCACCGGACGCCGATCGGCGCGTGGGCTGATTAGGCATACTAATGAAGATAGGTGACTAGCTGAGCAGGCGCGCCACCGACCCCAGCGGGATGGGCAACCAACTCGGCCGGTACCGGGCCTCATAGGCCGCCTCGTACACCGCCTTGTCCAGTTCATAGGCCGCCAGCAGGGCGGCATGCTCGCGCGGATCGGCGCCGGCCACCGCGGCATACCCGTCACAGAACGCCGCACTGTTGCGGTCGGCCCATTCCCGCGCCCTGGCAGCCACCTGCCGGGCCTGGTCATCGTCTCCTGCCAGCTCCACCAGCCGTGCGTACGCCGCGTACTCGAACGACCTCACCATGCCCGCGACGTCACGCAGCGGGGAATCCGGGCCGCGGCGCAGCTCCAGCGGCTGGCCGGGTTCCCCTTCGAAGTCGATCAGCAGCCACCGCTCCGGGGTCCGCAGCACCTGGCCCAGATGCAGATCCCCGTGGATCCGCTGCACGCTCACCTGCTCGTCGGCCAGTTTGCGGTAGCGGTCCTCGATCAATGAAACATGTTGGTGCAGTTCGGGTACCGCATCTGCGGCGGTGGCCAGGCGGGCGGACATGAGGTCCGCGGGGAACGGCAGCGACGCGGTGCCGAGTTGCTCGGCCAGACAGGCGTGCACCGAGGCGACCGCCTCGCCCAGGCGGTAGGACTCGGCGGCGAAGTCACCACCCACCTCGTCCGCGTAGAGGTCCCCCTCGGCGAACAGATCCCGGGTGCTCGCGGTGGCCATATCCCAGCCCTCAGCGGAGTTGGCGGCGAATTCCGTCACCATCCCCAACGCGAAAGGCTCACCGTCCCAGTCGATATCCATCGATCCGAGCAGCGTCGCCACGTGCGGGTTGCCGGCCCTGGCCAGCGCCCGGTTGAGTTCGATGTCGGGGTTGACGCCCGGGGTGATCCGGCGGAACACCTTGAGCACGGCATCCTGCCCGAACACCACGCTGGTGTTGCTCTGTTCGGCCGCAGACACCCGGGGCGGGGCGTCCAGGGGCAGGACGGCCCCGGGCTCCTTGCCGCATCTCAGCCCGGCCACCGTGGCAGAACGGTCGATCAACTGCAGCAGATACCGTGCCGCGTCCTGGTCATAGAGGGCGTCATAGGCGGTCCGCCCGTCGGCACTGCCGATCGTGGCCACGGAGCTGTACTCGTCCATCGGTTCGGCATCCCACTTCACCAGCACCTGGTACCGCTCGGTGCCGCCGTCGGCGTAGGACACCTTCAGCAACGTGAGGTCGAGGCCGGGTCCGAGCTCGACCACCAAACCCGTTGTCGCGGAGACCAACTCGCGACCGCGGCCGGCATACCATCGTTGCTGGCCGAGCCAGTCACCGAATTCGAGGCTCATTGCTGCACTCCAGGGTCTTGCTCGGGCTCGCGGAGCTGGAACCAGTAGAACCCGTGCCCTGGCAGGGTCAGCAGGTACGGCAGCTGGCCGATGCTGGGGAACTCCACGTAGCCGGACATCTCGATGGGGGTATACCCGTTCCACTCCTGCAGATTCAGTTCGATGGGCTGCGGGAACCGGGACAGGTTGTTGACGCACAACACCGCATCCCCGTCGCTCTCGATCTGACGCACATACGCCAGCACCGACGGATTGGAACCGCCGAGCTCGCGGAACTCCCCGATCGCGAATGCATCGTGGCGCCCCCGCATGGCCAGCATGCTTCGGGTCCAGTTCAGCAGCGACGTCGAGCTGTCCCGCTGGGCTTCGACATTGACCGACTGGTACCCGTAGACCGCGTCCTGGTTCGGCGGCAGGTACAGCCGCCCCGGGTTGGCGGTGGAGAACCCGGTGTTGCGGTCCGGCGTCCATTGCATCGGGGTGCGCACGCTGTCGCGGTCGCCCAGCCAGATGATGTCGCCCATGCCGATCTCGTCGCCGTAGTACAGCACCGGAGACCCGGGCAGCGACAACAGCAGCGCGGTGAACAGCTCGATCTGGTTGCGGTCGTTCTCCAGCAGCGGGGCCAGCCTGCGGCGGATACCGACGTTGGCCTTCATGCGCGGATCCTTGGCGTACTCGGCGTACATGTAGTCGCGCTCGTCGTCGGTGACCATCTCCAGGGTCAGCTCGTCGTGGTTGCGCAGGAAGATCCCCCACTGCGCCATGTCCGGGATCGCCGGCGTCTGGGCCAGGATCTCCGAGATCGGGAACCGCGACTCGCGCCGCACCGCCATGAAGATGCGCGGCATCAGCGGGAAGTGGAAAGCCATGTGGCACTCGTCGCCGCCGGTGTTCGGATCGCCGAAGTACTCCACGACGTCGGCCGGCCACTGGTTGGCCTCGGCGAGCAGCACCCGGCCGGGAAACTCGTCGTCGACCACCTTGCGGCAGCGCTTGAGGAACGCGTGGGTCTCGGGCAGGTTCTCGCAATTGGTGCCCTCGCGCTCGAACAGATAGGGCACCGCGTCCAACCGGAACCCGTCGATACCCAGATCCAGCCAGAACCGCAGGACGTCGATCATCGCTTCCTGCACGGCCGGGTTCTCGTAGTTCAGATCGGGCTGGTGCGAGAAGAACCGGTGCCAGTAGAACTGCCGGCGCACCGGGTCGAACGTCCAGTTCGACTCCTCGGTGTCGACGAAGATGATGCGCGCGTCGGCGTACTTGTCGCTGCTGTCGCTCCACACATAGAAGTCGCCGTACGGACCGTCGGGGTTGTGCCGCGACTCCTGGAACCAGGCATGGGAATCGGAGGTGTGGTTCATCACCAGATCGGTGATCACGCGAATGCCCCTGCGGTGCGCGCCGTCGAGCAGCGTGACGAAGTCCTCCACGGTGCCGAACTCCGGCAGCACCTTGTAGAAGTCGCGGATGTCGTAGCCACCGTCGCGCAGCGGCGAATCGTAGAACGGCGGCAGCCAGAGACAGTCCACGCCCAGCCACTTCAGGTAGTCGAGCTGCTGGGTCAGGCCCCGCAGATCGCCCACACCGTCGGCGTTGGAGTCGTAGAACGCGCGGACCAGAACCTCGTAGAACACCGCCCGCTTGAACCAGTCCCGGTCGGTCGGCAGCGTTCTGGCATGGCTGAAGTCCTCAGCGGTCGGATGCTCGACCAGTGGCTGATCGTCCTGAACGTTGTCCATCAGCTTCCCAACGTACCCACTTCGTCCGCACTCGACACCCGGACGGACGGTGGCATCCCGAAATGATCCTGCAGCAACGTTTTTCGCCGGCACGGGCGTGTTTGCGGAAAAACTAACGGTTGAATAAGAGACGGCGACGGGTTACGTTTTTCCCGCATTTGATCTCCTCGTCGGCTATGGGCCGGCGATCACGAACATTCGACGAGGGATGGCCTGTGGGTGAGTCCGCACCAAATGACGGTGAAGCACCAGTAATCGTTGGACTGTCTGATGCGGCGATGCACATGTACATCGCAGCGATCGACGCGCTACCGCCGGTCGGCGACCCGGAGTACGCCGACCGCGCTGCGGTTGTCCTCAGCGGTCTGCGCAAGCTGCAGACGTCGCTGTCGGAGGCGGCGGGACGCAGCCGCGTCACCCCGTCCGTCATCGTCGCGCTCAGCGGTGTGCGGCACCGCTATGACGAGCTGATGACGACGGCGGCCGAGGGCCCCGCCGCCACACTCGGTCAGCGTCTCTATGTCGCACGCGGCCGCGCGAAGCTGTCCACCCAGGAAGCCGCCAACGGCGTCGGCCTGCGCAAGGACCTCATCGAGGCCGTCGAGGCCGAAGAGCCCGCGACCGAGGCCGAAACCGCTCAGATCAAGGATCTGATCGCCGCCCTCGGCGGCTAGCCGCGCAACGCACGAGCGGTAGGGTCGCCGCGTGACAAGAGATCATGGCGACCCAGGTGATGCCCCCTCGGTTCCTCCCCCGTTGACGGAGGTGGTCGAGGGGGCTCGTCCGTCTGCGGCCGAGGAAGCCCGCACGGTCGCCGCGTCGACCAACGAGGGCACCCTGGCCTCCCTCACCGCCGACGGCGACCCGTGGGCGTCCTTCATCACCTACGGGCTGTTGGCCGGCGCACCGGTGCTGTGCGTGTCGAACATGGCCGAGCACGGCCGCAATCTCGCCGGTGACCCTCGCGCCAGCATCTCCGTCGTGGCCCCGAGCGCCGGGTCGGATCCGTTGGCCAGCAGCCGGATCACGCTGGCCGGGGTCGCCGAACGACCTACCGGCGACGAACTCGCCGCGGCCCGCCAGGCCCACCTGGATGCGGTGGCCGCGGCCCGCTACTACATCGACTTCAGCGACTTCTCGCTCTGGGTGCTGCGCGTGCACCGGGTGCGCTGGGTCGGCGGATACGGCCGGATGGACTCCACCACCGGCGAGGCCTACTCCCGAGCCGAACCCGATCCGGTCGCACCCCACGCCGCGGGCGCGATCGACCATCTCAACGCCGACCACGCCGATTCGCTGGCCGACATGGCCCGCACCCTCGGCGGCTATCCCGACGCAAGCGGTGCGGTGTGCACCGGCGCTGACCGCTACGGCCTGGATCTCCGGGTCACCACCGAGCGCGGGATGGCCTACACCCGCGTCGGCTACGCCGCGCCCATCAGCTCGTACCGCGAGTTGCGGGCGGCCACAGTCGAGTTGGCCCAGCGCGCCAGGCAGGGCTGAGACCTCGTCGACCCGTGCAATACGATCGCGGGTATGCCTGAGCGCCCGGAGACCTGGCAAGCCGCCTTCGACCTGATCCGCACCCGCGGTTACGAACACCGCGAGGAACCGTTCCGGCTGGCCAGCGGGCAGCTGAGCCACGACTACATCGACGGCAAGTTCGCCATCGACACCGGCGAACGGATGGCCATCGTCAGCCGGGCGGTCGCCGATCTGGCGGCCGCGAGCGGCATCGAGTTCGACGCCGTCGGCGGGCTGACCATGGGCGCCGACCCGCTGGCCCACGGTGTCGCGATGGTGACCGGCAAGGCCTGGTTCTCGGTGCGCAAGGAACAGAAGTCACGCGGCCGCGAGCAGTGGATCGAAGGGACCCGCCTCGAGCCCGGCACCCGCGTGCTGCTGGTCGACGACGTGATCAGCACCGGCGGCTCCACCGAGATCGCCTACGAACGCGTGACCGCCGTCGGGGCCGTCGTCACCGGCGTCATCCCGATGGTCGACCGTGGCGACGTCGCCACCGGCCGGTTCGCCAAGCGCGGCGTGCCGTTCGCGGCGCTGGTCACCTACCGCGATCTGGGCATCGAACCGGTCAAAGATGTTTAGGGCCGACGTCTGAGCTAGACCACCAGCACCGGCGAACGCTCCAGCGCGAGGCTGACCACCAGACCTGGCCTGAAGGCCCGTGCCCGTGAACTCGGCAGCTGCGCGTGGATCACCGACCCGTCCGGCAGTGACAGGTAGACGTGGGATATCGGGCCCAGGAACGCCACCGATTCCACCACCGCGTGTCCGTCCGGATCTGCGCGCACCCGGAACGATTCCGGACGCACCATCGCCGTCCCCGCCCCTGCGGTCACCGACCCGGGCAGGGTCGGCACCACCGTCCCCAACAACCGGGCGCGGTCGCCCGAAACCCGCGCGCGCACCTTGTTGTGCAACCCGATGAACTCGGCGACGAAGCGGGTCGACGGGCGGGCATAGAGCACGGCGGGGGCCGCGAGTTGCTCGAGTTTGCCGTGGCTCATCACGCCGACCCGGTCCGCAACGGCCATCGCCTCCTCCTGGTCGTGCGTGACGAACAAGGTCGTGGTGCCGACCTCCAGTTGCACCCGGCGGATCTCGTCGCGCAATTGGGAGCGCACCTTCGCATCCAGAGCCGACAGCGGCTCGTCGAGCAGCAGCACCCTCGGCTCGATCGCCAAGGCCCGGGCCAGCGCCACGCGCTGCTGCTCACCCCCGGACAACTCGCTGGCGAACTTGCCCTTGTGCGCCGCCAGGCCGACCAGGTCGAGCATGTCCGCGGCCCGGGACAGCCTGTCCCGCTTGGATTTTCCGCGCATCTTCAAACCGAAGGCGACGTTGTCCAACACGGTCAGGTGCGGGAACAGGCTGTAGGCCTGGAACACCATCCCCATATCTCGTCTGTTGGCCGGCACGGAGCTGATGTCGCGCCCGTCGACCAGCACGGCGCCGGAGCTGGCCTCCTCCAGTCCGGCCAGGATTCGCAGCGCCGTGGTCTTGCCGCAGCCCGATGGCCCGAGCAGCGCCACCAGCTCCCCCGGCTCGATGGACAGGCTCAGCCCGTCGAGCGCGTTGACGTTGCCATAAGTTCGGGTGAGGTCACGAAGTTCAACCCGCACACCGACACTGCCACTCACGCCTGGACTCCTGACCTTCTTCGACGGCCCCGGGTGAGGGCCGCCAGAACCAACAACAACGCGAATCCGAGCAGCAGGGTGGCCAGCGAGGCCGCCACCGAAGTCGGGCCGTCGCTCTTACCGATCGCGACGATCTGAACCGGCAGCGTCTCGAACCCGATCAGCGACGCGACGGTGTACTCGCCGAGCACCACCGCGGTGGAGATGAAGGCCGCGGACAGGATCCCGGACCAGATGTTGGGCACGATCACCCGACCGATCGTCGACCACCACCCGGCGCCCAGCGACCGGGCGGCCTCCGACAACGTCTGCAGGTCGATGGCGGCCAGCGCGGAATCGATGGACCGGTAGGCGAACGGCAGCACCAGCACCACGTACACGAACGTCAGGGTGAGCGCCGACTCGCCGAGAAGGTAAGTGACCCAGAGGTACACGTTGCGCAGGCCCACCACGATCACCAGGGCCGGGATGGTCAACGGCAGCAGGCAGAGAAACTCCACGAACCGGCTGGCCCAGCGAGCCCGCAGGCGTACCCAGATCATCGTCGGCACCAGCAGCACCAGCATCGCGATGACGGTGAACACCGCGAGCAGCAGCGAGATCAGGATGGCGTGATAGAGCGCCTCATCGGCAACCAGGTTGCGCCAGGCCGCGGCGGTGCGCCCACCGGCGATGAGGTTGCGGGTGGAGAAATCTGCCATGGCGTACAGGGGAAACAGGAAGAACAGCCCGAAGAGCACCCATAGGACCGGCCGGTACGCCCGGTTCATTTGAGCCACCTCGCCGTCCGGCGCACCAGCGCGTTGTAGGCGATCATCACCGCGGCCACCACCACGATCATCTCGCACGCCAGTGCGTAGGCGAAGCCGGACTGACCCAGCACGACCTCGCTGGTGAGTGCGGCGCGGATCAGCAGCGGCACGATCGGACTGCCCTGGCTGACCAGCGCGGCCGCGGTGGCATAGGCGGCAAAGGCATTGGCGAACAACAACAGTGCCGAACCGAGGAAGGCCGGGCTCAGCAAGGGCACGGCGACCTCCCGCAGGTATTGCCACTGCGACGCGCCGAGACTCACCGCGGCCTCGTGCCACTGGTCGCGCAATCCCTCGAGGGCGGGCAGGAACACGATCACCATCAGCGGGATCTGAAAGTAGGTGTAGACCAGGATCAGCCCGGGCAGTCCGTACAACCAGCCGGAGCCGGCCAGGTCCCAGCCGAGGTTCTCCTTGACCCACAGTGTCAGCACGCCGTTGAGCCCGATGGTGGCCAGGAACGCGAATGCCAGTGCCACGCCGCCGAACTGGGCCAGCACACTGCACAGGGCCAGCACCGCGCGCCGAAGCATCGACGCCGGCGGGCTGCTGACGATCAACCAGGCCAGCACCGCACCCAGCACCGCCCCGATCAGTGCCGTACTGGCAGACAGCACGATGCTCTTGGCCAGTGCCGCCAAGGCGGTTCCGGAGAACAGCGCAGCGATCCGGGCAAAAGAGAAGGATCCGTCGGCGAAGAACGCCATGACGATGACCGTCACCGTGGGCACGATCAGGAACACCGTCACCACCGCCACGAACGGCAGCAGCGGCACGGCATCCCGGACACTCCCGCGGATGTCCGTCCGCAGATCCCGTCGAGAAGTACTACCCGGCATAGAGGAACTCAGCCGATCGCCTTGGCCCAGTTGTCGGCCAGATACTTGTTGGCGGTGTCGGTTTGGGCCTGGCTCGCGACGGTCACCGGGCCGTCGATCGGGGGCAACTGGCCGAACGCCGCGCGGTCGGCGGTGCCTGCCAGGATCATCTTGTCGGCGCGGACCGGGCGAACGCCGCCCTGCGCGTACAGGTTCTGCCCCTCGTCGCTGAACAGGAACTCCTGCCACAACCGGGCTGCCGCCGGATGCGGCGCATCCTTGTTGATCGCCTGGTAGTAGTAGCCGGCGACCAGCGCCTCATGGGGAACGATCACCTGCCAGCCGGGGACCTTCTGACTTTCCGTGCCGTTGAGGTAGTTCCAGTCGATCACCACCGGAGTCTGTCCCGATGCGATGGTGGCCGGGGTCGGGTCAAGCGGCAGGAAGTTGCCCGCCTCGTTGAGCTTCGCGAAGAACTCGACGCCTGGCGCGATGTCATCGGCCGACCCACCCTGGGCCACCGCTGCCATCAGAACCCCGGCGAACGCGGCGCCGGCCTGGGTCGGGTCGCCGTTGAGAGCGACCTTGCCGTGGTACTCGGGCTTGAGCAGGTCCTCGACGGAGGTGATCGGCGGAACCTTGGTCGAGTCGAACCCGATGGACATGAAGCCGCCGTAGTCGTTGACCCAGGTGCCATCGGGGTCCTTCAGCTTCTCCGGGATGTCGTCGAACGTGGCCACCTTGTAGGGAGCGAACATCGACGTGTTCGCGAGCGCGACCGACTGTCCCAGATCGAACACGTCGGGCGCGGTGCTCTTGCCCTTCTGCTGGTTGGCGGCGTTGATCTCCTCCTGGCTGGAACCATCGGGCTGCGCCGAGTTGACCTTGATGCCGTACTTGTCCGAGAAGGCCTTGATGATCTCGCCGTAGTTCGCCCAATCCGGGGGCAACGCAATCACATTGAGTTCACCTTCGGCCTTGGCCGCCTCGACGAGCTTGTCCATCCCGCCGAAATCGGCTGCCGACTTGGCTTCGGCGACCTTGACCCCGGTGTCGGTGTTGCCGCCGGCGGCGCCCTTCTCCGGCGGCGCGCACGCCGCCAGGCCCACCACGACGAGTGCCGACGCGGCGAGGGCGGATACCGTCGCGATCCGGGATGCGATCATTGCCAATTCCTCCGATGGTCTCCAAGCGCGCACCGGCACCCTATCGCGACCTCGCCGAACGTGAGACGCATCGCCGGGGCCCGGGCGTTAGCATCACGTGATGTCAGTACCCGGTCTCGGAGGCGGCTTCGACCTCGACGGCTGGAGCTTCAAGCCGGCAGCGGTGCCCTGGTACCGCACCCGCCGGGCGATGATCGCGATGCTCGCCGCCGCCGTGGCCGCGGGTGCCATCGTGGTCTCGGGTGTGCTTTTGCTGCTGCGGGATTCACCGGCCGCCCACGAGCCGGCGACGACACCGCCACCCTCGCCATCGGCCACGGCTCCCGCACCCTCGCCGTCGCTGCGG
>NZ_CP034072.1:6666752-6826896 GCF_003855255.1 Mycolicibacterium nivoides | reverse complement strand
CGAGATCGGCGTCACCCGCACCCCGGTCACCCGCTCGCCGATCAGCGTGGCCCCGCAGCCGCGACATCCCCGCAACTGAGGCCTCCGACCAGCGGAGTGCGCCTACCCTGGGGCCATGTCCGGGCTCGATGCCATCGCCCAGTTCGCGAACGCACCCTCTGCGGTGCTCGCGACGCTGGGTGCCGACGGCGCACCCCACCTGGTGCCGGTGGTGTTCGCGGTTCACGTGCCTGCCGACCCGCACGCCCCGGCCACCATCTACACCGCGGTCGACGCCAAACCGAAGTCCACCCAGCGGCTGCGGCGGCTGGCCAACATCGAGGGCGACGGCCGGGTCAGCCTGCTCGTCGACCACTACACCGACGAGTGGGCGCACCTGTGGTGGGTACGGGCCGACGGACGGGCCGCGGTCCATCACAGCGGTGACGCGATGGCTACCGGTTACGGGCTGCTGCGCGCGAAATACCCGCAGTACGAGCGCATTGCGCTGAACGGTCCGGTGATCACCGTCGACGTCACCCACTGGGCCTCCTGGCAGGTCTGATCGTCGGCTCAGGCGGGACTTGTGTCGTAGGTCACATCAGGGAATGGTGGAGAGCAGGTCCGGCGGGCCGTAGCGGGGCGCCCCGGGGACACCAGGAGGAATGCCATGGCGGACAAGACGCACTCAGCCGGCAACGGGGCTGTCCCCACCGCGGACAGTCCGACCGCCATTCGCAACGTGGCGCTGGTCGGCCCGTCGGGCGCAGGCAAGACCACGCTCGTGGAGGCGCTCCTGGTCGCCGCGGGGGTGCTGACCCGGGCAGGCTCGGTGGTGGACGGGTCGACGGTGTGCGATTTCGACGACGCCGAGGTCAGTCAGCAACGTTCGGTCGGCCTGGCACTGGCTCCGTTGCAGCACAACGGGATCAAGGTCAACCTGATCGACACCCCCGGATACGCCGATTTCGTCGGGGAGCTGCGCGCCGGGCTGCGTGCCGCCGACTGCGCACTCTTCGTCATCGCGGCCAACGAGAACGTCGACGAGCCGACGAAGTCGCTGTGGCAGGAATGCGCGGCGGTCGGCATGCCGCGTGCCGTCGTCATCACCAAGCTCGACCACGCCAGGGCCAACTACGCCAACGCCCTGGCCGGCGCTCAGCAGGCCTTCGGTGACAAGGTCGCGCCCCTGTACTTCCCCGCCGGGGACGGGGTGATCGGCCTGCTCACCCGCACGTACTACTGCTATAGCGGCGGCACCCGCAGCACCCGGCCACCCGACGGCGCCTACGACGATGAGATCGCCGAACTGCGGGGCTCTCTGATCGAGGGGATCATCGAGGAATCCGAGGACGAGACGCTCATGGAGCGTTACCTCGGCGGCGAGGAGATCGACGAGTCCGTGCTGATCGCCGACCTGGAGAAGGCCGTGGCCCGCGGCTCGTTCTTCCCGGTGATCCCGGTGTGCAGCGGATCCGGGGTCGGCACGCTGGAGCTGCTGGAGATCGCCACCCGAGGCTTCCCTTCACCGCCCGAACATCGCCTGCCGGAGGTGTTCGCCGCCAATGGAGCCGCCCGCAAGCCGATGGCCTGCGATCCGTCGGGGCCGCTGCTGGCCGAGGTGGTGAAGACGACGTCGGATCCCTATGTCGGCAGGGTCAGCCTGGTCCGGGTGTTCTCCGGCACCATCAGGCCCGACGCCACCGTGCATGTGTCGGGCCATTTTTCTGCGTTCAACGGGTCGGTGGCACCGGCCGGGTCGCACGGGCACGCCGACCATGACGAGGACGAGCGCATCGGCACCCTGTCCTTCCCGCTGGGCAAGCAGCAGCGCCCCGCTCCGTCGGTGGTCGCCGGGGACATCTGTGCGATCGGCCGGCTCAGTCACGCCGAGACCGGTGACACCCTCAGCGACAAGGCCGATCCGCTGGTGCTGCGGCCGTGGACGATGCCCGACCCGCTGTTGCCCATCGCGGTGCAGCCCCGCGCCAAGACCGACGAGGACAAACTCTCGGTCGGGTTGCAGCGGCTGGCCGCGGAGGATCCCACCCTGCGCATCGAGCAGAATCCCGAAACCCACCAGATCGTGCTGTGGTGCATGGGTGAGGCGCACGCCGGGGTGGTGCTCGACGGCCTGTCGCGGCGCTACGGGGTGTCGGTGGACACCGTCGAGCTGCGCGTACCGCTGCGGGAAACGCTCGGCGGCAAGGCAAAAGGACATGGCAGGCACGTCAAGCAGTCCGGCGGGCACGGCCAGTACGCGGTCTGCGACATCGAGGTCGAGCCGCTGCCGGAGGGCAGCGGATTCGAGTTCGTCGACAAGGTCGTCGGCGGGGCCGTACCGCGCCAGTTCATCCCGAGCGTCGAGAAGGGTGTGCGGGCCCAGATGGAGAAGGGCATGGCCGGCGACCACGGGGACGGCGGGTACCCCGTCGTCGACATCCGGGTGACGCTGGTCGACGGCAAGGCCCACAGCGTCGACTCCTCGGATTTCGCGTTCCAGATGGCCGGCGGACTGGCGCTGCGCGAGGCGGCCGCGGCTGCGGGCGTGAACCTGCTCGAGCCCATCGACGACGTGACCGTGGTGGTGCCCGACGATCTGGTGGGTGCGGTGATGAGCGATCTGGCCGGCCGGCGCGGCCGGGTACTCGGCACCGACAAGGCGGACGAGGGCCGGACCGTGGTGAAGGCCGAGATTCCCGAGGTGGAACTGACCCGCTATGCGATCGACCTGCGGTCGCTCTCGCACGGCGCCGGGGCCTTCACGCGGGGGTTCGCCCGCTACGAGCCGATGCCCGAGGCTGCCGCCGCCCGGGTGCGCAAGGCGGTCTAGCCGAGCGTGATCGCGTGCTCCGGGCACCCGGTGACCGCTTCGGGCACCTCGGCGGCCAGTTCGGGCGGCACATCGTCGACAAGTGTCTCGGCGTAACCACCGTCGGTCAGGGTGAACACGTCCGGGCACACCGCCACACAGACGCCGTGGCCACGGCAGCGGTCGTCGTCGACGTGGACCTTCATCGCGGGGTGACCTCGAGGTGCAGGACGGTCAGGCCACGCAGGATGTATGTCGGAACGTAGTCGAACCGGCGGTCGCCTTCCGGTCCATGTTGGGCTTCTGACAGCCGGATCTGGCTGGTGCGGGCCAGGATTCGCTCCAGGCACACCCGGGCCTCGGCCCGTGCCAGTGGCGCACCGGGACAGGAGTGCACACCGCGCCCGAATGCGATGTGCCTGCGGGCATTCGGGCGGTCGACGTCGAAGGTGTCCGGGTTCTCGAACTGACGCGGGTCCCGGTTGGCCGCACCGTTGCACACCATCAGCGTGGCCCCGGCCGGCACGTCGACCCCACCGACCGTGGCTGCGCTGCGCGCCAGCCGGAAGTCACCCTTGATGGGGCTCTCCCACCGCAGCGCCTCTTCGATGAAATTCGGGATCCTGGCGGGTTCGGCACGCAGCAGCTCCTGCAGATCCTGGCGTTCGGCAAGCAGTTTGAGCGCGGAACTCAGCAGCCGCACCGTGGTTTCCTGGCCGGCCAGGTAGAGGTTGGCGGCCAACCGCACCACGTCGATGACCTCCGGGGTCGAGCCGTCCGGGAACTTCGCGGCGGCCATCTCGGTGAGGGTGTCTTCACGCGGGTTCTCCCGGCGCTCGGCGATGTAGGCCGAGAACTTCTCGTACAGGTACTCCAGCGGGTTCTGTTCGACCGACTGCTCGGCGGTGCTGCCGATGCCGGCCTGATCGTGCCCACCCATCCGGGCGGCGAACTCGTCGCGGTCGTCCTCCGGGACACCGAGCAGGTCGGCGATCACCAGAAGCGTGAACGGACCGGCGAATTCGGAGATGAACTCGCCGCCACCGCGTGTCAGGTAGGGCTCCAACGCCTGATCGGCCAGCCGCCACATGAAGTCCTCGTTCTGCTTGAGGCGCTTCGGCGTGATCAGTCCCATCAACAGCGCGCGGTGCTCGGTGTGGGTGGGCGGGTCGAAGGTGGTGATCTGGTCGCTCATCGGCAGTTCGTCACGGTGCCTGTCGATGAGATCGCTGACCTCTTGATCGGAATGTCCCTCCAACGCGACCGGGAATCCGGGAAACGGTCCGGTCACCGAGGTGGCCGATGAGAACGTCTCAGGGTCGCCGCACACCGCGACGGCCTCCTCGTAGCCGGTCACCATCACCACGTTCTGGTGCGGTTCCCGCTGCACCGGACAACGCTCCCGCAGCCCGGCCAGGAACGGATAGGGGTCGGGCACGAGGCTCTCGTCGCGAAAGAAATCCCGGTTGTCAGTCATCTCAGCTCCCCATTGAGGCGTAGAACTCGTCGGTGCCCGCGCCGTCCTCGAGTTGGACGTCGAAGGTGTTGAGGGCGAAAGCCAGCGTGCTGTAACCACCGAAGGTGAACATCAGGTCCATCCGTTGGTGGTCATCGAGCCGCAGTCCCAGGCGCTCCCAGGTCTGCGCGGAGATCCGCGACCCGGCGTGCAGCTCGTCGACCGCATCGAGCACTGCCTGGTCGAATTCGTCTGCTGCCGAGCCACTTCGGGTTGACTCGACATCATCCTCGGCGAGCCCGACCTGCATGGCCATCGCGCTGTGATGTCCCCACTCGTACACGCAACCGTGGTGGTACGCGGTCCGCAGAATCACGAGTTCGCGGATGCGCTCGGGCAGCGTGGAGTCCTTCTGCAGGTAGGTGTTGAACGGCAGGAACGCGCCGGCCAGAGCCGGATGGCGGACCAGGATCGAGAGCGCGTTACCCGCGTTGTCGGGGTTGCGCCGCTCCGGCGGCACCGTGGAGGCCAGCGCCTCGCGTGCCTGATCGTCCCAATCCTCTGCCGGCAACGGCGTCAGCATCCGCACAGTCCTTCCAACGTGCCGATCTGCTTTACGATCGACTAGTAGCGTACTTTACGATCGTAAAGTAGATCGGCTAAGAATGCACATGGAAGGGAGGGCCGAATGGACCACGCCGACGACGCGGCCGGTGCGGGCGCCACCCGCGAGCGGCTCGTCGAAGCCGCCGTCCGGCTGATCACCCGCCACGGCTTCGCCGGCACATCGCTGCAGATGATCGCCGACGAACTGGGGTTCACCAAGGCGGCGATCTACTACCACTTCCGCACCCGCGAACAGTTGTTGAGCGCGGTGGTCGAACCGTTCCTGACCCGGATACAGACCGTGATCGAAGAAGCCGAGGGACAGCGCAGCGCAGCCGGCCGCGCCGATCAGATGGTGCGCGGCTACGCCGAACTGGCGGTCCACAACCGCGCCCTGGTGTCGGTCCTGGCCAGCGATCCGAGCGTGAACGAGGCGCTGCGGAACCGGCCGGAATGGGACGGCGTGATCAGCAGGCAGATGGCCCTGCTGACCGATGTCGATCCGGGCCCGGCCGGGACGGTCAAGGCCGCCATGGTGTTCTCCGGCATCGCCGGGGGCGCGGGCGTGGCCGGCGAGGACACCTCCGATGAGGACCTCTCCCGCTACCTGATCGACGCGGCGCGCCGCACCCTCGGCCTGCGGGCTCCCCGGCGCTGACGAAAACGATTGATATTCAAACGAATTACCGAAGGGAACTCCCATGACCACCCCGCAGCAGAAGACAGCGTTGGTGACCGGAGGCGCATCCGGAATCGGCAAGGCGATCACCGACCGCCTCGCCGCCGACGGATACCGGGTCGCCACCCTCGACCTCAACTCGACCGGGGCCGAGTACTCCTACGCCGCCGACGTCACCGACCGGGCCCAGGTCGATGCCGCCTTCAAGGCGGTCCGCGAGCAGTTGGGCCCCGTCACGATCCTGGTCAATTCGGCCGGTCTCAGCGATTTCACGCCGTTCACCGACCTCACCTTCGAGCGCTGGCAGAAGGTCATCGACGTCAATCTCAACGGCGTCTTCCATGTCGTGCAGGCCGCCCTGCCCGACATGATCGAGGCCGGCTGGGGCCGCATCGTCAACATCTCGTCGTCGAGCACGCACTCCGGTGTCCCGTACATGTCCGACTACGTGGCCGCCAAGTCCGCCGTCAACGGGCTGACCAAGTCGCTGGCGCTGGAATTCGGTCCGGCCGGGATCACAGTCAACGCCGTACCGCCGGGTTTCATCGACACGCCGATGCTGCGCGCCGCGGAATCCCGGGGCGAACTCGGCGACATTCGCGACACCATCAAGGCCACGCCGGTGCGCCGAATGGGCAAGCCCGAGGACATTGCCGCCACGTGTTCATTCTTGATCTCAGAAGAAGCCGGCTATATCACCGGCCAGATCGTCGGCGTGAACGGCGGTCGCAATACCTGATCAGCGCCTACGCTGTGACGGGGGTCTCCCGGTACCGGGAGTTTGATCTTCGACGCACCGGGGCCTCAGTAGTTGCACTTATCTCTGGTTTTTTGGGACAGTTTGCCGAACTTAGTTTTTTGGCTGCGTCAATAATTCGGAGGTTTGCGCGTGGCCTCATCCACCGCGACACTGCGGGACCGCTTCCAACAGCGGGTCAAGCACTGGCGGTACGACCCGCCGTACAAGACCGCGTGCGCGGGCATGGCCATTCTGCTGGTCGCGGTGCTGGCGTTGACGTGGATGCAGTTCCGGGGTGCGTTCGAGGAGAAGACGCAGCTCACCGTGCTGTCCAACCGATCCGGTCTGTCGATGGACCCGGGCTCGAAGGTCACCTTCAACGGGGTGCCCATCGGCCGGCTGACCGCCGTGGACGTGGCCGAGGTCGACGGCGAGCAGCAGGCCAAATTGACCCTGGACATCAAGCCCAAGTACCTGAAGCTGATCCCGGAGAACGTGACCGCCGAGCTGAAGGCCACGACGGTGTTCGGCAACAAGTACATCTCGTTCGTCGCCCCGGACAATCCGTCGCCGCAGCGGGTCTCCCCGTCCACCCCGATCCGGGCCGCGGGTGTGACCACGGAGTTCAACACCCTTTTCGAGACCATCACCGCGATCTCCGAGCAGATCGACCCGATCAAGCTCAACGAGACCCTGACCGCCACCGCCCAAGCCCTCGACGGCCTGGGTGACAAGTTCGGCCAGTCGATCGTCAACGGCAACGACATCCTGGCCGACCTCAACCCGCGCATGCCCCAGATCCGCCGCGACATCTCCGGACTGGCCGACCTGGGCGAGGTCTACGCCAACGCGGCCCCCGACCTGTTCGACGGCCTGACCAACGCGGTCACCACCGCCCGCACCCTCAACCAGCAGCGCGGGAACCTGGACCAGGCCCTGGTGGCGGCGGTCGGCTTCGGCAACACCGGCGGCGACATCTTCGAGCGCGGCGGCCCCTATCTGGTCCGCGGCGCCCAGGACCTGCTGCCGGTCAGCGCGATGCTCGACCGCAACAGCCCGGCGCTGTACTGCATGATCCACAACTACGCCGAGGCCGCCCCGAAGTTCGCCCAGCAGACCCGCAACGGCTACGGGTTCGAGCTGCAGGACTTCCTGGTCGGCGCCCCCAACGCGTGGGTGTATCCGGACAACCTGCCCCGGGTCAACGCCACCGGTGGTCCCGAGGGGCGGCCCGGCTGCTGGCAGCCCGTCACCAAGGACCTCTGGCCGGCCCCGTATCTGGTCATGGACATCGGTGCCTCGATCGCGCCGTACAACCACTTCGAACTCGGCCAGCCGCTGGTGTCCGAGTATGTGTGGGGCCGCCAGATCGGCGAGAACACGATCAACCCGTAGCGGTACGCCTAGCGGTCCTCGCCTGCCGTCTGGACGTGCTGCCCGGCCGTCTTGGTCTCCAGCTCGGCCTCGAGCTTCTCCTCGTAGGCGCCCTCGTCACGGCCCAGTGCGATGGTCGCTGCGGCCATCGCACCGATCGCCACCGACAGGGCCACCGGTTCCCAACCGGTGATCGACAGGTGCTCACCCAATACGACAGAGCCGAGCACCACCGCCACCACGGGCTCGAGTACCAGCATGGTCGGCACCGAGGTTTGCAGCGATCCGGCGTGAAATGCCGACTGCTGCAGCAGCGTCGCGACGACCCCGAGTGTCACCACCAGGTACAGGGCGGGCGTGGTCAGCACGGCGAGGACACCGTCCACGGCGATCGTGTGCATCACGATCTTGGTCAGCACCGCGACGACGCCGAACATCACGCCGACCGCGAGTGCCAGCAGCACCGCGCGGCGCCAGTCGGAGCTCCGCGTGGCGGCCAGGACACACAGGCCGACCGCGGCCGCGCACACCACGACGACGGTGACCGTGGTGGCCACCGACACCCCATAGGTTCCGGTGCTGGCCCTGGCCAGCGCGACGAACACGGTCAGAGCCCCGGTCAGCAGCAGGGCCCACAGCCATTCGGCACGGCTGACCCGGCGGTGGGCCAGCCGGGCGCTGAGCGGAAGCGCGAACAACAACGCCGATACGAGCACCGGTTGGACGAGCAGCAGCGAGCCGAATCCGAGCGCCAGCGCCTGGAACGCGTACCCGGCCACCGCGGACGCGGTTCCCGCCCACCACAACCTGCGGCGCAGCAGCGTGCGCAGCATGACTGTGCTGACACCCTTCTCGGGCGGAACGTCCATGGTGGCGCGCTGTCGCACCACAATGCCGACAGCCGCGAAGACCGCTGCGCACAGGGCGAAGAGCACCGCAAGACTGTTGCCGAGCAAGCCTCGTCAACCCCTTTCGGGCCAGTATGTCGGCCCGCTCTAGAGGGGAGAAGGCCAGTGCCCTCCAACCGTAGAGCGCTGACGGTTGGCGCGCCGCCCGGGGTTGGACCGGGATCTAGACAACCTGCAGATGCCGCTTCGGGGGCTCGTCGGAGGATTTTGCGGGATCGGCAGGCGGCTCTGGGGCGATCTTGTCGTTGACGTTGGCGACTGCCAGGTCGACGCGGTTCACCGCGTTGTCGCACAGGTCGCGGACCCGGCCGCTGGCGGTCTCGACCTCGTCGGCGGCACTGCGCAGGTAGGCCCTGAGGTTGACCCGGAGACGCTCGCCGGCCCTGCGTGCCCGCAGCCGTACTCGGTCGTCGACCTCGACGGTCACGTATGGCAACAACCGAAACCTCATAGCCCCGCTCCCATCTGCGATTGCCTTGGCACACAGTATCCGCGCCCGGCCGTGGTTCGAACCAGACGTGACCGGCGCCGCATTCCGGGAGTCTATGACCGGCAGGTCACATCGGCAGCTAGCTTCCGGCCCCGTCCCAGTCGGTCAGGGTCCAGCCGTCGGTCGGATTGCCCTTGATGACGACGTAGCCGGTGTTGTCCAGCGGGTGTTGCATCAGCAGTTGGGGATTGGGATTGCCGACGTTCATCTGGACCCACAACATGATCGCGGCGCCGTGCGAGTACGCGACGGGGTTGTCGTCGCCGCTGTCGTAGATCTGTTGCACCGCCCCGTCGAACCGGGCGTCGAACTCGTTGCCGTCGATCGAACCGGGTATCCGGGCGCTTCGATCCCCGCGCAACCACTGCTCCGGTGCCGCGAAGTACGTCTGGACCGCGCTCGCCTCGGGTTGACCCTCGTAGACGCCTGCCTCGACCTCATGGAGCCCGGGCAGCACGGTGATCGGCTCGTGGAGGGTGTCCGCCATGGGCTGGGCGGTCTGCTGGGTCCGGACCATGGTCGAGGCGAAGATGCCGTCGTAGTGGTGGGACGCGAGCCGCTGTGCGCTGGCGACGGCCTGGGTCCGGCCCAGGTCCGTGAGCGACGGGCCCGGGGTGGAGCTGTCGATCAGTCCCGAGGCATTGCCCGCCGACTGGGCGTGCCGGACGAAGGTCAGGGTGATCGTCCGATAGCCGCCCGCGGCCGCCGTCGGCGCCAGCAGGGTCGCGAAGACGAGCGCAATCACCGCGCCCAGGATGTGTAGCCGACCCATTCTCAGCCTCTCCGCGTAGTTTCATTAGCATGACTACCCTTAACGATGACAGGGTCGCACGGGCCCTGGAGCGGATGTACACCGCATCCGCCGAACAGTTCAAGAAAATGCGTGAGGACGGGTCCCGCCGGTTCGCCGACCTCTCCAATGCCACCGCCCAGGAACGTGCCGATGCGCTCAGCGACATCTACATGCCGGTCACGCCGGAGGCCGGCCGCCTGTTGTACTCGCTGGTGCGTGCCACCAAGCCCGCGGTCGTGGTCGAGTTCGGGATGTCGTTCGGTCT
This sequence comes from Mycolicibacterium nivoides, assembly GCF_003855255.1. Taxonomy (NCBI): domain Bacteria; kingdom Bacillati; phylum Actinomycetota; class Actinomycetes; order Mycobacteriales; family Mycobacteriaceae; genus Mycobacterium; species Mycolicibacterium nivoides. Next base: position 6,816,795 of record NZ_CP034072.1, on the reverse strand, counting down.
CTCGGCGCTGCACCTGGCATCTGCTGTGCGGGACAACGGAACTGGGCGGGTTTTCACCACCGAGCTCAGCGCCGCCAAGATCGCCGCGGCCAAGCAGACCTTCGCCGAGACCGGCCTCGACGACGTCATCACCGTGCTCGAAGGCGATGCGCTGGAGACACTGAAGTCGGTGACCGGCGACATCGGCTTCGTCCTGCTCGACGGCTGGAAGGAGCTCTACCTGCCGGTGCTCAAGCTCCTGGAGCCTCAGCTCACCACGGGCGCGCTGCTGGTCGCGGACAACACGTCGATGGCCGACACCCAGCCCTATCTGGACCATGTTCGTGAGCCCGCCAACGGGTATGTCAGCGTGAACTTCCTGGCCCGCGACAGCGACAGCATGGAGCTCAGCTGCCGCACTTAGCCGGTTCAGCACCGCTACGGTGCTGGCATGGTGGATTTCGCCCTGCGGTCATGCGGGCTGCGCGGGCACGCGACGTTCGCCCCCGATGAACCGGAACTGCGCGAACGGTTACGGGTGGACACGCCCGTCGGAGAGGCGTGGCGTTGCCTGCGGTGCGAGACGTTTGTGGTCGGTCCTCCCCGCGGTCACGGGCCTGCCGACACCGCACCGGAGATCCCCCGCGGCCGGCTGCTGCGCGACCGCACCATCATGCGGCTGCTCGCCACCGAGCGGGCTGTCCGCGGCATCGTCTTCGTACTGCTGGCAGTCGGCATCCTGAAAGTCCGTGAGTCACGGAGTCAGCTGCAGGACGCGTTCGAGAAGGACGTTCCGCTGATGCGGCCGCTGGCCGATCAAATCGGCTGGAACATCGACGATTCCAAGATCGTGCGACACATCGGCGAGGCGTTCACCCTGTCGTCGACCACCCTGCTGTGGATCGCCGCCGGTGTGGCCGCCTATGCCCTGATCGAGTTCACCGAGGCCGTGGGGCTGTGGCTGATGAAACGGTGGGGCGAGTACTTCGCGGTGATCGCCACCGGCGTGTTCCTGCCGCTGGAGATCTATGAGCTCACCGAGAAGGTGACCGTACTGCGCCTCGGTGCGCTGGTGATCAACCTGGCCGCGGTGATCTGGTTGCTCTGGAGCAAAAGGCTTTTCGGGATCAACGGCGGCGGCGTGGCCTACCGCGCCGAGCATCACACCGAGAGCCTGCTCAGTGTCGAGCGGGCCGGGTTGGCCGCTCCAGGTGTTCCTCACGGGCGCGAGACCGATACGCCGACGGAGTCTCCCCGCAGAACTGACTGAAGCATCGGGTGAACGAGCTGAGGTTCTCGAATCCCACGGCTGTGGCAGTGGCCTGCACCGACTGATCCGGCCCGGCCAGCAGCGCCATGGCCCGCAGCATCCGCGCATGCAGAAGGTATGTCCGCCAAGAGATTCCGATCGTCTCGGTGAACAAGCGCCGCAACGTCCGCTCGGATACCGCAACGGCCCGGCTGACATCCTCGGCGGTCACCGAGGCGAGGTGTTCCTTGGTGTGGGCCAGCGCGGCGGCCACGATCGGGTGCTCGGTGGTCGGCAGACTCAGCGGCGCCTCGTGATCGAGCGCGTCGGCGACGAGGTTGGCCAGGGTCCGGAAGAACGTATCGGACGTGTCGTCGCCGTGCGCACGGTCGACCGGCCAGCGCAGCCCGTAGATCATCATCTCGCGGATCAGCGGAGAGACCGCGATGATTCTGGCCCGGTCCCCCGGATCGGCGATCAACTGCGGATCGAACATCACCGCGACGGTTTTGACGTCGGGGTTCATCACCGCCTGGTGTTGCAGGCCGGCCGGAATCCAGGCGGCCTGCTGCGGCGGCAGCAGATAGTGCGCGGCGTCGGTCTCCACCTCGACCACGCCGTGCAGTGCGTATTCGATCTGGTGTACCTCGTGGGAGTGCCAGCCCGTGATCAGCCCGTCGCCCTCGTAGAGGTAGCTGCCGGCCAGCGCACGACCGCCCCGGCGCAGCTCGATGACCGGCCTGGGCATGTTGGCCGATTGAGTCAAACCTCTGTCCGAAAGTGCAGAGACGGTCACACCGCTAGACGGTACTACTTGTTTTTATGAGCGAAACCATGCGCCCTGACGACCTGATCCTCATCAGCATCGACGACCACGTCGTCGAGCCGCCCGACATGTTCCTCAACCACGTGCCGGCAAAGTACAAGCCTGAGGCACCCATCGTGGTGACCGACGACAAGGGCGTCGACCAGTGGATGTATCAGGGCCGCCCGCAGGGGGTGTCGGGCCTGAACGCCGTGGTGTCCTGGCCGGCCGAGGAGTGGGGTCGCGACCCGGCCGGGTTCGCCGAGATGCGCCCGGGCGTGTACGACGTGCACGAGCGGGTCCGCGACATGAACCGCAACGGCATCCTGGCCTCGATGTGTTTCCCGACCTTCACAGGGTTCTCCGCACGCCACCTCAACATGCACCGCGAAGAGGCGACGCTGGTGATGGTGTCGGCCTACAACGACTGGCACATCGACGAGTGGGCCGGGTCGTACCCGGGCCGGTTCATCCCGATCGCGATCCTGCCGACGTGGAACCCCGAGGCCATGTGCCGCGAGATCCGCCGGGTCGCCGCCAAGGGCTGCCGGGCAGTCACCATGCCGGAACTGCCCCACCTGGAAGGACTTCCGAGCTACTTCGACGAGGACTACTGGGGCCCGGTCTTCCGGACCCTGTCCGAGGAGAACGTGGTGATGTGCCTGCACATCGGGACCGGCTTCGGCGCGATCTCGATGGCCAAGGACGCGCCGATCGACAATCTGATCATCCTGGCCACCCAGGTCTCGGCGATGTGCGCCCAGGACCTGTTGTGGGGACCGGCGATGCGCAACTACCCCGACCTCAAGTTCGCCTTCTCCGAGGGCGGAATCGGTTGGATTCCTTTCTATCTGGACCGCAGCGACCGCCACTACACCAACCAGAAGTGGCTGCGCCGCGACTTCGGCGACAAGCTGCCGTCCGACGTGTTCCGCGAGCACTCGCTGGCCTGCTACGTGACCGACAAGACCTCGCTGAAGCTGCGCCACGAGATCGGCATCGACATCATCGCCTGGGAGTGCGACTACCCGCACAGCGACTGCTTCTGGCCTGATGCGCCCGAGCAGGTGCTGGCCGAGCTGAATGCCGCGGGCGCGAGCGATTCCGACATCAACAAGATCACCTGGGAGAACTCGGCGCGGTTCTTCAGCTGGGATCCGTTCAAGCACACCGCGCGTGATCAGGCCTCCGTCGGCGCATTGCGCGCCAAGGCGACCGACGTCGACACCTCGATCCGTCCGCGCGCGGAGTGGGCCCGCCTCTACGAGCAGAAGCAGCTCACCAAGGCCTGACCCGTCAGGCGCGAAGAGGTACGCCGCCGCCCTGTGCGTTCACCGACGTGAAGGCCTCGGCGGCGGACACCTCGTCGGCAGAGAGGCAGGCAGCGGTGACGGCCAGGGTTTTGAAGGCCTGTGCGGCCGCGCTCAGGCTGTGCCCGAACAGGTGGGCCGGATCCGGTGATTCTCCCCAGACCAGTGCCTCCACGTACCCGGCCGGAAGCTGTTGGCCGTCACCGGAAATCGCGCGCGCGTACGCGTCGGCACCCATGACCAGGACACACTGTTCCTCCTCGGGGAGCCCCCGTGATGTCGCCGCATCGACGAGCTCGGCGCCGAGGATCTGGACCGGGCGAGTGTCCCCGGGCGCGTCGGCGTTGTCGAGGAGCTGCACGCTGACCCGCCAGCCACTCATCATCCGGTCGACGATCAGTCCCCCGGCGTTGACGGCCAGTTCCGCGGCATCGCGAGCCATCACGTGCATGCGGTATCCCACGGCGCCGCAGCTCTTCTCGCCTCTCATCGCAGCACCCGCACCGGCACATGTGCCCATCCGGCGACGTTCTGCATGCTCACCCGTTCGCACCGGTCCCAGGCCACCTCGTAGCGGGGCATGAAGTCGAGGAGCCGGTCCAGGGCGATACTGCATTCCAGCCTCGCCAGCGCCGCGCCGAGGCAGCTGTGGATCCCGTATCCGAATCCGAGGTTCTGGGCTTCGGTGCGGTCCCTGTCGATGTCGAAAGTGTCGGGGTCCGTCCACGCCTCGGGGTCACGGTTGGCCGAGCCGCCGACCAGGAACACCGGTTTGCCCTCGGGAATCGTCACGCCGTGCAGGTGAATCTCCCGCTGCGAGCGACGCACGTTGTACTGGGCCGGGGCCTCGTAGCGAAGCAGCTCCTCGATCGCGGCCGGGATCTTGCCGCGGTCCTCGCGCAGGCGCTGCCATTGTTCGGGGTGGCGGGCGAACATCACCACGGCCGCGCCGACCAGCTTGGTCACGGTCTCCGCTCCGGCACCGCCGAGAAGGGTGGCGAAGCCGGCGATCTCGGAATTGCGCAGGCGGGTCAGCTCACCGTCCTCACGCTCGATCTCGGCGGAGATCAACCGGCTGATCATGTCGTCACGCGGCTCGGCACGGCGCTGTTTGATCAGGTCGTAGTACATCAGCCAGGTCTGGGCCATCGCCTCGACGCCGGCCTCGGACACCTCGATCTGACCCGGCTCGCGGTGCAGCTGCTCGTCGATCCACAGCCGCACCTGCTGGCGTAGCTCCGCGGGGACCCCGAGCATCGCGGTGATGACCTCGACCGGGAAGAACGCCGAAAAGTCGGCGACCACATCGAATTCCTGTGGATCGACGCCCGCGAGATAGCGGTCGATCTGCTGCGACACCATGCCCCGCAGGGCACCGATGGCCCTCGGTGTGAACACCTTGTTGACCAGGCTGCGCATGTGCCGGTGCTCGGGCGGATCCATCGAGATGATCATCTTCGCCGGCACTTTCTGCCCGGTCCGCACCATGGCGAGATCGACGCCGTACGCCGACGAGTACGTCTCGAAGTCCTTGAACGCGAAGGCCACATCGGCATGCCTGGTCAGCGCGTAGAAGTCGTACTCGGCGCTGTAATAGACCGGCGCTTCCTCCCGCATGCGCCGATACGTCTCGTACGGACCGTTGAAGAAGTCCGCCGAGAACGGGTCGAACACCACCTGCGACGTCGTCAACATGACCTCCGGCCGGATAGGCAACCTGCCCCGATGTCATTCTGGGACGCCCAACTGTAATGGTTACAGTAGGTTCAGTTCAACTATCCGATCGGCTAGTACGCGGTCGGCGTCGCGGCGCCCTAGTGCGTGATCTGCCAGTCCGCGGCCTCGCGCTGCTGGTTCCAGAACTCGTCAAAGCGTCCGTGCGCGGCCAGCAGTTCCTCGATGCTGCCGTCCTCGACGATCTGTCCGCCGTCGAGGAACAGCACCCGGTCCGCGTGCCGGATACTTGCCAGCCGATGCGCGACGATCACCCGGGTCCGCGACCGCTCATCGGCGGTCAGGGCATCGACCACCGCCGCCTCGTTCTCGGTGTCCAGGGCACTGGTCGCCTCGTCCACCAGCAGCACGGGCGCCGGCTTGACCAGGGCACGGGCGATGCTGACCCGCTGCCGCTCACCGCCCGACAGCGCCGTGCCGGCCTCACCCACCTTGGTGCCGTCCCCGTCGGGCAACCGCCCGGTCAACTCGTCCACGCGAGCCAGCCGCGCCGCGGTGGCGAGTTGCCCGGCATCGGCATCCGGATCGCCGACCAGGATGTTGTCCCGGATCGTCCCGTCGAACAGATAGGGATGCTGGAACACCACACTCGTTGCCGCCCTGCGGGTTTCGGTGTCCATCTGGGCCGTGTCGACGCCGTCGATCAACACCCGACCGACGCTCGGTTGGTGCAAACCCGCGATGAGCGACAGGATGGTGCTCTTCCCCGAGCCGGACGGCCCGACGATCGCGGTGGTGCCACCGGGCTCCAGGACGAAGCTGATGTCCTGCAGCACCGGGGTGGTTCCGTAACCGAAAGTGACACCATCGAATTCGATCCGGGGCGCGCTGTTCGCGGTCAACGTGGCCGTGCCGGTGACCATCACCGGGGCGTCCAGCACCGCGCGGATCCGGTCGAGTGTGGCCCGGGTGGATTCGATCGCCGGGGCCAGTTCCGACAGTGACGTGAACGGCTCGAGGTAGCGCGCGGCGACGACGATCATCGCGATCGCCTCGGGCACACCGAGGGTGCCGCGCACCGTCAGGAAGGTGGCCGTCCCGGCCAGGATCAGCAGGGCCAGCTGGCTGGCCAGACTGAACAGCAGCTGTCCCGGCACCTGCATCAGCAGCAGTCGCATGCCGGCACCGTGCTGCGCGGCCAAGGCGTCGCCGACCATGCTGCGGGCCGGCTCGACCCGTCGGGCCGCGCGCAGCGCCTGCTGGGTGCGGGCGAACTCGATGATGCGTTCGGTGAATGCCCGGTTGGTCTCGTCGGCCACCGCGTCTGCCTTGCGGCTCAGCCGGCCCGAGGCCCAGAACGCCCCGAGCAGGATCACCACGCCGGCCAGTGCGGCCAGCCCGAGCGGGACCGAGATGACCAGCAGGGCAAGCGCGATGGCCGCTGGCAGCAGAATCGCGCCGATCAGCGGGGTCAGCAGGTTGACCACCATGCCGACCAGTTCGGGTCCGGTGGCTGCGATGGCCTGGCGGGCATTGGCGGTGTTCGCGCCGCCGTCGCCACCCAGCCAGTCCATCCGGATGCTGGGCAGCCGGTCGGCCACGTCGTGCTGGGTGTGATCGAGCAGCGCGAAGCCGAGGTCGAATCCGAGCCGCGAGGTCGCGGTGTCGACGATCCAGCCGATGACGGTCGCGGCGGTGAGCCAGCCCAGCCACGGCAGCGCGTCGCGCGGCGCGTCGCTGAACAACGCTGCCACGAGGGGAATCAGCAGCACCGTGCCCGCCGCACGGATCACCACGGAGACCAGCGTGAGCGCGGTGTAGATGCCGACCTTGCCGCGGCGGTTGGCCGGGATGAGGGCGATCAGGGTGCGGATCATCGTGCGGCCTCTCCTGCCGTGACGGCGTCGCCGGGGTGCAGCGACTGCCCGGTCTGCCAGAGCTGGTGGTAGCGCCCGCCTGCGGCCAGCAGTTCTTCATGCGTGCCGGTTTCGGCGATGTGTCCGTCGTCGAGCACCACGATCTGGTCGGCGTGGGTGATGGTGTGCAGCCGGTGGGCGATCACCAGAACCGTTCGGTCCTTGGTCAGCCGGTTGAGTGCCTGCTGCACAAGGTATTCCGATTCGGGATCGGCGAAGGCCGTGGCCTCGTCCAGGATCAGCACGGGGGTGTCGGCCAGGATGGCCCTGGCGATGGTGAGCCGCTGCCGTTCACCGCCGGACAACGCCGACGACGCGCCGAGCACCGTTTGATACCCCTCGGGCAGCCGCGACACGCGTTCGTGGATCTGGGCGTCGCGGGCGGCCTGCTCGATCCGTGCGGGGTCGGCCTCCGGGTCGGCCAGTGCGATGTTCTCGGCGACCGTGCCCGCCACGAGCTGGGTTTCCTGCAGCACGAAGCCGACGCGGCGGTACAACTCGTCGGCGGACAACGACCGGATGTCTTTGCCGTCCAACCGGATCGACCCCGAGTCGACGTCGTGGAACCGGGCGAGCAGCGCGGCGAGCGTGGACTTCCCCGATCCGGACGGACCGACCAGCGCGGTCACCGTGCCCGGGCGCAAGGTCAGCGACACGTCCTTGATCACCGGGACACTCGGCCGGTACCCGAAGGTCACCCGGTCGAACACCACGGCGCCCGGGGCACCCGGTTCGCCCTCGTTCTCCAGCAGGGCGAGGTCCGCCTCGTCGAGGGCGTTCTGGATGCGGCGGGCAGCCAGCATGCCGCCGCGGATTCCGCCCAGCCCGTAGCCCACACCCAGCAGCCGGACCCCGAATGTGGTGCCCAGCAACAGGAACGGCAGCAGGTCGACCGGATCCATCGAGCCGCCGATGATCATCGGGGTGCCGACCGCGGCGATCAACCACAGGAAGGTGCCGGGCCGGGTGACGAGGTCCATCAGCGACTTCTTGCCGGTGAAGGGACGCTGCCAGCCGACCAGGAAGCCGATGTACTCATCGAGGCGGCGACGGAAACTCGACGAAGCGGCACCGCCGAACACCCGGACGACGGGCTGGCCTTCGAGATAGGCTCCGGCCTCCCCACTCATCCGGTCGGCCCAGCGTTGCGCCTGACCGATCTTGGCACCGGACTGGATGGTCATCACCGACATCAGCACCAGGTAGGTGAGCACCGGGATGAACAGGACCAGGGCCAGCCGCCAGTCGACGGTGAACAGGTAGACCAGCACGGCCACCGGCGCGATCACCGCGGCCACGGCATCCGGGATCGCGTGGGTGACCAGGTAGTGCAGCGACAGGGTGTCGTCCTGCACCAGCTGTTTGATCGAACCCGACCCACGTGCGGTGAACCAGCCCAGCGGCAACCGCGACATCTTGGTCAACAGCCTGGTCCGCAGCTCACGGGCGAACCGCGCGTCGAGGCGATGCAGCCACAGGGTGAGCCCGGCACCCAGCAGTGCACCGAGGCCCAGTAGCCAGACCGCGGTCAATCCCAGTGTCCACAACCGGGATTCCTCGGAACCGGCCAGCAACAGCCGCGCCAGCTCGACCAGCAGCACGAACGGGGCGAGCTGGATCAGGGTGATGATCGCCTGCAGTACACCCGACACGATCAGCGGGGTTTTCAGCGGGGACAACAACCGTCCCGCGCCCTGCGCCCGCCAGGTTCCGCGTGCCGGCGCGGCGGCGGCCGGTGCGGGAACAGGTTGGGCCGCGGCGGATTCGGCCACAGCGACTTCCGGGGCGGCTTCGGCGTTGGCTTCGGTGCGATCGGTGCCCATCGCCCGGCCCTCGGTCCAATAGGCCTGGGCGTGCAGCTCGGACTTGGGAAAGCCGAACTCCTCCTTCAACCGCGTACGCAGATGCTTCAGCGAGCCGGCTTCCGGCGTCACCCAGCAGTACCAGTCCGACCAGTCACGGGCTTCGATCGCGGCGGCCAGCGACGTCGTGTCGCGACGCTCTACCCAGTGCACGCGCAGTCGCGGATGCTCGGCGATGGGGATCAGCAGGTCGTTCTCGTCGTGCTTCTCGAGATACACCTCGATCGGAATGTCCTGTGGCAGCGCGCCGATGATCCCGTTTACCGCCGGTATGGCCGCCGCGTCACCGATCAGCAGATAGCCGGCTGGCAGGTCGTCGGGCACGGTGAATCCCGGCGAACCGAGGCTCATCACCGGGATGGTGTCGCCCGGTTTGGCGGTCCTGGCCCACTTGGACGCCGGGCCGGACGGTTCGTGCAGCACCACGTCGACCGCGAAATGCCCGGTCTCGGGATCCATCTCGGACATGGTGTAGCCGCGCTGGTACTCGGTCTTCGAGCCGTCAGGGTCGGGAACCCAGAACCGCAGGTACGACGTCGGCTCGGCGACGGCGTCCTCGAACACCGTCGGCGACACCATGCGCAGGCGCAGCATGTTCGGCGTCAGGTAGATGGTCTCGACCACGGTTGCCTGGTGATCGCGCGCGCCGAAGCCGCGCATCATCACTCCCTGAAATCCACGTGCCATCAGCGGTCCCCTCCCCTGGCGGTCAGATCCGCCACGATGTCGGTAATCGGCCTGCCGGGTGCCACGGACGTCAGCAGCCCCCGGATCAGCGCGGTCATCAGAAGTTCCAGATACTGCGGACTGCTCAGTTGCATGCCCGCGGTGTGCACCGGGCCCAGGGCGGCGTCACCGGCCAGGCGCTCGGCGGCGGCATCCCGCTCAACGGCGAATTCGTCGCCACCGCTGGCCTCGGCCTTGAGCTCGTGCTGGGCCGCCAGCCCGATGGCCAGCACAGCCACCGAGCTGCTCAGCAGCGCCGCGCCCTCGGCGGTGTAGCCGCGCTTGCCCAGCGCGGCGATCTCGTCGGCCAGCAGCCGGGCACCGGCTTCCCCGCGCGGGAACAGCACCTGCATGTAGGTGGCCAGGCCGGGATTGTTCAGGGTGTAGCGGTGCAGGCTGACCCCGAAGGCCAGCAGATGGTCCTCGACGGATCTGGCCGGATCGTCGACGAACTCAAGCTCGGCCAGCAGGCTCTCTCCGACCAGGCGTTCGAGCTCCCAGCGCCCGCTTATGTGGCGGTACAGCGCGGTCGCCGACACCCCGAGGCGGGCGGCCACCGCGTTGACGCTCAGGTTGCGCATGCCGAGGTCGCGTCCCGCGGCGACGATGTCGGACACCGCGATGAGCGGCGGGCGCCCACCCACGCGCGCCACGCGCGCGGGGACACCGGATCCGGCCACGACCACCTCCGCAGGAAAGTTACCCCCACAAACTAAGGGTCACCTTAGTCCCCGTCAACCACTCCGTGGATAACAGAGCGATTGCTCTGTTATCGTGGCCAAGTGCCACGTCCTCGCGTCTACGACCCGGATGCGGTCCTCGACGCCGCGGAATCCCTGGCCGTGCACTCGGGACCGGCATCGGTGACCATCCGGGCCATCAGCGATGCCGTCGGGCTGTCCAACGGCGCGCTGTACCACTCGTTCGGCTCGCGGGCCGGCCTGCTCGGTCAGGTCTGGCTTCGTGCCGGGCGGCGGTTCCTGGCCCTGCAGCGTGAACTGGTCGAGGCGGCGCAACAGGGTGCCGACGGGATCGCCGCGGCCGCCTACGCTCCGGTGATCTTCGCCGAGCGCCACCCGGCCTCGGCGCGGCTACTGCTGCAGGTCCGGCGCGAGCAGGTGCTCGGCCACGATCTGCCGACCGAACTGGCCGAGCAGGCGCGTGCGCTGGAAAAGCAGTTGGTGGACTTGATGATCGAACTCGCGGTGGCTGCGTGGGACCGGCGCGACCGGGCCGCCGTGGACACCGTGACGACGTGCATCGTGGACCTGCCCACGGCCATCCTGCTGCACCGCAACCGCCTAGACGACCCCACCGCCCGCGATCACCTCAATGCGGCGGTGGCGGCTGTGCTGGCGGTGGGACCAGGCCCCAGGCATACGCCGAAACTCCCCATCAAGAAAGGAATCTCATGACCCCCACCCTCGATTACGACGGCGAGATCGCCATCCTCGACCTGGGCGACGACGAGAACCGGTTCTCCCCCGAGTTCCTCGATACGGTCGACGCACACCTCGACGCCGTCCTGGCCAAGGGCGCGCACGGTTTGGTGACCACAGCCGACAGCAAGTTCTACTCCAACGGCCTGGATCTGGATTGGCTCGGCGCCCACAGCGATCAGGGCGATTGGTATGTCGGCCGGGTGCAGGGCTTGTTGGCGCGGGTGCTGACGCTGCCGGTCCCGACGGCCGCCGCGGTGGTCGGACACGCCTTCGGCGCCGGCGCGATGCTCGCCACCGCCCACGACTTCCGGGTCATGCGTGACGACCGCGGCTTCTTCTGCTTCCCCGAGGTCGATATCCGGATCCCGTTCACCCCGGGAATGGCCGCCCTGATCCAGGCCAAGCTGACCCCACAGGCGGCGGTCGCATCCATGACCACCGGCCGCCGGTTCGGCGGCGTCGATGCCAAGGCCTATGGACTGGTCGACGCCACCGCGCCCGAAGGTTCGGTGACCACGACAGCCACCGAGCTGCTGCGCCCGTTGGCCGGCAAGGACTCCGGCACCCTGGGCGCGATCAAGCAGGGCATGTTCGGACCGGCGGTCCAAGCGCTGCACTCCGTCTAGACCCTCACGCAACCGGGCCCGATTGATCGATCGCGCTGAGATCGGGCAGCGGCTGCCGGCAGAGCCGGCCGGCCTCGTCGGCCGGCATGCCGAGCAGCACGAGCAGGTTCTGTGTCACCGTGTCCGCGGCCTGCGCGTCGTCGCGATCCGGTTCGTCGTGGAGTAGCTGGCCCAACCCGAGCAGCGCCCCTCCGACCACGGCCAGGGCCAGGCTGAAATCTGTGACGTGGAATCGGCCGGCCTCGACGGCGGCGCTGATATCGCGCCGGGCCCGCGGTGCCAGGCCCTTGTCCGAGGACAAGAGTGACAGTCCGCTGGACAGCAGTACCCGGCTTTCTTGAGGGCGCCGACGGAACATCCGCCCGGTCAGGCGGAAGCTGCAGGCGAACGCCTCGGCCGGGTCGTCGAGCGACTTGGTGTACGCGTCCAACAAGTCCGCATGCACGTCGAGCACATCGGTGAGGGCCGCTTCGAACAACTCTTCCTTGCTGTCGAAGTGGTTGTAGAACGACCCCATGCCGACGTCGGCGGCCTGGGTGATCTCCAGAACCGGCACGTTGAGCTTGCCCGCCGCGATGAATGATTGCGCCGCCGCGATCAGGGCCGCGCGGGTGCGCTGTTTGCGCCGAGCCAATCGGTTCGGCTGGTCGCCAGGCCCATCAGCCGGCTGCGTCGTCATCGCGATGGCCCCTTCCCTGCGCAGATCCTTCCGGGATTTCGCTGATTCTATCCGTCTCATCAATTCTGAGGATTTCGTCAGTACACCTTGACTGACGATCCCGGCGTATGTGACGATTTCGTCAGAATTAACGGGAGGCGGCCATGACCGACACCGCAGGCACCCATCACGACCTGCACAGCGACCAGGGCGCGCGCCGAGGCGAGCACCCGGGCCGGTGCCGCAATCCGGTGATCAAGGTGCGCGACATCGCTTGGCTGGAGTTCGAGAAGCCAGACCTCGTCCGCGCCGAGGCCTTCGCGCGGGCATTCGGCTTCGCCACGGCGGCAAAGACATCCGACCAACTGCACCTGCGTGGCACCGACGCGGGAGCACCGTGCCTGATCGTGCGCCGGGGTCCCAGGTCGAGATTCGCCGGCGTGGCCTTCGCCGCCCGCGACGAACTCGACGTGCATCGGCTGGCCGAGGCAACGGGCGCACCGACCCGCGCACTGCCCGAGTGCATCGGCGGACTCACCGTCGACCTGATCGACCCGAGCGGTGTCCCGGTCCACGTCATCGCCGGCACCCGGGACTTGGCGCCCCTGCCGGGGCAGAGCCCGCTGGTCCTGAACGTCGGACATGATCTGCGACGTACCAACGCAACCCAGCGTCCGCCGCGGGTTCCCGCCGCCGTGCGACGCCTCGGCCACGTCGTGCTGCAAAGCACCAAGTACATCGAGACGCTGAACTGGTATCTGGACAACCTCGGGATGATCGTCAGCGACTTCCAGTACTTCCCCGGCCAGCGCGACCGCGGCCCGACGATGAGCTTCATCCGCTGCGACCGCGGCGACGTACCCACCGATCACCACACGCTGGCGATGACCCTCGGCCCGCGCAACCGCTACGTGCACTCCGCCTACCAGGTGGCCGACCTCGATGCGCTGGCCGCCGGCGGCGAATACCTGCGCGAGCGCGGCTATCACCGATCGTGGGGCATCGGCCGCCACGTGCAGGGCAGCCAACTGTTCGACTACTGGCGCGACCCAGACGGCTTCCTCGTCGAACACTTCGCCGACGGCGACATGTTCGACAACACCCTCGAGCCCGGGTGGGCGCCGTTCACCGCGTCCGGGCTGGCCCAGTGGGGGCCGCCCGTCACCAAGGACTTCCTCGGGATCGCTCCCGGTCGAGAGTCGATCGACGAACTGCGCTCAATGCTCGCCGCCATCAGAGACCACGACAACGAATTCACCCTCGCCCGCCTGCGCGGCCTGCTGAAAGTAGCCAGTTCATGACCACCACCGTCCTCCGCACTGCCGACGCCTGGTACGTCCAGACCGACCGCGGCGCGGTGAAGATCGACACCTCGGCAACCACCACCGCCGAACTGCTCGGCGACCGGGCCGCCATCGAGGCGGCCACCACCGGCTCGGACTCGCTCCCGGTCGACACCCTCGACCTCGTCTCACCGGTGACCGCACCGTGCCGAGTCGTCGCCCAGATGGCCAACTTCGCATCCCACGCCAAGGACGCGGGCCTGGACCCCAAGACACTCCCACTGGCTTTCTTCCGTAAGGCATCCGGGTCGATCAACGGGCCGACCGACGACATCGTCAAGCCCGAGCACGTCAAGCTCTTGGACTACGAGGTCGAGATCGGCCTGGTCTTCGGGCGCCCACTCCCGGTCGGCACCCACCTCACCGAAGCGGATCTCCCCGACTACATCGCCGGGCTGGTGGTCACCAATGACGTGTCGGGGCGCGACGTTCAGCTGCCGAAAACCCAGTTCTACGAAGCCAAGTCGTATCCGACGTTCACGCCCGTCGGACCGGCGCTGGTGCTGCTCGATGCCGATGAGCTCAAGCGCTTCGGCGAGCTGCGCCTCCAATTGCGGGTCAACGGCGAACTTCGTCAGGACGCCAGGGTGGCCGGCGACATGATCTACCTCCCGCTGCGCGCCCTTCAGGAACTGACGCGATTCCAGCGGATGGACGTCGGTGATCTGCTCTTGACCGGCACGCCTGTCGGGACCGCGTTGAGTGCACCGCCCAAGCCGATCGAGATGATCGGCGCGCTATTGCCACCTGCACTCAAGTGGAAGGCCTTCTTCAAGGCCCAGGCCAGAAACACCAAGTACCTGCGCGACGGCGACATCGTCGAGACCAGCGTGGCAACCGACGACAAGACGATCGACCTGGGCACCCAGCGCGCGGTGGTTCGCTACGCATGACAGCGGTGCCGCACGTCCCCGTCGTCGTCATCGGGGCGGGGCCCACCGGGGTAACCGCGGCCACCCTGCTCGCGCGGTGCGGCATCGACTGCCTGGTCCTGGACCGCTGGGCGCGGGTGTATCCGCAACCGCGGGCTGTGCACCTGGACGACGAGATCTTCCGCATCGTGGCCCGTCTCGGCATCGCCGACGAGTTCGCCGCGATCTCGCGTCCCACCATGGGGCTTCGGTTGCTCGACAGCTCGATGCATGTGCTCGCCGAGTTCAGACGTGATGCCGCGCTGGGCCGCAACGGTTTTCCCCAGGCCAACATGTTCGACCAGCCCGAATTCGAGGCCGTGTTACGGACCAACCTGGCCCGCCACTCGCATGCCGCAGAATTACGCGGGGACGTCGAGGTCACCGACGTCGCCGAGGATGCCCGCGGCCGGGTCCGTGTCACCTACGCCGACCGTACCGACGGCGGCGAACATGTCGTCGAGGCGGACTACGTGCTGGGCTGCGACGGAGCCAACAGCATCGTGCGGTCCCGGATCGGCTCCCGCATGGAAGATCTCGGATTCGAGCAACGCTGGCTGGTCGTCGACGTCGCCACCACCGCCGAACTCGCCAACTGGGAGGGCGTCGATCAGGTCTGCGACCCAGAGCGGGCCGGTACGTACATGCGGATCGGCGCGACGCGCTACCGGTGGGAATTCCAACTCCAGGATGGCGAGACCGCGGCGGACTTCGCCACTCTCGACGCCCTCGGCCCACTGATTCGCCCCTGGGTCCAACACGTTTCGGGTGCCGAGCTGCGCCTGGTGCGCGTGGCCGAGTACACCTTCCGCGCCCAGCTTGCCGACCGTTGGCATCGGGGCAGGATCTTCCTGCTCGGCGACGCCGCCCATCTCACCCCGCCGTTCATCGGCCAAGGCATGGGCGCCGGACTGCGCGACGCGATGAACCTGGCCTGGAAACTCGCCGGTGTGCTGAGTGAGACCTTGCCCAGCGATGTCCTGGAAACCTATGAGCAGGAACGGAAGCCACATGCGCGGCACATGATCCGGCTGGCCCTCGCAGTCGGCCGGGCGATGACGGCAGGCGGTGAGTTCGGGAACATCATCCGTCGAATGGTGGTACCACGACTGCACTGGTTGCCGGGCCTGAGCACCAATCTCGTCGACAGCGAGACACCGGCGTTGCAACGTTCGGCGCTCGTCCGGAAGCCCAGGAGGCCCCGGCAACTGGCCGGAAAGCTCTGCCCGAATCCATTGGTGGCGGATGGGACACGGCTTGACGCCGCCCTGGGAGATGGCTTCGCCGTCATCACCCGCACCGCGCCAAGTGCCACCGAGTGCGCCCTCGCCGAGAAGCGGGGCGCCGTCGTCCATGTCGCCGCACCAGATTCCGAACTCGCGACCTGGCTGTGCCGTGGTCGCGCCGACGCGGCCATCATCCGGCCCGACCGCACCGTGATGCGCGCGGGCCGGGATCTGGCGGTTCTGTTCGACTCGCTGCCCAGTTCTTGCAGCGGCGCTATCCGGAAAGCGATTCCACCCCAATGACGCTGACACGCACCGCCATTCCCACCTACCGCTCCGACATCTACTCCACCGCGGCAATCATCGACCCCTACCCGCACTACGCCCGGCTCCGGGCACTCGGCCCCGTGGTGCGACTCACCCGGCATCGGGTCTATGCGATCCCCCGCTACGCCGAATGCAAGGCGATCCTGCGCGACGACAAGACCTTCATCTCC
The DNA here is from genome assembly GCF_003855255.1 of Mycolicibacterium nivoides. Classification (NCBI taxonomy): domain Bacteria; kingdom Bacillati; phylum Actinomycetota; class Actinomycetes; order Mycobacteriales; family Mycobacteriaceae; genus Mycobacterium; species Mycolicibacterium nivoides. Next base: position 6,800,571 of record NZ_CP034072.1, on the reverse strand, counting down.
GGCGACGGGGTCGGGCTGAACCCGATTCCGAATACCTTGTCCAGGGGCACCACCCTCACCAGCGACGGCGCGACACACGACGCGCGCCGTAAGCTCGTCGCCCACCGTCTGCTCCCGCGGGCGCTGCGCGCGATGGCCGACGACATCGACCGACGGGCCGCCGACATCGTCGACCGGGCTGTCGCGAAGGGTTCGGTGGACGGTATCGACGACCTCGCATCGGCGCTACCGCTGGCCATCGTCCCCGACCTGGTCGGCTGGCCGCGGGACCAACGAGCCGACCTGATGGCCTGGGGCGGAGCCACTTTTGACCTGCTCGGGCCCCTCAACCGGCGGGCTGCGCGGGCCATCCCGGACTCCGCGAGGATGCTGCGCTTCGCCCGCCGCGTCGTCAACAACCGCGCCGTCCTCGACGGCAGCCTCGGACACGACCTCCTGCTCGCTGCCGACAACGGTGAACTCTCCGACGCCGACTGCGCATCGCTGATGATCGACTACATCGTCCCGTCGCTGGACACCACCATCAGCGCGATCGCCAACGCGGTACACCTGCTGGCCACCCACCCCGAACAGTTCGAGCTACTCAAGAGTCAGCCCGAGCTACTCCCGAATGCGGTCAACGAGATCATCCGGTATTCGTCTCCGCTGCGCGCGTTCACCCGAAAGGCACGCCACGACATCGAGATCGGCGGTGCCACCGTGCCGGGCGGCGCGAGGGTGCTGGTGATCTACGCATCCGCGAACCGTGACGAACTCGAATGGGCGGACCCAGACGCGTTCGACATCCGCAACGACGCGGGCCGTCAGCTCGGCTTCGGCAATGGCGCCCACGCCTGCGCCGGGCAGGGGCTGGCGCGCCTGGAGACCCAGGCGATGCTGCGCGCACTCATCGAGCGGGTGGACCGCATCGAACTGACGGCAACCCCAGTCTGGGCGCTCAACAACATCATCCGGCGGCATTCATCGCTGCCGGTCAAGCTGACCCCTGCCTGACCCCGTCGCCGACGGGGTCAGCGGTACAGGTCAGTTGCCCCAGCCGCGCTGGCCGTCCCAGCCACCGCAGATGCCGTTGAGGCAGCCGTGGCCCCAGCCACCCTGGGCCGGGTTCCAGCCGCCACAGCCGTTCCAGCCGGGCCCGCTGTCACAGCCACCGCCACCGCCGGCGTCACCGCCGCCGCTGGGCTGAGCACTGATTGTCGTTGTCGAAGCAGGTGCGTCGGTGATGAGAGCGGCGGCAGGTCCTGCTGCAATCACCGCTGCGGCTCCCGCTACGAACACTGACCCCAAGAGTTTTCGTATGGTTAGCATGACTCCATATTCCTCTCCTGTGAGCCTCCTGCCAAGTGATGTGATCAAGCCCGCGTGTAGCGCAGCATTGTCACACCAGCCCCAGCAGACGCAGCAGGGTAATCGCAGAACACAGGTTTCACCCGCATACCGACGCTGAGATCCTCCGGTGCGACGTCCACGATCTCGGTGGAGAACCGTGGCCCCTCATCCCATTCCACGATCGCCGGCATTTGCGGAACCGCGTCGGCGAAGTGCGGGCCCACCGGGCGGCGCGCCACGGTGAACGAGTAGAGCGTGCCCATTCCCGAGATCTCCCGCCATTCGAGGTCAGCGGCCAGGGTCCGGGGCGCCAATACGCGGGGGTAGAACACGTAGGCCTGCGTCGACGGCGAGTACTGGATGACGATGCGATGCTGTGCCAACGCATCCCAGAACGGTGCGCTGGTAGGGGTTTTCACCGGCATCGGCCGGGCGAATCCGGTCATCGGTCTCAGTCGCCTTCCAGGATCAGAGTGGTTTGCTCGGACAGGATGCCCCCGTTGCCCGACACGAACGCGCGGTTGCACTCGGCGACCTGGGCCGCGCCGGCGCGGCCCATGATCTGGCGCGTGGCATCGCAAACGTGATGCATGCCGCCGGCCAAACCTGCTTGCCCGAAACCGAGTTGGCCGCCGGCGGTGTTCAGCGGGAAATCGCCGCGGAAAGTGAGGTCATGATCGGAGATGAACGACATCCCCTTACCCTTCTCGCAGAACCCGGCGTCCTCCAGGCTGAGCAGCACCGTGATGGTGTAGCAGTCGTAGATCGACACCATGTCCATCTGATCGCGGGTCAGCCCCGTCATTCCGAACGCGGTATCAGCCGCCTTGCGAATCGGGGTGTCCAGCAAGTCCTCGGCGTACGTGGGTGTCTTGAAGGGCACGTGCTCACCAAAACCCTTGACCCACACCGGCCGGTTGCGGGCCCGGGCGGCGACTTCGGCGCTGGCCACGACGACGGCGGCCCCGCCGACGCACGGCATCACGATCTCCAGCATGTGCAGCGGATCGGCGATCACCGGGCTGGCCAGCACATCCTCGACGCTCAGCGGAGTGTCTTTCCAGATGGCACCGTCGGTGTGGTTGGCGTTGACCCGCTGGTCCACCACGATCTTGGCCATCGCCCGCTCGTCGTAGCCGTACTCGTAGGCGTAGCGCTGGGCGACCTGCCCGTAGGGGCCGTTCTGGCCGAGGTTGCCGTAGGGAATCTCGAATTCGGCCTGCGGCGAACCGAATTGGTTGCTCGACGAACCGAAGAACACCGCGTCGGTCAGCGTCTTCGGCTTCAATTCCGAGCTCGGGGTGATGTAACGGGCAGGTAGGGCGCACAGCACCACGTCGCACAGGCCGAGTTCGATCGCGGCGGCCGCCCGCCACACCATGCCCGCCGCACTGGCCCCGCCGAGGTCGAGCAACTCGGCGAAGTTAGCTCGTACGCCCAGGTATTCGGCCACTGTGGACGGGACGAAGATCTCCGACTCACCCAGGTGCGAGGTGACGATGCCATCGACCTGCTCGGCCGACAGGCCGGCGTCCTCCAAAGCGGCGGCGGCCAGCAGGGCCCACTGTTCCAGGGTGAACGGTGCCGGACCCGCCCTATTCATCTTCTCCGGCGGCAGTTCGACGTAGCCGACGATCGCGGCCTCGCCCCGTAGTCCCCTGCGCGATCCCAATGTCGTCTCCTTACTTTCGGGGCAGACCCAGAATCATCTGGGCGATGATGTTGAGCTGGATCTCGGTGGTGCCGCCGCCGATCAGTTCGGCAGGCAGATCCAGGTACGGCGCCACCACGGCGGGTTGGCTGTCCTGTTCCAGGGCCAGTGGTCCGGTGAGACCCAGGGTGAGCTCTGCCGCCCGGCGCAACATCACGTTGGTGGCCACCTTGGCGATGCTGGACGCCGGCCCCGGGGCCTGCCCGTCGAGCAGACGCAGGGTCTCCCGCACCCCAAGCGCCTTGAGAGCGTTTGTGTAGGCGTCGATCTCGCCGATGGCGTGCAACACCGGATCGGGGTCGGAGCTCGCCGCGCACGTGCGGAGCAAATTCGGATTCGCGACGAGTTCGCGCAGTGCGCCCATCCGGTCGATGTTGACGTAGCCGCTGATCGCGACCCGCTCGTGAGCCATGGTGCTGATGGCCAACTGCCAGCCCGACGCCGGTTCGCCCAGCACCATGTCATCGGGAATGAAAACGTCGGTGAGGAACACCTCGTTGAACTCGGCCCGCCCGCTGGACTGGGTGATCTGCCGGAACTCGACACCGGGTGAACGCATGTCGAGAATGAAGTAACCGATGCCCCGGTGTTTGGGAGCGTCCGGATCGGTACGCGCCAGCAGCGCGCCGAAATCGGCTCGATGCGCCAGCGACGTCCAGATCTTGTGTCCGTTGATCTGCCATCCACCCTCGACGCGCACGGCCCGGGTACTCAGGGACGCCAGGTCGGACCCCGCACCAGGTTCACTGAACAGCTGGCACCAGGACAGTTCCCCACGCAGCGTGGCGGGCACGAAACGTTCTTGCAGTTCCGGGGATCCGGCCGCCATGACGCTGGGCAGAATCCATTCGGCAATGCCGACCGACGGCCGCACCAGGCCGGATCGCTTACCGAACTCCTCGTCCACGATGAGCTGCTGGCGCACGGTCGCGTCGCATCCCCAGGGCGGGGGCCAGTGCGGGGCGATCAGCCCGGCATCGGCCAGTAGTTCACGCCGCGCGCCGGTCGCGAACTCCGGATAGTCCCCCTGTCGTCCGAAACCGTTGTCGGACAAAGTGAGTGCATGGTCCAGGATTTCGCCGACCCGGGCCCGGAAATCGGCGTCGGACTCGCCGAGGTTCACCGTCACGTCCCGCGTGGCGGTCGCCGACAGCTCGCCGAGGTCGCGGGTCCAGCGCGACACCGGGCCGATCGAGGCGGCCAGGCTGATGGCCCGGCGCCAGTAGAGGTGCAGGTCGTGTTCCCATGTGAATCCGATCGCTCCGAGCATGGTCAGCGCCTCGAGCACCAGGCCGGGAACCGGCATGACCGCTCTCACCGCGGCCGAGCAGACGGTCAGCCGGTGCTGGTCGGTGTCCGTCGAGCCGCCGAGGGCGCGCACCGCATCCCAGGCCGCCGCGGTCGCCAACGCGCTGTTCACCAGCAGCATCGCCGCCTTGTGCTGCAACGCCTGGAACGTCCCGATCGGCTTGCCGAATTGTTCACGCGTGCGTAGATGTTCGGTGACGGCGTCCACACACCACTGGGTGATGCCGGTGGCCACCGAGGCGGTGAACGCAACGGTCAGCCCGGTGACCAGACCGGTGTCCAACCCGGTCAGCACCGCAGTGGCCGGCACCGCGTGATCGTGCAGGTGCAGCAGACCCAGATCCGTGGTCAGGTCGGTTCCGCGGCGGGAGTCGACCTGCCCCTCAGCAGGACTCAACGCCGCCCATCGCAGCGCACCGCCCTCGTCGGCGAAAGGCACCACGACGCGCTGCGCCGAGCACATGCCCAGGGTCAGCCCGGTCGAACCGGCGAGGCGCCAGCCATCCCCGTCACGGCGGCCCGCGATGCCGGACTGCTCGCTGGACACCACGACGGCGGTGGCACCTGCGGCGATCTCCTTGAGCAAAAGCTCGGCATCGGAGCCCTGCAGCGAGGCCAGGGCGGCCCCGGCGACCGCCGTGGTGAGCAGCGGACCCGGCAGCAGCGTCGATCCCGCGGCCTCCAGCACGCAGGCCATGTCTTCCAGCCCGCCGCCCTGCCCACCCACCGCTTCGGGCAGGTGCACGGCATGAAAGCCGTTGTCCACCAGTGCGCTCCACCAGGACGGCAGTCGCCCTGCGGCCAGGTCGTCGAGTCCTGCCCGGGTCACGTCGATCGGTGCGTGCCGTCCCGCGAACTGCTCGACGGCCTGGCTCAGCTGTTGCTGTTCGGGTGTCAGTGCGATGGAGATGTGGGTGGTCATGCGCGCCGCCTGGATGCGAAGGGACTGGAGGTGAAGAATCGTGCGCCCTCGGCGATGGCCTCGGTCGTCGGTCCCGGTTGCCATCCGAGTTCGCGGACCGCCTTGCCGTGATCCATCGGCGACATCACATGCATCAGCCGCACGGTCAGCGGGCTGAGCTGGTTCTCCTTCTTGCGCAGCCGGGCCAAGGGATCGACCACCGCGCCGGCCGCTGCCAGCAGCCGGATCGGGACCCCGCGCCGAGGCGCCTCGACACCGACAGCCGCACAGGCGGTTCGGTAGATCTCCCGGGCGGTCATGAAACGCTCGGACACGATGTAGCGCTCACCGACCCGGCCTCGCTCGCCGGCCAGGATCAACGCCTCGGCGGCATCGGCGATGCCGACGGTCTCGGCGGCCGCGCCGTCGACGTAGAACGGCATCCTGCCGCGCACCGCGGCAGCGACCAGGCCCCCGTGCGGTGTCGGCAGCCAGTCGCCGGGGCCGTAGGTGTTGGACACACACATCGCCACCGCGGGCAATCCGTGCTCACGCGCGTACCGCAGCACCATCTGTTCGGCGAGCACCCTGGTGTGCACGTAGTCACCGCCCACGTCGAGCCAGTTGTGTGGCAGATCCTCAGTGGCAAGGCCGGATTCGGCGATGCCGATGGTGGCGATCGAGCTGGTGAAGACGAACTTGCTCAGCCCCGCCTCGACCGCGACATCCAGGACCTCTTGCAGCCCTTCGATGTTGGTCCTCCACAGCGGGGCCGGGTCGCTCAGCCACGCCCGGGCGTCGACGACGCAGTAGTACACGACGTCACAGTCGTCCATCGCGGCACGCACGGAGTCGGCGTCGAAGATGTCGCCGTAGACCCGCTCCACGTCGAGGTCGTCTATCCCACGGGTGGAACTGGTGCTGCGGATGAGCACCCGTACGTCCTCTCCACGCTCCACCAGCCGCCTGGCGACATGCGAACCGAGGAATCCGCTGGCCCCGATGACCAGTTTCTTTGTTGCCATGCGCCCTTGCGTCCGTCGTTCTCCGGTATTCACGAGACGCTACGTCTCGTCTTGTGGGAGACTACGGTGGGTAGCTTGCCGTGTAAAGATCCGTTCAGAGGACCGACGAGGACGTACCGATGATCCCCACTACCGATGAGGTGACGCCTCCGCGGCGACGCAGCGAGAAGTCGCGAGTGGCCATCATCGAGGCCACCCGCGCACTACTGCTGGAGCGGGGCTTCGACGGGCTGAGCATCGAGGCCGTCGCCGCACGAGCCGGGGTCGGCAAGCAGACCATCTACCGCTGGTGGCCGAGCCGGCCCGCACTGGTCGCCGATGTCCTCTTGGAGGACGCCGACAAGATTCTGGCCACCATGCCGCACACCGACGATGTCACCGCGGACCTGGCCTCCTGGGCCGGAACCCTGGCCTCGGCCCTGACCACGAAGCGCGGCAATGCCATGCTGCGCATTCTGACGGCGGCCTCACTCGAGCACGAGGACACCGCCGCACGATTGCGTGCGGGCTTCAGCCGCCCGCTGGTCGATTCCGTGCGCGACCGGCTGCTGGCCGATCACATCGACGCCGACCTGGCATCAGCCGCGGCCGACGCCCTGCTCGGCGGTGTGGTCTATCCGGTCCTGTCGGAGGGGCGGAACTACTCCCGGCAACGCGCCGAAGGTCTGGCCCGCATCATCGTCGCGAGCCTGCACAGCCAGACCGGCTGAACGCAGGCGCGTTACGACCGGGGAAGGGCCCCCGGGGCACGCACCACCATCGGCACGGCGGGAAAGTACGTCGCCATCTCGGAGCGACACTTACGCAGGGCGGCGGTGCCGTAGCCGCGCTTACGGAAGTCCGGGTGGATCCAGATCCGGACGTTGACCTCGCCGTGGCTCAGTTCGCCGAACACCATGCCGACCTTCTGGTCGCCCTCCAACGCCACGAACCAGGCAGCCTCTTCGGCGTCCACCCGGCCCAGCGCCGCGCGGATCTCGTCGTCGACATCGGCCGCGGGCGCACCCGACCCGTCGCCGGAAGCACCGACGTCGGTGGTCCGGGCGACGAAGATGTCGCGGTCGGTTTCGGCGGCGAACGGCCGCAGATCCAGGGATTCACCCGAGGCCGCCGGACGCTCCAACACCGTGAAGCTGAGCTGGGAGTTGAGGTCGTCGAGCTCGGCCGCGATGGCGCGCCGCGAGTCCTTGGTGATCTGCGCGAACGACAACCCCACCACGGCTTCGGCGGCGGCGTGCGAGGTGCCGAGCAGACCAGCAACCGCTTCGATGGCCGCCGGGCGATCGTCGGCGTCCACGATCACGTCGAGCACTTCGTGGCGCCGGTTGAGGGCGTTGAGCAGAGCGTCGGCAATTTCGCGCCGGGCCGCGGCTTTGTCGTGATCGGTCATACCGCGAGAGTAGATCAGCAGTGTGCGGTCTGTGCAGAGCAATCGTCAGCTCAGCGTCGGTCCATTTCGCACGCCATCTCCGACCACTCGAAATAGACCAACCTCGATCCGCACTCAAGGGGATGGCCGCCAGGAGCCGGACCGGCGGCGGGCGCTGGTGATACTGGTCGACCCTGCCCATGAGCCCGAACCCAGCACGGCACTCCCGCAACGCCTGTACCACCTGACCCGTACCGAGGCCGACATCGCACTGCGCGTCGCCCACGGCGCCGGCCCCAAACACGTCGCCGACGGTGGCCTGAGTTCAGCCGATCAACTCCTGCCCCAGATAACCGTCGGGTGTCCGCACCCCGCCGGGCACCACGAACACCGACGACCCGATGGCCGTGGTCCACTGGTTGAGCGCATCGAACTTGGCGAGGCGGCGCTGCACCGGCAGGAACTGCTCGTCGATATCGCGTTGGAAGGTCGCGAAGATCAACCCGGTGTTCGAGGCCTGACCAGGTCCCGGCGGATCGTCGTAGTTGTAGGGCCTGCGCAGAAAGCGTTCCCGCGTGCCGCGATGGTGCGCCAGCGCGACGTGCGAGTTCTGCGGAATGACCGGAATTCCGTTGTGCATCAAGGAGAAGTCCGGTTCGTCCGCCTCACGGCTACCGGTCAGTGGCGCCCCGGAATCCAGGGTCCGGCCGACGGTGAACTCCTTGCTCTGACGGTCCAGCTCGTCCCAGGTGTCCAGGTGCATGGCGATCCGCCGGATGACCATCAGCGTGCCGCCGGCCAGACCCGGGTGCACCGGGCCGGACATCCAGACCAGATCATCGAAGTCGGCGGCGGTGAGGTTCGCGGTGCCGTCGACCTGTCCCATCAGATTGCGCATGGTGGTGCCGCTCGCGTCGGCGCCGCGGGCATTGCGGAACCCGGCCTGCCGCCAGCGCGGGGTCGCCATGGACCGGACGTTCTTGGTCAGCACGCGGTTGGCGTGGGCCACCGTCACCGGATCGTCGGCACAGATCTGCAGCACCAGATCACCGCCGGACCATCTGTCTTCGAGCCGGTCCACGTCGAACACCGGCAGCTCACGGGCCGACCGCGGCCGGGATCCCGCCGGTCCGATCCGGTCGAACAACTCGACTCCCAGGCCGACGGTGATCGTCAACCTGGCTGGGCGGGTGGCGAGTTCGGGTTCGGTGTCGGCCAGCGCAGGAGCGCCGCGGGTCAGGCGGGCGGCGTCGGCCGTCCACAATCGCAGGATCGCGGCGACGGTTTCCCGTTCCGTGCGGCGTGCGTCGGCCTTTGCGCCTTCGTTCAGATCGAATGCCACGAACAGCCCGTGCGACTGCGGCGCGGTGGCGATCCCGCCCTGGTGCGGTCCGTGGAACGGCTCTACATCGACACCGAAACCGCTTTGCACAGTGGCGGAATGGGCCGCGCCGGACTGATTCAGCACCGCGCCGCCGGCCAGCGCGGCAGCGCCCCCGGTGAGGAGACGCCTCCGGCTGACCGCGAGGCGGGACGGCTCAGCCATGTCCGCGCGGGGATGGGGGCTGATAGTTCTCGTTACCGCCGGCGAAATCCCGCACCTGGGCCGTGACCGGCAATGACGACCCGTCGTCGAACATCAGCGAGACCGGAACGTCGGCGCCGGGCTGCAGTGGCGCCTTCAGGTCCATCAACATCAGGTGATCCCCGCCGGGGACCAGTTCATGGGTGCCACCGGCCGCGATGGTGAGACCACCTTCCTTGGGCCGCATGGTTTTCGACCCGCCGCCATCGCTGACCACCTCGTGCACTTCCACCATGCCTGCAGCCGGGGAGGTCGCCGACACGATGCGCACATCATGGTGGCCGGTGTTCTTGAGCGTGCCGAAGACAGCGGTCATCCCGGTATCAGCGGCGCTGGCCCATTGCTCACTGACCTGCACCGTCTCGGCCATCTTCTCGTCGTGATGTTGCTCGGTGCAGGCGCCCAGTCCTACCGCCAACGCCAGCGCGGTCCCCGTCAGAACAGCTGCGACCTTAGACATTTGATCTTTCCTTCCACCACGCCACAGCGACATCGACCAGCAGAAAAGCCACCAGACTCAACCCGAACAGCGGGAGGGACCACCCGATGACGGCCGCGACGGCGACGATCGCCACGCTGCCCCAAGGCGGCAACTGCCGCAGCGCCCCGCGCAGCGGCGCGCGGCCCACGGCCCAGGCCGAACCGCGCGTGGGCCTGCGCTGCCACCACATTCGGTAGCCGCGCACGATGACGGTGATCAGTCCAACCATGGCGATCGCCAGCACGATCTGGTTGGCAATGCCGAACAGCAGGCCCATATGGGCATCGATCGTCCAGTCCGTGAGCTTGGCCAGCAAGGGCCACTGCGCCAGGTTCACCCGATCGGTCACCGCCCCGGTTTCAGGGTCGACCGCGATCGCGTCGGCACGGGTGGGCCAATCACGTTTGCGCTCGGCAACTTTCCAGGCCTCACCGGCTTCGGCAGGCGGGTACAGCCACATCGGGCCACGCAGTCCGGCCTGCTCGGCGGCCCGCAGCACGGTATCGGCGCCGCGCAACTCGGCCTGGCCGCCGTGCTGCCCGTGGTGTGCCGCCTCAGGCACCGGGGCCCCGGACAACGAGGTGTCCACGGCAGGCGCCGTGGTGTTCAGCCGTGCCTGAATGCCGTTGACCGTCTCCCCCGCGTAACGCGACCAGGTGATGCCCGACACCGACAGCGCCAACAGGACCGCCACGATCCACACGCCCACCGCGCCGTGCCAGGACAGCGTGCGTCGACGGCCCGAGGCCGTCCGGTCGGGCAGAACCAGATCGCGCACCGTTCGGTTCTCCCGGCGCCGCATGACCCACAGGGCCAGCCCGGCCAGTGCGATCACCCACATCCAGCTGGCGGCCAGCTCGCTGTAGTTGCGGCCGAACGCCCCGAGATGCAGGTTGCGGTGCAGCTCGTCGAACCAGGCCCGCATCGGCATCCACTGCCCGTAGGTGGTCAGCGCCCCGCGCACCTCGCCGGTGTAGGGGTCGACGAACACCGTGCGCGAGTAGTCCGGCGGAACGTCCTTGAATTCCGGCCCCACCAGCAGGCTGATCTGGGTGGTCTCGTCGGGGGCTGCGGGCGGGCGGATGCTCTCCACCGTGCCTTCGGGATGGGCATGGCGCGCCGCGGCCAGCTGATCGGCCAGCGGCAGCCGTTCGGTCCCGACCTGCGCGACCGTCAGCTCGTGTCGGTAGACGAAGGTGTCGATCTGCGGGATCAGCGCGTAGAGCAGACCGGTGACGGCCGCGATCAGGATGAACGGACCGACGAATACGCCGGCGTAGAAGTGCAGCCGCACCAGAAGGGGACGGACGGAGTTGGACTTGACGGGAGGAGGGGATGCGTCCCGTAGTTGATCGTCAGGGGTGATGGTCATGGAAATGCCTTCGCGGAAAAGATCTTGAGAACACCGGAACAGTGCGCGCGGGCGCACAAACGGGTAACAGCCCGTCAGTTCGACGGGCTCAGAATGAAGGGGTGGGCGTCAGCCGCCCATGCCGGACACCGCTGGCGGCGCTCGCATCCCCAGGCCGGCGTGCAGCAGAACAGGCCGCGCCACAACCACATTCGAAGGCCACCAGAGCTCACGCACCAACGGGCGGATCCGGGCGGTGGCGAAGATCCGCAACCAGGACAGCACCGAGGCGCCGACCACGAACAGGTACTCGGCCATGCCGATCACCAGCCCGAGACCCACCGCGGCCGCGGCGTGCATCCCGATCATGGGTGCGGTGAGAAGCGATGCCGCGTGATGGTGCCCACCGGACATCGCCAGTGCGAAGTGACCGAGTAGCTGTCCGGCGCCCAGGCCCGCGATGAGCAGGCCGGTCTTGACCGGGCGCGTCTGCGGGTTCAGGCCACCGACGGCGGCACCGAGCGCCGCGCACAGCAGCAACAGCACGATCAGCGGGCTGCTCGTCGGGGTCATCCCGCCGGCCGCGGTGTGCGCGACCGTTGCGGTGAGTGCCGAGCACGCGCCGACCAGACCACCGCGCAGACGCGCGGCATGCTTGGCTGAGGTGCTCACCTGCGGAACCTTACCGTGCGGCCTGAGCTGGGCTTCCGGCGTCGGGCCCTAGAGTTGGCGCAGTGGGTGGCCGGGCATATGAGCAGTACGACGTGATCGCAGACGAGTACGCCCGGACGTTCGCCGGCGAGTTCGAATCCCGCCCCTTCGATCGCGCTGTCCTGCGGTCCTTCGCAGACCTGGCAGTGCGGTCCGGCGGCACGAGAGCCCTCGATGCGGGATGCGGGCCCGGGGAGGCCGCCGCCGAGCTTGCCGACTGCGGTCTGCGGACCGAGGGGGTCGACGGCTCGGCCGCGATGATCGCCCTCGCCAGGCAACAGTGGCCGGAGGTGCGGTTTCACACCGCCGACATGTTCGACCTCCCGTATGAGGCGGGGACCTTCGATGCGGTGTGCGCCTGGTACTCGATCATCCACACCCCCGCCGAGGCACTGCCCGAGCTGTTCTCCGCGTTCCGCCGGGTCCTGACCGATCCGGGCTGGTTGCTGTTGGGATTCCAGACCGACGGCGAGACGGCGGTCTACGACCACGCGTTCGGCCGGGACGTGGCGCTGACGTTCCTGCGACACGACGTCACCGCGGTATCCGCGGCGCTGGAGGCATCGGGCTTCACCGTGTACGCGACGACCAAGCGGGCGCGTCAGGCGCAACTGGATGAACCCACGGCCCAGGCCATGGTCATCGCGCACACGTCGTAACCAGGCCGGTGCGCAGTCGGTTGCACCGCGAGCGACCCCAAAATGTCGCTGTTTCGCGGCGTGTTGCGTACAGACACGGTCGGTCGCGGTGCAAGGTTCAGTCTTGACTTATATAAGTCACAGCTTTTACTCTGGGTCACGTGCACGCCTTCGACATCCTCGGAGACCCGGTGCGCAGGCGGATCCTCGAGCTCATCCAGACGGGTGAGATGTCATCCGGTGCCATCACCGACGTGATCCGAGCCGAGTTCGAGATCAGCCAGCCCGCGGTCTCACAACACCTCAAGGTGTTGCGGGACAACGGTTTCGCCAGCGTGCGGGCAGAAGGCACCCGCCGGCTGTACAGCGTCGACACCGCGCCGCTGCGCGAGGTCGACCAGTGGCTGGAGCGGTTCCGGCACAACTGGACACCGCATCTGGATGCCCTGGCAACCGAGATCGCGCGCGGCAAACGTGAACGAAGAAGAACGACGAACAAGGAGGCTTCCCCGTGATCGACGTCCAACACCAGCTCAACGCAGTCCGGCGCAGCGTGGGCCGCAAGACGTTCGAGGCCCGTGAAGCGCGCGTCGTGAGCGTCAGCCAGACCTACGACACCGACGCCGCCGATCTGTGGGATGCCTGCACCAGCATCGAACGGATCCCCCGCTGGTTCCTGCCGGTCACGGGCGACCTGCAGCTGGGAGGCCGTTTCCAGCTGGAAGGGAACGCGTCCGGCGAGGTGCTGAGCTGCGATCCGCCGCGGTCGTTCACCACCACATGGGAGGCCATGGGGGCGACCAGCTGGGTGGAGGTCACCATCACGGCCGCGGGTGAGGACCGGGCCACCTTCACGCTGGACCACATCATGCACTCCGGTGACGACGACGAGTTCTGGCTGCAGTTCGGACCGGGAGCGGTCGGAGTCGGTTGGGACTCGGCACTTCTCGGTCTGGCCGGATACCTCAGTGGCGGTGAGCGCATCACGCCGGAGGAGGGCGCGGCCTGGGCGGCCGGCGAGGAGGGCCGCGGCTTCATGACCACGGCGAGTGAACTCTGGTACCAGGCGGACCTGGCGGCCGGCGAGGATCCGGCACAGGCCCGCGCTGCGGCAGATCGCACCGCCGAGGCCTACACCGCGAGCTGACCTGGGCCGACGCGACGCGATGGGGCCCCACCATGCCGCCGCCGTACCCTGTCGTTGTGCCCGACCTCCATCCGAACCTGACCGTGCTGGCTCCGCTGCTCGGTACCTGGGCCGGTCCCGGCGCCGGTGAGTATCCGACGATCGAATCGTTCGAGTACCTCGAAGAGATCACCTTCGGCCACGTCGGCAAACCGTTCCTGACCTACAGCCAGCGCACCAGGGCACGTGACGACGGCCGGCCGCTGCACGCCGAGACCGGATACCTCCGGGTCCCGGCACCCGGCCGGGTCGAGTGGGTTCTCGCGCATCCCACCGGCATCACCGAGATCCAGGAGGGCACGGTGCGCGCCGTCGACGGACGCATCGACCTGGAGCTGGCCGCGACCACCATCGGGCTGACCGCGTCAGCCAAAAATGTTGCGGCACTGTCGCGTTCCGTCCAGGTCGTCGGAGACCAACTGACGTACAACCTGCGGATGGGCGCCGTCGGACAGCCACTCCAGCACCACCTTTCCGCGACCCTGACCAGGAAGAGCGAATGAGCCAACAAGCGCCGACCGGCAAGATCGCCCTCCCCTCCGACCTGGACGCCGTCACCGACATCGGCGACGAGGACCATTCGGAGATCGACCCGGCGGCCGTCGAGCGGATCTGGGAATCCGTCCGGTACTGGTACGGATCCGGCCTGCACCCGGCCATCCAGGTGTGCTTGCGGCGCAACGGAAAAACCGTGCTGAACCGCGCGATCGGGCACGGCTGGGGCAACGGCCCTGACGATGCGCCGGACGCCGAAAAGATCCCCGTCACGACCGCGACCCCGTTCTGCGTCTACTCGGCGGCCAAGGCGATCAGTACGACCGTGGTCCACATGCTCGTCGAGCAGGGACACTTTTCCCTCGACGACCGGGTCTGCGACTACCTGCCCAGCTACACCAGCCACGGCAAGGACCGCACCACGATCCGGCACGTGATCACCCACAGCGCCGGCGTGCCGATCCACACCGGACCGCGACCTGACGTCACCCGCGTGGACGACAGCGAGTACACCCGTGAGCAACTCGCCCTGCTCAAACCGGTCTACCGGCCCGGCCTCGTGCACATCTATCACGGCCTGACCTGGGGTCCGCTGGTCCGTGAGATCGTCTCGGCAGCCACGGGCCGCAACATCCGCGACATCCTGGCCGACGAGATTCTCGACCCGCTGGGGTTCCGGTGGACCAATTACGGCGTTGCCGCAGAAGAGGTTCCGCTGGTGGCACCCAGCCACGTCACGGGCAAGCCGTTGCCCGCGCCGATCGCCGCGGCGTTCCGGGCCGCAGTGGGCGGGACGCTGGACCGCATCATCCCGCTCAGCAACACCCCATTGTTCCTGACCAGTGTCATCCCGTCGTCGACCACCGTATCCAACGCCGACGAGCTGTCGCGGTTCGCCGAAATCCTGCGCCGCGGAGGAGAACTCGACGGAGTCCGGATCATGAAACCGGAGACGTTGCAGGCCGCGACGGCGCCGTGCCGGCGCATGCGCCCGGACGTGGCGACCGGCCTCAAGCCGATGCGCTGGGGCACCGGCTACATGCTCGGCGGGAAGCGTTTCGGGCCGTTCGGCCGCAACACCCCTTCGGCATTCGGGCACACCGGGTTGGTCGACATCGCGGTGTGGGCCGACCCGCAACGCAGCCTGTCGGCGGCGATCGTCAGCAGTGGCAAGCCCGGGGCACACCGGGAGGCCAACCGCTATCCCGCGGTGCTGGACCGGATCGCGGCCGAGATTCCGGTCGGCTGAGTCAGCGCAGCTTCTCCCCGTACGCCCGTTCGACGGTCAGCCGCATCAGCACCCGGCGATCGGACACCATCACCGACCGGTACTCATCCCAATCCGGGTGCTCACCCGCTGCGCGGCGGTAGTAGTCGACCAGCGCCTCGACCTCGGGGCCATGCGGATCGGTACCCGGGCCGGTCAACGTCACCGGCCCTTCGGCGGTGGCCCAGGCCCAGCCGTCGGCGCTGGTCACCTCCAGCGCCGCGCGGGGATCGCGGCGCAGGTTGACCGTCTTGGCGCGGCCTTCGGTCATCGAGACGTAGATGACGCCGGCGGCCCGGTCGTAGAACGGTGTCACCGGTGACAGTTGCGGGATCCCGGAGGCCTTGATGGTGGCCAACACGCCCAACCGGGCCTCGGCCAAGAGTTCGTGCGGATCGAACGGGTTAGATGAGGTGGCGGTCACATGTGTGCGCAACCTCCGACCGCACGCCCGCTATTCCAGGAGCCTGCCGATGCCCGACGAACCGCTCCGCGACGATCTCGCCGAACTGCTGCGCCGAAGGGCGTTGACGCAGGATGCGGGCCGGCCCGACGCGGTCGCGCGCCGGCACGCGGCAGGGGGCCGCACCGCCCGGGAGAACATCGCAGACCTGGTCGACGATGGATCGTTCGTCGAGTACGGGCGGTTCGCGATCGCGGCTCAGCGGCAACGTCGCGCCCTCGACGATCTCATCGAACGCACGCCCGCCGACGGTCTGCTGGCCGGAACCGCACGGATCGGCGGCGCGGCGTGTGCGGTGCTGTCCTACGACTACACCGTGCTGGCCGGCACCCAGGGCGCTCTGGGCCACCGCAAGAAGGACCGGCTGTTCGAGATCATCGAACGGCTGAAACTACCGACGGTGTTCTTCGCCGAGGGTGGTGGCGGACGCCCCGGCGACACCGACATTCCGACGGTCTCGTCCCTGGAGATCCGCGCATTCGCGTTGTGGGCTGGGTTGTCTGGCGTGGTGCCACGGATCGCCGTGGTCAAGGGCAGGTGTTTCGCGGGCAATGCGGTGATCGCCGGTGCGGCCGACCTGATCGTCGCCACCCAGGACAGCTCCATCGGGATGGGTGGGCCCGCGATGATCGCCGGCGGCGGCCTCGGGGATGTCGCGCCCGACGACGTCGGCCCGATCTCGGTGCAGGCGCCCAACGGTGTGGTCGATGTCGTGGTGGCCGACGAGGCGGAGGCGGTCGCGACCACCCGGACCTTGATGGGCTACTTCACCGGGCCGACCGAACCCGGCCCCGTTGCCGGCCAAACCGTCCTGCGCACAATGGTTCCCGAACGCGCCCGGCGCGCCTACCCGGTCGCGCCGATCATCGAGACGCTCGCCGACACCGGCTCGGTCACCGTCCTGCGGGAGAAGTTCGCCCCGGAGATGGTGACGGCCCTGGCCCGCATCGACGGCAGGCCGGTGGGCATCATCGCCAACAACACGATGGTGATGGCCGGTGCCATCACGGCCGCGGCGTCCGACAAGGCCGCCCGGTTCCTGCAGCTGTGCAACGCCTTCGGCCTGCCGGTCGTCTCCCTGGTCGACTGCCCCGGCTACATGGTCGGCCCGGCGGCAGAGGCCGAAGCCCTGGTGCGGCGCGGTTCACGGCTGCTGGTCGCCGGAGCGGCGCTCACGGTGCCACTGGTCGCGGTGATCCTGCGGCGGGGTTACGGCCTTGGGGCACAGGCGATGTGCGGGGGCAGCCTGCACGAGCCCCTGCTCACGGTGGCCTGGCCCGGTGCTCACCTGGGCCCGATGGGCCTGGAGGGAGCGGTCCGCCTGGGCCTGCGGAAGGAATTGGAGGCCATCGCCGACGACGACGAACGCGAGCAGGCCGTGCGGGCCGCCACCGCGGCGGCCGAGCAGAACGCGCGGGCACTCAACTCCGCCTCGCTGTTCGAGATCGACGACGTCATCGACCCGGCGGAGACCCGGGGGTTGATCGCCGCCACGCTGGCCGCGGCCGCGGTGCACGAGCGTCCCGCGGCCCGGTCACGGTTCGTCGACACCTGGTGACGTTCACAGCTCCAGGTACATGATGTGCAACCCGACCAGGCCCTGGGTCCGGGACCGGTAGGCCTTCGGCACGGTGCCGATGATCCGGAAGCCCAGGTCCTGCCAGAGCGCCACGGCCCGTACGTTCGTCTCCACCACCGCATTGAACTGGATTGCCCGGTAACCGTTTTCCCGGTGCCAATCGATCACCCACCGCGCCATGGCCCGCCCGGTGCCGCGCGCCGACGACGCCGGATCGACCATGAAACTCGCGGTGCCGACATGATCACCGCGGCCGGGCTTGTTGGGCCCCATCCGCGCGGTGCCGACGATGGCCCCGTCGACCACGGCGACGATGGTGTGACCGGGTGCGGGAGCCGGCCAGAGTTCTTGGATCTGCCCGTCGGTCAGGTCATCGGGGTACGTGTAGCTTTCGCCGTCGGCGACGATGGCCCGGAAGAACGGCGCGATGTCGGCTATGTCATCGGCCCTGGCGGTACGGATCTCCACGTCCCGACCATACGGCCGGACCGTTGACTACACGCTGTAGTAGACGTAACGTCCGACTGTGCCTACTCGTCCTCCTCGCGTGCGGGTGCAGAGGTGGAGTTTCGCCCAGTGGGGACTGCTGATCATCTCGCTGTTCCATGTGGTGCAGGCAATCATCGGTTTCATTGCCGAGCCGAGTTTCGCGATCGGCCCTGATGCACCGACCGCCCCGATTCTGGGCATGGACTACAACGGCTGGCATGCAGTGGCCGGCCTGGCTTTGTTCGGCCCCGGCCTGGTGTTGTGCTGGCGGAAATCCTGGGCCGTGCTCTATCTCCTCCTGGCCGCGGTGGCCGGGGCCCTGCCGGGAATCTGGGCGTTCTTCTCCAACCAGGTGGCCTACGTATTCGCCTTTCCCAACAACATCACCGACGCCGTCGTGCACATGGCAACCGCCGCGGTGATGCTGGCCGTGGCAGGTGTGCAGATCTACCGCGATGGCGGGCTGCGCAACTCCTTGTCCGGGCTAACTCTCAAGCGATGAACGGATCGGTTAGCTGGACGTCTTCCGGATAACAATTCGGTCACTACATCGGGCGCCACAGATCACGATCAATTAAGAATGGCGACCGGTCTCTGAGACATTTCAAGATCAATGGCCGCAATTCGACGACATTGAGGCGTAATTCACGGTGGCAGCGGTAACACCACCACACCCGTCACAGCCGTTTCACAGCGCAGATGTTTGCTCGACCGCGTCGCGGTTACTTTCGAGTTCGGGCCGGGGACATCAGCGATCACGAATCGCGAACCAATGAGAATCCCACAATCCCGAAGGAAATTGATCATGAAGTTCACTGATATCACCGCGCGCCGTGGAATTGCCGGCGCTTGCGCCGCCGGCCTGCTCGGCGGGGTGGCCGCCGCGATGATCGGCGCGCCGGCGGCGTCCGCCGCACCCGACTGCAGCGCCAGCGGGGTGGCCGGCACGGTCAGCAGCACCACCGGCGCCGCGCGCGCCTATCTGGACAGCCACCCGGGCGCCAACCAGGCCGTGACCGCCGCATTCGCCCAACCGCGTCCGCAGGCCGCGGCCACGCTGCGCGGTTACTTCACCGCCAACCCGCAGGAGTACTACGACCTGCGCGGCATCCTGGCACCCATCGGGGACACCCAGCGCGCGTGCAACGTGACGGGACTGTCACCCGAACTGGCATCGGCCTACTCGGAGTTCATGGCCGGGTAGTCCGTCGGCACGATGTTCGGCCCACTGGATACCGTGGAGCCAGGCCGACACGTCAAGGAGGACGGATGGCGAACCAGTGGCAGACGGTCCGAGGCAACCGCGGCAACAAGGTGGCCGGACGATCGGCGACGCGCGTCCGTAAGCGCAACCCGTCGCCGCTCGAACCGGTCTGGACTCCCCCGCCTGCGCGCTACGGTGTCGGAGTCCACCACAACGTGGCGGTCCGCGCGTCCGACGGCACCGTCCTCCGTGCCGACATCCACTATCCGACGGTCCCCGAGACGGGCGCGCCGGCGGTCGGACCGTTCCCGGTGCTGCTGTCCATCACGCCCTA
Source organism: Mycolicibacterium nivoides (assembly GCF_003855255.1). NCBI lineage: Bacteria > Bacillati > Actinomycetota > Actinomycetes > Mycobacteriales > Mycobacteriaceae > Mycobacterium > Mycolicibacterium nivoides. The sequence goes on along the minus strand of NZ_CP034072.1, from coordinate 6,781,145 downwards.
CGGCAAGAAGGCACCGCCGCCGGCCGCCCAGATCGGCGGCGGAGCCACCCCGTACCTGATCCGGCGGGGTTACATCGAGGTGATGGCGGACGTACGGGGTACCGGCGTCTCGGGCGGATCGTTCGAGATGCTGAGCGCCGTACAGGTCCAAGACGGCGTCGACTTGGTGAATTGGGCTGCGCGGCTGCCGAATTCCAACGGCCGGGTCGGGATGTTCGGGATCTCCTACCTGGCCATCAACCAGCTTCTCACCGCCGCCGCGGTCGGCCCCGACTCACCACTGAAGGCGATCTTCCCGGTGATGGCCGCCAACGATTTCTACCGCGACGTGGTCACCATGGGCGGGGTACCGCACATGCGTACGGTGCGCGCCTACGGCGCGGTCTACTCGCTGCTCAACGTGGTCAACCCGGCGCTGGAGTTCGCCAAGCGCGGCGCTCATGAGCGGCCCCGGGCCGGTGGCCTGGCTGCGGTCCGCCAACGCGGGCGTGCCCAGCGCCAGTACTTCCGCACCATGATCGGCGACGCCACAGCCGGCGGGGACACCGCCTTCGACGGGCCGTTCTGGGACACCATGCGGGCCTCGGACGTACTGCCGGAGATCGCGAAGAACAAGGTCGCCGTGTTTCTGATCGGCGGCTGGCACGACGCCTTCCAGCGCGGCGCGCCACTGAATTACGCCGCGCTTCAGAACGCCTACACCGGCCGGCCACCCAATGCTCCGATGGCGCCCGGCCAGCCGCTCTCGGACCGGGTGCAGTTGATCATGGGCCCCTGGTATCACGTCTCGGACATGGACGGGCTGCATGTCCATGCCTTGCAGCTTCGCTGGTTCGACCGGTGGCTCAAGGACGACACCGATGCCGAGGTGACCGGTGCTCCGATCCGCTTCCAGGCCATCGGCAGCCAGTCGTGGTTCCAGGCGCAGGACTATCCGTTCCCCGAGGCCATGCCGACGCGGCTGTATCTGGCCGCGGGCGGGCACCTCGCCGCCGAACCAGCCGCTGAGCAGACCGAGGCCATCCTGCGCTACGCGGTGCGTGGTCCGATATCCGGTCGCAGCCTCGAACAGTGGACCCTGGGGATGGGCAGCTTCATGGCCGCTCAGGCGGGCCGGCGCATCCGCTACGACCTGGACAACCGCCGGCTTCAGCGAGAGGCCCTGACCTACACCACGGCCGAGTTCACCGAGGCCCAACTGATCGCCGGCCCAGTCGTTTTGACCGTGCAGGCGACGGCCGACAGCTCCGAGACCCTGTGGGTGGCACACCTCGACGACGTGGCGCCGGACGGGGCCAGCCGACCGCTGACCCAGGGTGCGCTGCTCGGATCGCACCGGGCGCTGGATCCGGAGAAGACCTGGTATCAGCCGGACGGAACAGTGCTACGGCCGCATCACGTCAGCACCCGCGCCGCCGCCGAGCCGGTGGTGCCCGGTGAGCTGACCCGCTACGACCTGGAGGTCTTCCCCACCGCGGCGCTGATCGAACCGGGCCATCGGCTACGGCTGACCCTGACCACCTACGACTTCCCCCACCTGGTGCCCACCGAGCCGGCCCGGCAGGCGCTGGCCGGCGGCACCTACCGGATCCGTCAGGGCGGAGACGCGCCGTCGAGTCTGCTCATCCCGCTGGCCGATCCCGCGGCGTTCACGCCGGACGAGTCGCGCGGAGGTACGTAAGCCTTCCGGCCAGCCGGATGTGCCCGGATCCCACCACCGCGCAATCGAATCCGGCGTCCTCGAACAGCCCGTAGAGGGCGTCGCCGCGCACGTCGACGACGTGCAAGCTGCCGCCCGGCCGCAGCACCCGGAACAGCTCGCGGGCGGCCGCGAGCTTGGTCGCTTCGTCGAGGTGGTGCAGCATCATCGACGACAGCGCCCGGTCGAATTCGCCGCCGCCGAACGGCAGTTCCTGGGCGTAGGCCCTTGTGAATCCGATACCGGTCATGCCCTTGGCTTTTCGTTCTGCCCGCTGCAGCGCCCGGGGATCAGGGTCTGTCCCGACGATGTCGGCGCCGGGACATGCCTTCTTGGCGCGGACAGTGAGGTTTCCTGTTCCACAACCTATTTCGACGATCCGCTGGCCGTCTGCGAGTCCGGCCTGCGCGACCAGGTCGCGGTAGGCGGGATTCATCCCCAGGACCCGCGTCAGGAGGTCGTAGCCGGGCAGGAACGCGTCATGACCCGCGGCAGGCACGTAGTCGTGCCGGTTCTTCAGACGATGTGGACGATGTTCGGTCATGAATTCCATGATCCATCGGTTGTCGCAAGGATAGTTGGGCGAAGATTGGGCAAATCAGGATTATCTTTGGTTTCATGTCCGACGTGTCTCGACTGGTCCGCCACCGCGATGGCGTCCCCGTCTACCGGTACTGGACGGACCGCGACGCGCCGCCGGTTTCGGTGACCCGGGGCCGCCGCGCCGACATCCCCGAGCACCGTCCGCACATCCACGACTTCCCGGTGCTCTGGTACGTGGCGACCGAAGGGGTGGTCTACGTGGTGTCAGCGGGCGAGGTGATCGACCCCCGTCCACTGACCACCGAGTCCGACGGGATCGGCGTGTACTTCGACCCCACCGCGCTGGGCGACGACACCGGCGCGCCATGGCCCACCTGGCAGGCCCACCCCCTGCTGTTCCCGTTCATCCACGGGAAGTCCGGCGGATTACTGCAATTGCACATACCCGCCGATCGGCAGCCGCTCTGGGACAGCACGATCCGATCGATCGAGGCGGAGCTGACCGGCCGGTGCGAGGGCTATCGCCAAGCCACGCTGGCCCATCTGACCCTGTTGCTCATCGACCTGGCGCGTCTCGCCGACGATGTGGTCAGCGGCCTACGGCGCAGTGGAGAGCCGCTACTGGCCGAGGTGTTCTCGGCGATCGACCGCAGGTTGTCGGAGCCGCTGTCGTTGCGCGACGTCGCCGACGAGGTCGGAATGACAGCGGGTCATCTCACCACGTTGGTGCGCCGACGGACCGGGCGCACGGTCGGCGAGTGGATCAACGAGCGCCGGATGAGTCGGGCTCGTGCCCTGCTCGGCGATACCGACCTCTCAGTGGCCGAGGTCGCCGCACGGGTGGGGATGCTCGACCCTGGGTACTTCAGCCGCCAGTTCCGGCGGACGCACGGCCGGTCACCGCGCGAGTGGCGCCGATCCGGCCCCTCCGGCATCGGAACCGAATCACCTTGATAACGGAGGGGTTACGCCAGGCGCGGCCCCAGTAGGCGCTGCTCAGGCGTTGTTAGCGTGCCGGTGTGAGACTGAGAATGTTCGGTCGGATGTCGCGCCGCGTGGCAGCCGCGACGATGGCAGGGTTGATGTTGCCGGCACTGGTGATGGCCGGACCGGCTCCGACCGCTGCGGCGTATTCGCGCGACGGGCTACCGGTGGAACGCCTGCAGGTCCCTTCAGCCGCGATGGGCCGCGATATCACGGTGCAGTTCCAGGGCGGCGGTCCACACGCGTTGTACCTGCTCGACGGGTTGCGCGCCCAGGACGACGACAACGGCTGGGACATCAACACCGCCGCGTTCGAGTGGTTCTACAACTCAGGCATCTCGGTCGTCATGCCGGTGGGCGGGCAGTCCAGCTTCTACAGCGACTGGTACCGGCCTGCGGCCGGCAGCGCGGGCACCACCACCTACAAGTGGGAAACCTTTCTGACCCAGGAACTCCCGGCCTACCTGGCCGCCAAGCGCGACGTGGCGCCGACCGGAAACGCCGTCGTCGGACTGTCGATGTCCGGCGGCGCGGCGCTGACCCTGGCGATCTGGCATCCCGCCCAGTTCATCTTCGCCGGTGCCCTGTCCGGGTTCCTGAATCCGTCACAAGGCCTGTGGCCCACCATGATCGGCTTCGCGATGAAGGATGCCGGCGGCTACAACTCGACCGACATGTGGGGCATCTCCAACGACCCCGCCTGGCGTCGCAACGACCCGATGGTCAACATCAACCGGCTGGTGGCCAACAACACCGCGATCTGGGTGTACTGCGGCAACGGCGTTCCCTCCGAACTGGACGGTTCCGGCGGCAACTTCGGCACCCTGTACAGCGCACAGTTCCTGGAGAACATCACCATCAACTCCAACAAGGAGTTCCAGCAGAAGTACGTGGCCGCGGGTGGGCGCAACGCGAAGTTCGACTTCCCGCCGAACGGCACCCACAACTGGAACTACTGGGGATCGCAGCTGCAGCAGATGAAACCTGACCTGCTGCGGGTGCTCAGCCAGAACGCGGCAGCGGCGGCTGCTCCGCCTGCACCAGCGGCTCCGGCACCAGGAGTGCCCGGACAGGTCGCGCCGGTGCCCGGCCAGGTACCGGGCGTTGCGGCAGCCCCCGCAATTCCAGCCGTGCCGGGCCAGCTCGCTCCGGTGCCCGGCCAGGTCCCCGGAGTTGCGGCAGCCCCCGCGGCACCGGCCGTACCCGGCCAGGTCCCCGGAGTGGCCGGGGTGCCCCGAGTGGCGGGGGTACCGGGTGTGGTTCCGGCACCGGCTGCGCCCGCCCCGGTATATCCCGGCCTGCAGACGGTGCCCGTCGCACTGCCGCGGTAGCGGATCGCGTATTAACACGTGCGGGAGTCATCACCGATACAGATGACTGTCATCGAAAAGCATCGTTGGACTCGATGAGCTGAGACGGGTGCCATGGAGGCATGACACGCACACGTCTCGTCCTGGCCGCCTTCGCCGTGAGCACCGCCGCGACCGGAGCTCTGATCACCGCCCCGGCCGCGCTCGCCGATGACCCGACCGCGGGCGTATCGCGCACCGAGCTCCAGCGTTCCGCCGCTCCCACGCCGGGATTCGAGATCGTCCAGACCAGGTTCGAGATCCCGGTCGGCAAGGAGTCCGGCCGCCACAGTCATCCGGGGCCGGAAGTGGGCTATATCGTCCAGGGAGACGTGGACATGGTGTTCGACGATCGGCCGACCCAGCACCTGCATTCGGGAGACCCGTTCCTCATCCCGCCCGGCGTCGTCCACAACGCACACAACGTCGGCACCGTGCGGACCCTGATGCTGTCCACCTACGTGGTGCCCGTCGATCAGCCGTTGGTGACGATGTACTGATCGTCGGACCGCACGCCACGGTAGATGCCGCGGCGGACGATCCATGGCTGCAGCACCCGGTCGATCGACCAGGACGGGAATCGGAACGCAAACCCGTTGGGTGCGAACACTTCCAGCCCGTCGGGCAGCACACCCAGTACCGATCCCCACCGGCTGGCCGGCGGACGGTAACCGCGCATGCGGCCGCCGGTGAAGTAGGCGCTCACGTTCCGGGCCAACAGCCCGTCGGCCCGGTTGCGGGCCGAGGAGCGCAGCGGGTCGGTCGCAGCCACGTCGCCGACGGCGAAGACACTGTCGTGCCCCGGCACCCGCAGTTCCGGTGTCACCCGCACGAACCCGCGCTCATCGAGGATGTCCGCGGGCAGCCAGGCCGTGTTGGGCCGTACCCGGCCGATGGCCCACAGCACGGCATCCGCCTGCACCGGAGCCTGGCCGCCGCTGAAGTGAACGGGTTCGGAGGTGATGGCCGCGCAGTCGAAGCCCTCGGGCACCACCGCTCGATGTCCGGGGTGCAGTGTCACGCCCGCCGCGGCCAACCTGTCTTCGACCCGCTTGCGGGCCCGCCAATGATGCTGTGGCAGAAGGTGTTCGCCCGGATAGTAAAGGCCTACCCGGGTGGCCGGCCACCGGAGGGCGATGTTGGCCGCGCTGCTGGCCGCCGCCGCGCCGCCGCCGATGACGGCGACCGACCCTGCCGAGCCCAACCGCTCGTGCGCGGTCCGCAGCCCGGTATCGACATCCCCCACGGACTGCAGCACGGCTCGTCGCCAGAAGCCGTTGGTCACACCGGTGGAGATGACCAGCGCGTCGTAGGGTTCCACCCGCTCGTTGCCGTCGGCCTCACGGACACTGACCGTGCGGGCCGAGAAGTCGGCGCCGGTGAGCGCGCCGTGCACGGTGCGGACGCGATCGAGTTCGCGGAACCGGTCGAAGCCGATCCAGTAATCGCGTGCCCAGTCATCGGGCCGGGCCAGCCGCGTGCCGAGCTCCTGACCGCTGACCAGTCCGGGGTTCACCGAGATACCGACGACGTCGAACCGGCGTGCCAACCGGATCGCGGTGAGCACGCCGGTGTCACCGAGGCCGGCGATCACCACGCGCTTTCGGTCCATGTCCGGTGACGCTACCGCCCGCGCGCGGGCCGCTGAATCCCTTTCCCTATCGTGGCTGGATGAGCAGCGTCGCTGATGCGGACCGGGTCTCCGACCTCGCCCGCCGGGTCGTGGCCGACCACGACCCCAAGAAAGTCCCGATCCCCGAGTACCTGGCCGCCTGTTACGACGCGGGCCTGTCCTGGGTCCACTTCCCCGAGGGCCTCGGCGGTCTCGGGGTGTCGCGCGGTCTGCAGGTCGTGGCCGACCGCATCCTGCAGGGCGCCGGCGGCCCCATACCGTTGGGCCTCAATCCGATGGGCTACGGCATGGCCGCACCGACGGTGCGTGAACACGCTCAGTCCGACGAGCTCAAGAAGTCGTGGCTGCGCCCGCTGGCGAGTACCGAGCACATCTGGTGCCAGCTGTTCTCCGAGCCGGGTGCGGGATCGGACCTGGCCGGGCTGGCCACGTCCGCGGTTCGCGACGGTGACGAGTGGGTGCTGAACGGTCAGAAGGTGTGGACCAGCCTGGCGCACCGGGCGCGCTGGGGTCTGCTGCTGGCCCGCTCGAATCCCGATGTGCCCAAACACAAAGGCCTCACGTACTTCGTGCTGGACATGCACGGGCCGGGCGTCGAGACCAGGCCGCTGCGGCAGATGACCGGCCAGGCCGAGTTCAACGAGGTGTACATCACCGACGCCCGTATCCCCGATGCTCATCGGCTCGGGGAGGTCGGCAACGGCTGGAACGTCGCGATGACAACGCTGATGAACGAGCGCAGCGCGCTCGGCGGCAGCGGCAACCGTCGCGGCGCCGGGACCATCTCGGATGCCGTGGCACTGTGGGCATCACGCCCGGATCTGCGCACCCCGGTGCTGCGGGATCGGCTGACCCGGCTATGGCTGCGCTCCGAGGCTCAGCGCCTGACCGCAGAGCGTTCGCGTGCGGCCGCCACCGTCGGTGGGCCGGGTCCCGAAGGGTCGATCGGAAAGCTCGTCGGCGCCGAGCTCAACCAGCACATCTACCAGTGGTGCATGGATCTTCTTGGGCCCGAAGGGATCCTGTATCACGGGTACGGGACGGGCGATCGAGATGACGACGAGAAAAGCACCGATTGGCGCGGCCCCATCCAGCAGCGCTTCCTGCGGAGCAAGGCCAACACCATCGAAGGCGGCACCTCAGAGGTGATGCGCAACATTCTCGGCGAACGGATCCTCGGGCTGCCCGGCGATCTGCGGGCCGATGCCGGTATGCCGTGGAAGGAGATCCCGCGTGGTTGAGAAGCTTGCGGATCAACCCAGAGATGTGGCTGATTCTGAGTTCAGGTTCACCGACGAACAGGCCCAGCTGCGGACGGCGGTCCGCAAGTTCTGTGCCGAGAACTTCGACGAGCAGACCGTGCGGACCCTGATGGAGTCCGAACCCCGGTTCGATCCGTCGGTGTGGGCGCGGTTGGGCGCCGAGCTCGGCGTGCTCGGTCTGGCGGTTCCCGAGGCCGACGGCGGAGCCGGCGGCACGCTCGTCGACCAGGCCATCGCGGTCGAGGAACTCGGCGCGGCATTGGCGTGCGGCCCGGTGTTCGGCACCGTGTTGCTCTCGATCCCGGCGCTGGTCGCCTCCTCGGCCGGTCCGGTGCGCGGCGAACTCCTCGGCTCACTCGCCGAAGGCACCCGCACCGCGGCGTTCGCGGTCCCGGATCGGGCCGGCGCATTCGATCCCGCGGCGGTGAATGTCACTGTCGCCGAGGACGGGACACTCACCGGCACGGTCGAGCGCGTCGTGGACGGCGATGCCGCCGACGTGTTGCTGGTGGCGGCCACGGGACCCGACGGCGTGGCTCTGTACACCGTCGAGGCGACGGGCCCTGGCGTGCAGCGCAACCCGCTGACCACGCTCGACCTCACCCGGCCGCAGGCCACCATCGTCTTGACCGCTGCGCCCGCCCAACTGGTGGCCGGCACGGACGAGGCCGATCGCGTCATCGCCCACGCATTCCAGGTGGCCTCGGCACTGCTGGCCGCCGAACAGGTCGGCGCCGCACAGCATCTGCTGGATCTGTCGGTGGAATACGCGAAATCGAGGCTGCAGTTCGGCAGGCAGATCGGCTCCTTCCAGGCCGTCAAACACCGGCTGGCGGACTGCCTGGTGGATCTCGAGCACGCCCGCTCGGCGACCTATCACGCGGCGTGGGCACTGACCGACGGCACCGACGACCCGGCGCTGGCGGCCAGCATCGCCCAGGCCACCGCATCGGCGGCGTTCGCGAAGATTGCTGCCGACACCATCCAGGTGCACGGCGGGATCGGATTCACCTGGGAGCACCAGGCGCATCTGTACTTCAAGCGGGCCACCACCGATGCCGCACTGTTGGGCAGTGCGGAGGCCCACCGGTCGCGGGTGGCCGAACTGGTGCTCGACGACGTGGAGGCCGAGCGCGTGCCGTGGGTGGCCACGGGTACGCCATGATCGGTTGAAAACGCGCGGCAAGCGTTGCGCGACCGTAAAATCCCGCTGATGGACAGCGCTGCCGAACTCCGCACGCTGGCTGTCGACGGGGTGCGGTCGCCGGTGCTTGTTGCCGGTCCATCAGGCCCCGACCAGCAACAAGCACCAGAAGCAGTGGTGTTCGTGCACGGCAACAATGCCGGGGCCAAGTGGGACCGGTTGCTGACGCCGGTCGCCGGTTTCGCGCGGGTGATCGCTCCGGAGATGCCGGGATTCGGCGCGGCCGACAAGCCGGCCCAGTGGCCGTACACCGTGGCTGCCTACGCGGCGCACCTCGACGCGATCCTCGACCAGCTCGGCGTCGAACGCGTGCATCTGGTCGCGCATGACTTCGGCGGGCCCTGGGCACTCGCGTGGGCCGCCGACCATCTCGACTCGGTCGCCAGCATCACGTTGATCAACGCCCCGGTGGTGATCAACCACTTCGCCGCCAAGCTGTGGCGGACACCCGTGCTGGCCGAGGCCCTGTCGCGGATCGGCAACCCGGCCGTCCTACGTCGCGTGCTCGCCATGCGGGACCCGGGGCTGCCGGCCGATGCGCTGGAATCGATCGCCGAGCACATGTTCGCCCGTGGTACACCCGATGCGGTCTTGAAGCTGTACCGGTCCACTGGCCCGAATGCCCTCGCGCCCTATGTCGATCGGCTCGCCGAATACTCAGGCGACGTCCTGGTGGTGTGGGGTGCCGATGACCGCTACGTGCCGTTCGCACAAACCGACGACTACCGCCGGATCTTCCGGAACTGTGAGGTGCAGCCGATTCCCGGGACCGGCCATTGGCCCTGGCTCGAGCAACCCGACGTGGTGGCACGGTACCTCACCGCGTTCCTGCGCAGGCAACTCGGATGTGCCCAGTGAAGCTGCGTCGTGTCCGCACGGCCACCGGACTGAGCGTGGAAACGCTTGATTCCGATGGCAATTGGACTGCGCATTCCGACCTCACACCGCTCGGCGGCCGGGTATTCGACGACGCGTGGCTCGCTGCCTCGGCCGACCGTCAACTGCAGCACAGCGACCATCTGCTGCCGTTCCAGCCGCTGTCGTTCCGCGACTTCATGCTGTACGAACAGCACAACGTCGACGCCGCCCGCGGGCTGGTCAGGCGCTTCCATCCCGGCCTGTACCGGGTGAAGTCGCTGTACGAGCGCGTGACCGGCCGCCCGGTGCCGCAGTTCAAGCCCAAGCCGCTGTTCTACCAGCAGCCGATCTACTACATGTCCAACGCTCAGACCTTCGTCCCGACCGGCACGCCGGTTGCGATACCGGACTATTCGCAGGCACTCGACTTCGAGCTGGAGATCGGATTCGTCCTCGCCGCACCGTTGTTCAACGCGACACCTGAGGAAGCGGCCGGGGCCATCGGCGCATTCGTGGTACTCAATGACTTCAGCGCCCGCGACGTGCAGCGCCCGGAGATGCTCAGCGGCTTCGGGCCGCAGAAGTCCAAGCATTTCGCGAGCTCGATGTCGGACACCGCGGTCACCGCCGATGAGATCCTGCTCCGGATCAATTCCCTCACCGGTTCCGTCGCGCTCAACGGGGCGGTGGTCAGCACGGTCGACAGCGCCGGGATGCAGCACAGCCTGGGTGAGGTGCTGGCGCACGCGTCACGCAGCGAACCGCTCTATCCCGGTGAACTTTTCGGCACCGGGACACTCCCCGGTGGAAGCGGTATGGAGACGGGGCACTGGCTGCGCCCCGGGGACACCCTCACTCTGACCCTGGACGACATCGGCCGCATCGAACACACCATCGCCTGACTACTTGACGACAGCGTCGATCACCTTGTAGATGCGCTGCTCGCTGACCGGCCGTGGCGTGCCGAGCTGCTGGGCCCACAGGCTGACCCGTAGCTCCTCGATCTGCCACGCGATGTCCCGGATGTCAGCAGCCGCCGCGCGGCCCGGCGAAAGCGCCTGCACCAGTTCGTCATAGGCATCCTCGACGGCGTGCACACGCGACATCCGCTCCCGATCGGCACCGAGTGCCTGCGGCAACCGTTCCAACCGGCGGGTGATCGCGGTGACGTATCTGGTCAGGTCGTTCAGTCGCGCGATGCCGGTCGCTGTGACAAAACCCTTGGGCAACAGGCGGTCCAGTTGCGACCGGATATCGGCGACCGCATCGGCCTGGGCGGGTGACGGCTTGTCAGGCAGCGCGACCTGCACTTCGTGCGCGGCGGCCAGCACCTTCTCGACCCGGCTCACCCCGGCTTGCGTGGTGGGGCCGAGTTCCTTGCCGGCCCTGGCCAGGACGCCGGCGAACTCGGCCTTCGTCCACACCGGTTTGGGAACCAGCACATCAGCGGCCGCATCGGCGCAATCATCGAGCAGCGCCGCCAGAGTGCCGTCGGGATTGGCGTTGAGCGCCAGGCGGGTCCGGGTGCTCAGTCCCCGTTCGATCGCCTTGACCGGGGACGGCGCGGTCAGCCGCAACAACCGGCGAAGACCGGGGCGCATCGCCGCGGCTTGATCGGCCGGGTTCGCGAACACCTTGATGTCGACGGCCTTTCCGGTATCCACGAAGGCCGGGTATCCGCGCACGGTGTGCCCGCCGCTGACGTTCTCCACTGTGCGCGGCAGCTCGTCGAGGTCCTCGGGCCAAGCCCGCAAACCGGTGCGTTCCAGGTCGCCGCCCAGCGCCTCGGCCACGGCCTGGGCAACGGGCACGGCCAGCTGCTCGCGCAGCGCGTCGATGTTCTTGCCGCGGGCCACCTCTTTGCCGTCGGCCGACTCCACGGCGAACGTCATCCTCAGATGGTCAGGGACCTTGCTGAGATCGAACGCGTCGATCGGCACCAGAATGCCGCTGCGCCTGCGCAGTTCTCGCTGGATCTCGTCCAGCAGGGACCCCGCGGACGGATCGATGTCACCCAGGATGGCGCGCGCGGTGTCGGGAGCCGGGACGAAGTTGCGCCGTAGATCCTTGGGCAGTGACTTGATCAGGGCGGTGACCAGTTCCTCCCGCAAAGCCGGTACCTGCCAGGCGAAGCCGTCACCGCCGAGCCGGGCCAGCACGCCGACGGGCACGTGCACGGTGACGCCGTCGTCGGCGGCCCCCGGCTCGAACCGGTAGGTCAGCGGCAGTTCGAGATCGCCGGTCTGCCAGGTGTCGGGATTGTCCGCACCGTCCTCGGATCGCAGCAGGTCGTCACGGGTGAAGGTGAGCAGGTCAGGTGTCTTGTGCCGCTGCTTCTTCCACCACGCGTCGAAGTGACGGGCGGACACGATGCCGGCCGGGATGCGGGCGTCATAGAGGGCGTAGATGTCGTCGTCGCCGACCAGCAGGTCACGCCGACGGGCCCGTTCCTCGATCTCCTCGAGTTCGGCCCGCAGCCGGGCATTGTCGCGGAAGAAGTGGTGCCGGGTCTGCCAGTCCCCCTCCACCAGCGCATGCCGGATGAACAACTCCCGGCACAGCTCTGGATCGATCTCGGTGTATCCGATCTTCCGGCGCGGAACCAGAGGCAGCCCGTAGAGCGTGACCCGCTCGAGCGCCACCACGGCGCCCCGCTTGGCCTCCCAGTGCGGCTCGCTGTAGTTGCGTTGCACCAGATGTCCGGCCACCCGCTCGATCGCCTCGGGTTCGACCTTTGCGGCGATGCGGCCGAACAGCCGGCTGGTCTCGACCAGGTCGGCCACCACGATCCAGCGCGGCGGCTTCTTCGTCAGCACCGAGCCCGGCGCGAGCACGAACTTGGAGTTGCGCGCGCCCGCGTAGTCACGGGACTCCCCTTCACGCAGCCCGACGTGGGACAGCAGGCCCGCGGTCAGCGCGGCGTGGATGCTGGCCGGCTCGGCAGGCTCGTCACCCTCGCGGATCCCGATGTCGCGGGCGATGCTGCGCAGCTGGCCGGTCAGGTCCTGCCACTCCCGGATCCGCAGGTAGTGCAGGAACTCCTCTCGGCACATCCGCCGGAAAGCACTGCCGGAACGCTGGTTTCGCTGCTCCCGCAGGTAGTTCCACAGGTTGAGGTATGAGATGAAATCCGAATGCGCATCGGCGAACCGCGCGTGCTTCTGCCGCGCCGCGTCCTCCCGGTCAGCCGGGCGCTCGCGCGGATCGGGGATCGACAGCGCGGCCGCCAGCACCAGCACCTCACGCACGCAGCCCTCGGTGTCGGCCTGCAGGATCATCCGCCCGACCCGCGGGTCGAGCGGCAGCCGGGCCAGCCGTCGTCCGACGTCGGTCAGTGCGCCGGCGTTGTCGAACGCGCCGAGTTCCTGCAGCAACTGCACACCGTCGCGGACGCTGCGGGCATCCGGCGGGTCGAGGAACGGAAACTCGGCGATGTCACCGAGTTGCAGGGCAGCCATCTGCAGGATGACGGCGGCCAGGTTGGTCCGCAGGATCTCCGGATCGGTGTAGCGGGGCCGGGATTCGAAATCCTGCTCCGAGTACAGCCGGATGCAGACGCCGGGCGCGGTACGCCCGGAGCGGCCCGCCCGCTGGGCGGCTGAGGCCTGCGAGATCGGCTCGATCGGCAGGCGCTGCACCTTGGTGCGACGGCTGTAGCGGGAGATCCGCGCGGTGCCCGGGTCGACGACATAGCGGATGCCCGGCACGGTGAGTGAGGTCTCGGCCACGTTGGTGGCCAGCACGATTCGCCGGCCGTTGCGACTCGGCTGGAAGACCTTCTGCTGTTCGGCGGTGGGCAGTCGGGCATACAGCGGCAGCACCTCGGTGTTCCGCAGGTCCTTCAATGCCTCTGCGGTGTCCCGGATTTCGCGTTCACCGGACAGGAACACCAGCACGTCACCGGGCGGTTCGGCTTCCAGTTCACGGACCGCGTCGACGATGGCCTCGGTCGGGTCGCGGACCTCGGTGCGGACGATCTCGTGGTCGGGGTCGTCGGGATCCTCGGCGTCGTCCTCACTGCTGACCGTGACTTCCAGGGGCCGGTACCGGATCTCGACGGGATAGGTCCGCCCCGACACCTCGACGATCGGAGCATCGCCCCTGAGCCCATTTTCGGCACCGCCGAAGTGTGCCGCGAACCGTTCCGGCTCGATGGTGGCCGAGGTGACGATGACCTTGAGGTCGGGACGGCGGGGCAACAACTCGCGCAGGTAGCCGAGCAGGAAGTCGATGTTGAGGCTGCGCTCGTGCGCCTCGTCGAGGATCAATGTGTCGTAGCGCAGCAGCCGGCGGTCTCTTTGAATCTCGGCGAGCAGAATGCCGTCGGTCATCAGCTTGATCAGGGTCGAATCGCTGGCCTGATCGGTGAAGCGCACGGTGTAGCCGACTGCGTCGCCGAGCGGGGTGCCGAGTTCGTCGGCGATGCGCTGCGCGACCGTGCGCGCCGCGAGCCGGCGGGGCTGGGTGTGGCCGATGGTGCCGCGGATCCCGCGACCGAGGTCCAGGCAGATCTTGGGCAGCTGCGTGGTCTTGCCCGAGCCCGTCGCACCGGCGACCACGACCACCTGGTTCTCGCTGATGGCTTTGGCCAGCTCATCGCGGTGCTGGCTGACCGGGAGGTCCGGATAGGTGATGACCGGGACGGCGGCCTGACGGGTGAGCACGAGGCCTTCCGCTGCCGCGACCTGCTCGGCGATCTTCTCGATCTGGGCCGGCTCGGTGCCGCGGAGATTGCGCAGGCGCCGGCGCAGCCGGTCCGCGTCGCGGATGGTCAGGTCGTCGAGACGGGAGCGCAGCTCGGCGACTGACGGTTCGGACACTCGGTCAAGGATAGGTGCACGAGCAAATGTGATGTAGCTCACATCCCGCGCGGAGCTGGCAACCTCCGGTTCCGTAGCCGTAGGTTGCTGCAACCTACGCTTGCGTACCCCATCGGGCCTCGTCGACGCTTGCCCATCGTGGCTCACTACATCGCCAATGTCCGCGATATCGAATTCAATCTCTTCCAGGTTCTCGGCTTGGGTCCGGTCCTCGACTCGGGCGCCTTCGGTGACCTCGACACCGAGACCGCACAGACCATGCTCGACGAGGTCGCCCGCTTTGCCGAAGGTGTCGTCGCAGAATCGTTCGCCGACGGCGACCGCAACCCGCCCGAGTTCGATCCCGCCACCCACGAGATCACGGTGCCCGGACCGCTCGCCAAGACCGTGCAGGCCGTCAAGGACGCCGAGTGGTGGCGCATCGGCCTCGCCGAGAACGCAGGCGGCACAGCGGCGCCCGCGTCGTTGGTGTGGGCCATCCAGGAAATGATCATGTGCGCCAACCCGTCGGCGATGTTCTTCTACGGTCTGGGCCCGGCAATGGCGCACACCCTGGCCGAGGTCGGCACCGAACAGCAGCAGCGCTGGGCGCGCATGAGCATGGACAAGGGCTGGGCCGGCACCATGGTGCTGACCGAGCCCGATGCCGGATCCGATGTCGGCGCCGGGCGCACGAAGGCCATCTCGCAGCCCGACGGCACCTGGCACATCCACGGGGTGAAGCGCTTCATCTCGGGCGGCGAGGTCGGCGACACCGCCGAGAACGTCTTCCACCTCGTGCTGGCCCGCCCCGAGGGCGCCGGGCCGGGCACCAAGGGGCTGAGCCTGTTCTACGTCCCGAAGTTCCACTTCGACCCGGAGACCCTCGAACTCGGGGAGCGCAACGGCGTGTTCGTCACCGGGGTCGAGCACAAGATGGGTATCAAGTCGTCGCCGACGTGCGAGGTCACCTTCGGCGCGCACGGCACCCCGGCCGTCGGCTATCTCGTCGGCGACGTGCACAACGGCATCGCGCAGATGTTCCGCGTGATCGAGAACGCCCGCATGACCGTGGGCGTGAAGTCCGCGGGCACCCTGTCCACGGGCTACCTCAACGCGCTGGCGTACGCCAAGGACCGCATCCAGGGTTCGGACATGCTCCAGATGACCGACAAGACCGCACCGCGGGTCGCGATCATCGAGCACCCCGATGTGCGACGCAGCCTGCTTACGCAAAAGGCCTACGCCGAGGGCCTGCGGTCGGTGTACCTCTACACCGCCGCGCACCAGGATTCCGTGGTGGCGCAACATGTCTCGGGCGCCGATGCCGGCCTGGAGCACCGCGTCAACGATCTGCTGCTGCCGATCGTGAAGGGTGTCGGCTCCGAGCGGGCCTACGAGATCCTGACCGAATCGCTGCAGACCCTCGGCGGGTCCGGGTACCTGCAGGACTACCCGGTCGAGCAGTACATCCGCGACGCCAAGATCGATTCGCTCTACGAAGGCACCACCGCGATCCAGGCGCTGGACTTCTTCTTCCGCAAGATCGTCCGCGACCAGGGCGGAGCGCTGGCTCACCTCGCGGCCCAGATCTCGGGGACGATCGAGGCCAACACTGATGGGCTTCAACCCGAGATCGCGCGGCTGGCCACTGCGCTGGCCGATGTGCAGTCGATGGCGGCCACGCTCACCGGCTACCTGATGGCCGCTCAGGAACAGCCCGAGCAGCTGTACAAGGTCGGCCTCGGCTCGGTGCGGTTCCTGCTGGCGGTGGGCGATCTGCTCATCGGCTGGCGCCTGCTGGTCGGCGCGCAGGTCGCCCAGACCGCGCTGGCGACCGCGACCGACCGCGACCGGCCGTTCTACGAAGGCAAGATCGCGGTGGCGAAGTTCTTCGCGCACAACATGTTGCCGCTGCTGACAGCTGTTCGCGAGGTTGTCGAGTCGGTCGACGACGAGGTCATGCGACTGGACAACGACGCGTTCTGACACCGGCCGGGGAAGATGGTTCCCATGGCCGACTTCGTGATCCCACTC
The DNA here is from genome assembly GCF_003855255.1 of Mycolicibacterium nivoides. Lineage (NCBI taxonomy): Bacteria > Bacillati > Actinomycetota > Actinomycetes > Mycobacteriales > Mycobacteriaceae > Mycobacterium > Mycolicibacterium nivoides. The sequence goes on along the minus strand of NZ_CP034072.1, from coordinate 6,764,777 downwards.
CCACCGCAGGCTTCGCTCCCGGTGAGCACCGGGCCTGAACGCTTCCCGGTGCGACGGGTGTTCTGTGTCGGACGCAATTACGCGGCCCACGCGCGTGAGATGGGCAAGGACCCCGGCCGCCGGCCGTTCTTCTTCATGAAGCCGGCCGACGCCGTGATCGATGCGGAGGGCACGGTCCCCTATCCGTCGCTGACCTCGTCGTTTCACCACGAGATCGAACTCGTGGTGGCGCTGGGTGCCGGTGGCCGCGACGTGGCACCGGACGACGCGCTGGGCCTGGTCTGGGGTTACGGTGTCGGCGTCGACCTGACCCGGCGCGATCTGCAGGACGAGGCCAAGAAACTCAGCCGGCCCTGGGATTGGGCCAAGGGGTTCGACGCATCGGCCCCGTGCACCCCGATCCATCCGGTCGGCGAAGTCGGTCACCCCGACAGCGGCGAGATCTGGCTGCGGGTCAACGGCGAGCTCAAGCAGCACGGTGACCTCAAGGACCTGATCTGGTCGGTGCCGGAGGTCATCAGCGCGATCTCGGCTGCCGTCGACCTGGCTCCCGGAGACCTGATCTACAGCGGAACCCCGGCCGGGGTCGGTCCGATGCAACCCGGCGATGTGGTGTCCGGTGGCGTCGACGGGGTTGCGGAGTTCAGCTTCACGGTCGGCTCAGCCGATCGGCGGCACGCCTGACCCACCGTTTGCACCGGCGAAGCCCGATACGCTCCAGGTATGGAGGTCGAGTGTGCGCCACCTGCGTGCACTGGTCGCTCTCGCCGACCACGGTACGCACGCCGCTGCCGCGGACCGTCGGCAGCCTGAACACTTCTACGGTCGGCGTCTGGCCCGAATCATTGCGCATCCGAACGGAGATCACGCATGACCAACCACGAAGACCGCCTGGACATCGTCGACGTGCTGATCCGCTACGCGACCGGTATCGACCGGCGGGACTGGCCGTTGTTCCGGACCGTGTTCACCGATGACTGCGTGCTGGACTACGGCCAGATCGGCGCATGGAACGGAGTGGACGCGGTCACCGAATTCATGGATCGATCCCACGCGATCGCCGGGCACACCATGCACCGGCTGAGCAACCACACCGTCGCCGTCGATGGCGATGCGGCCACGGCGCGGACCTATGTCGATGGACTGATCATGGCTGCCGACAACAACTCCGGCGTCAACGCAGTCGGTTTCTACGATGACGAACTGGTGCGCACCGCCGACGGTTGGCGCATCGCACGACGGCAGTTCACCCCGGTCCGAGTCACAGCTGTCTAGGGAGATGTCAATGCAGTTCGCGGACAAGTACGGGCCGTGGGCACTCGTGGCCGGGGCCTCCGACGGGGTAGGCTCGGCGATGGCCGAGGAGCTGGCCCGGCGCGGCCTCAACGTGGCACTGCTGGCCCGGCGCCAGGCCGTCCTCGATGACGTCGCGGCAGGCATCGCGGCCCGCACCGGGGTGCGAACCCGCACGCTGGCAATCGATCTGGCCGCACCCGGGGCCTCCGACGAGGTGATCTCGGCGACCGCGGATCTGGACATCGGCTTCCTGGTGTACTGCGCGGGCGCCGATCCCAAGTTCGCACCGTTCTTGTCCGGGCCGCTCTCGGACGCCAAATCACTGGTGCAGCGCAACTGCATGGTGCCGATGCAGCTGTGCCACCACTACGCACAGCCGATGGTGGACCGGGGCCGCGGCGGCATCATCATCTTCGGGTCGGGCGCCGGATTCGCCGGCGGCCCGAACATGGTGGCCTACGGTGCGAGCAAGGCCTTCGACATGGTGTTCGCCGAGGCGTTGTGGACCGAACTGCACGACGAGGGCGTCGATGTGCTCGGGCTGATCCTCGGCAAGACCGACACCCCCGCACTGCGCAGGCTCGAGCACGAACGAGGCCGGATCGAATCCACGGACCGCACCCCATCAGGGGCAGCCGCCGCCGACGACGTGGTGGCGGCCGCGTTCGCCAACCTCGCTGAGGGACCGACGTGTCTGGTCGGCCCCGAGACCCAGGCCGCCGCACAACTGATGGCCTCGGTCAGTCGCAACGACGCCGTGCGGTTCATCGCACAGGCGGTCACCGCGGCGATGGGTGAGAACTAACGAATGACCTTTCTGTATTGATGCCGTCAGAAACCCGACAACTGCGCTCGACTTTCTCTCACGTTCGTCCGTCGTTTTGTTTCTTCAAATCTTGAAGCTGCGCCCAATGTTGCTCCAGCCCTCCGACGGTCGGACTGACACCTAGCGTTGGCAAAGGTTGCGAGTGGCCGTCGATATAGCGACACGCTTCCTCGAAAACTTCAGTCAGCACAGGGACGATCGTGCCGAGCTTGCTGGTGTTGATCTTCGGCAGGCGGGTCATCCCGACATTAGGCTGGTATCGCTGCGTGACACCCTGCAGAAGCTCAGTCTCGGTAAACACCTCGCACCATGATCGGAGCCAGCCGTAACCAGCCCTAACAAGCGCGTCACGCGCCTCGCCATCTTGCCCCTTGGCCGCTTGAATAATTGAATTGATCTTCCCTCTGATCCCGCTCAGCGTGTCCCAACGCGGGCCCGTCGCGTGGGTAACCTTCCCTTTACCATCCTCATCGGTGATTTGGTAGTACACGCAACGTTTCGTAGTCTCGAACAGCGCTAGCAACGTAGTAGCGAAGAGTACGTCGTGCGTGAATACGATGACCTGATTGTTCTCAGCAAGGCGCGCTATACGCTGCGCAACTTCATTTACTCGCCGGTGGTCCAGACTTGACACGGGATCATCGAAGATGATCGGCGCAGTGATGCCCGCGAGCCGCGCTTCAGCTAGAAAGTCCGCAATCGCAAGTACTTTCTGTTCGCCCTCCGACAGGACCTTTGACGGCTTATGACGGCCGCTTAGCACCTTGCGTCGCTGGGCCTTTCCCTCACGCCCGACGAACTGGACCTTGAGTGTTGGGGCGCGCAGCGCCTCACACTCTTCCAGAAAAAGTGTGTCGAAGCTCTGGTTGATCAACTCGTCGCTGGCCGTCTTAGCCAATGCTGTGACAGCTCGCGCAAGCGCCGGTAGCGGACGTTTTAGTGCGCCAAGCCGATCGACTTCCTTGGCGTTGTTCACGGCCGTCTCAATCAGGGGCCATGATTTGGCCAGCTCCGCGCTGTCCTTCAACTCAAGCAATTCCCGCTGCTTGTCGGATAGGGCCTGCACGCGGTTCTGAGACTGAAGCTCGAGCGCCTCGATGTCATCAACACACGCTCCGAGTGCGGCAACGACCACAGTCTTCGCAGCAGTCGCTACCTGCCGAACATCGGCGTCAACCGGATGGCCTGCACTAGTGGCTGACAAGAGGGCGCGTCTGAGCTCGTCCAGCACCGTTATTGAGGTGAAGAACGCGGGCTTGTCGTCACGATCCTCGAATTCCTTTATGAAGCTGACAATCTCATTGGATTGGATCGACGTGACGGCGTTTGCCAGTCGGCCCAGCACGCCATCCGAATCACGGATGTCTGCCGAAATCTTGTCCTCGAGGTAGCTCGCATACCGGGAAATCAGCTCCTGCGCCGCCGTGCCCATCGGCTGGCGGCAATACAGACAACGGCTGGCGTCATGGACGCCGAGCCCCACGAGGTGCTGCCGATATGCCTCCCCTGCGTCTACAAACCGGCTCCACGTGTCGTCCGGCTCCGCCGGCAAATCTGCTGCAGCAAACAACTGGCTTCGGAATGTCTCGTAGTCGGCAATAAGCCGCGCCCGCTTGGACAGCTCATTGTTGAAAACCGTTGTGTCGAAGAGCAGCAGCGATTCTGCTGCCCGCAGAGCTTCTTCAAGGACCCGTCGATCCCGTTTCTTCAAGTTGATCTGCACGCTGATTGTATTGGCGCTCAGAGCTGCAACGGCTTGCGTCAGGCTTTCAATCCGCCCTTCGACGCTATCGTCACTGGCGGCCCGAGACCTCAAATCTGACAGGTCGGTCGATGCACCAAGGGTTTCGATGAGTGGATATATCGCCGAGCCACGCTGAAATCGGTTTAGCAGACCGGAGTTACCCGGTTGAAGCAATTTCGCCGCAGCATCAAGGCGCGCAACGACAGCTTGGATAGCAGCAACCATGTGGTTGAAGATGGCGAGTGACGCCGGCACGTAGACGTAAGCCAAGTCCTCATCAACGTGTGTGCTTACTGCTGGCGTGTCGAAGATTGACATCCGAGTGAACGGAGATACTCCCTGTTCACCAGTCCACTGCAGCACCTCCGCAGCAGAGCCTAGGGTGTACTCGAGCGTTGCCGATCGATCTTCCTCGGCCTCTGCCTCGATATTTCCGAGAATTGCGTCCGCAGTCCGACTGTCTGCCAGCGCCTTAAAAATGCGCGAGTAACCAGTCTTGCCAGTTCCGTTCTCTCCGTACAGGATCGTCAGTCCTTCATGCGGCTCAATCACCGCACCAGCAACGAGCGCATTCACGCCACGCACATTGCCGAGCTTCTTCAAGAGCAGCGGAGGGACGGCCTCATCGCGTCGAGCTTCGGTGCTCAGAAGCCCAACAGGGGGCAATTCCCGCCTGTCGATCGACTTTTCCTGACGAAACAGTTGGTAGGCCATTTCGATCGTTGAGTCGCTTATAGCTCGACCGGTGCTGATCACTTCGGCGACCAGAAATCGTACCCATTCATCGTTCTGGTTCGCCCACTCGGCCAAGAGCACCCGTGGATCGGTAACTACCGACGACGTGCCACCACCGGGTTGATTCAAATCAGCACCTCAATGCGCTTGGGGATCAGGTGATCGATATTTACCCCAACGTAGATGATCTCGCTGACGCCACGCCGACACGCAAGACACAATCTGCACGTCCCAGCGTGGATAGCGTTCTCGCTTGTCGCGGTTTGTTGGATCATGCGCGCCCCACAAGACAGTCGCCGAGCGATGTACCTCAAGGCGAGATTCTCGGACCTGCCCCACACAAGGCCGCCACCATCGCGAAGTAATAGCTCCGCTGTGTGTTGAGAGCGGCTGGCATAGCCGGCCGCCAACCGAGAACTAAACCCGGTCCGGGGCCCAGTACGCGAGCATCTCGGCGAAGGTCTCGAAGGCCGGCTTCGACACCCCGTAGGCCGCCTCGAAGTGGATGCTCAGCGGGAAGCCGAGCTCGGCCACCCCGTCGATCACCCGCTTGTAGAGGTCGACCATCGCCGTGCGCTTGTCGGCCGGGTCGAGTTCGGCCAACCGGCTGACGAACTCCTGCTCGGCGGCCACCGCCTGATTGCCGGGGTCCTGGATGAGCCAGTTGATCAGACCGACCTTGGTCTCCATCTTCGGCACGAAACCGAACGACAGCAGGATCTCGGGCCGGTGATCGGTGGCCTTGGCGAACTCGGTCAGGTATCCGACGATCGCGTCGGAGTACAGCAGCTGGGTCATGCCGTACGTGGCGCCCTGCTCGCACTTGAAGTTGAACCGGCCCTGCTCGCCGTCACGGGTCGGGATCAGGATGGCGCCACGGTTGGGCACCAGCTCCTCATAGATCGACAGGGCATCGGTAGGGGCGACGCCCTCACCTTCGCCGTCCTTCATGGTGCGGGGCACGCCGACGAAGGCGATGCCGTCGAAACCGGCCCCGCTGAGGTCGGTCAGGCGCTTGCCCAGCGACTCCTGATCCAGGAACGAGGTGACCTGCGTGCACAGGCCGCGCAGGCCCGGCAGCTCGGGGCGCAGGATGTTCCAGTAGTCCAGGACATCCATCCGCGGCTTCATCTCGATCGGACGGTCGTCGTCCTCGTCGATCATCCCGGGGATCATGACGTGCTGTATCCGGCCTTCGATGCCGGTTTCGGCAGCCAGGGCGAGCACTTTCCGCGCCTCGTCGACCGGGTACTGCACGCCGCGTTCCAGGTTCGGCGGGACGAGTTCCAGCGCGATGGTGTTCAGGGGCACCTATTGCTCCACATCTGACGACATACCTACCCGGCGGGCGGGCCACATTGCCCGTCACGGACCGATGCCCGCATTCCGCCGGAGACTCCACATTACGGAGCCGGGCTGGCAACCGCGCGGGTACCTCCACTCAACGCCGCATTTCGGGCTACATACGGTGCCAGGCTAACTACGTGCCAGGCGGGTGGTCGCCGCACCGGGCCGGGAGAATGGTCCGGACATGACGACTTCAGCGACTCAGCCCGATATCTACGCCGCACTCGGGATACCGCGCCACGACTGGCCCCAGATGACCCGCTGGGCAGACGCTCCGCGGGACCCCCACGTGCGCGACGCGCTCGACACCTACATCGATGTGATGATCGCCGACCGGTGCCGGCGCATCGGTGACGATCTGCTGTCTCGGTTGATCCTGCACGGACTGGGCGGCACCGAACTGGATGCCGACGAGCTCCGTGGCGTTGTCGCGGCGCTGCTCGCCCCGTGGTAGACCACCGTCATGGGTGAGCGCGTCACGTTCGCGGGTTCGACCGGCCCGACGCTGGCCGGTGTGATCGATCGGCCCGACGGGCCGGTGCGGGGATGGGGGGTGTTCTCGCACGGTTTCACGCTCGGCAAGGACTCTCCGGCCTCCTCGCGCATCTGCAAGCAGCTGGCCGCCGACGGCATCGGGATGTTGCGCTTCGACGCGCTGGGCCTGGGTGACTCCGGGGGCGACTGGGGCGACGGTTCGTTCACCGTGAAAGTCAACGACGTGATCAAGGCCTGCACGTTCATGGCCGAACGCGGTACGCCCGCAGAGATCTTGATCGGGCATTCGTGGGGCGGTTCAGCGGTGATCGCCGCGGCCCGGCAATCCCCCGGCGTGCGGGCCGTAGTGACCGTTGGCGCGCCGTTCGACGTCGGGCACGTCGAACACCAATACGACGCGTGCCTGGAGCAGGTGTTCGCCGAGGGCAGCGGCCAGTGGATGGTCGGAGGCAAGACGCTGACCCTCAAGCGGTCGTTCGTCGAAGATGTCCGGGCCGCCGAACTGCGCGACAAGATCGAGGCCCTCAAGATGCCGTTGCTCATCCTGCACTCCCCGACCGACAACACCGTCAGCATCCAGAACGCCAGCGACATCTTCTGGGCCGCCCGCCATCCGCGCAGCTTCGTCTCCCTGGAAGGTTCCGAGCACCTGCTGACCGGGCCCGGGCAGGCCAAACGCGCCGGCCGGATCATCGGCGCCTGGGCGGACGCCTACCTCGGCGTGCGATAGCGTCGCTACATGTCTGACGCAGCCACTCAGATCGCGTTCGTGCAAGCCACCTGGCATCGCAACATCGTCGACAAGGCCCGCGAGGGATTCACCGAGCAGATCGGCACCCACGGTTTCGACGCCGCGGCCCTCGAGTTCTTCGAGGTTCCCGGCGCCTTCGAGATTCCGCTCACCGCAAAGCGTCTGGCGCTCACCGGGCGTTACCGGGCGGTCGTCGCGGCCGGACTCGTGGTCGACGGCGGCATCTACCGCCACGATTTCGTGGCCACCGCGGTGATCGACGGGCTGATGCGCGTACAACTCGACACCGACGTGCCGGTGTTCTCGGTCGTGCTCACCCCGCACCATTTCCACGAGCACGACGAGCACGTCGACTACTTCACGAAGCACTTCGTCAAGAAGGGCGCCGAGGCGGCCAACGCCGTCGCGGCCACCCTGGCCCTGCACAGCTCACTGAACTAGTCGCGCACGAGTGCGTCGCGGCCCGCCTGGACCATGTCCTCGCGCGGCACCACCTTCACGCGTTCACGGCCCTGCACCTCGCCCAGCGACACCTCGTGGGCGTCGAGGCGCTCCCACTCGGCCCAGGTGGTGTAGTCGACACCGCCGGCTGCCAGATGCGCGAGTATCGCGTCGGGGTCGGCGGTTTCGGGGGCCCGCAGGCCCGGTAGGTCATTGAGCAGACTCGTGACGGTTTCGGCCGCGTCGGACTTGGTGTGCCCGATCAAGCCGATCGGTCCACGTTTGATCCATCCCGTCACGTAGGCCGCATCGATCAACCCGCCGTCGATGTCGAGCACCCGGCCCGCGTCGTTCGGCACCACCCCGGCATGGTGATCGAACGGCAGGTTCGCCAGATGGGTGGACAGGTAACCGACGGCTCGGTACACGGCTTCGACCGGCCAATCGGTGAATTCGCCGGTCCCCCGGACATTTCCGTCCCCGCAGAGCTCTGTTCGTTCGGTACGGAGCCCCTCGACCCGGTCGGTGCCCAGCACCGCCACGGGCGCCTGGCACAGGTGGAGATGGATCCGGTGCGGCGCGCCAGTCGGCTCACGCTGCAGATACTTCATCATCGTGTCCACCACGAGTCGGGTCGACTTGCTCGTGTTGATGGCGTGCTGGCTGGCCTCGTCGATCTCGAAACCCTCGGGATGCACGATGACGTCGACGCTCGGCGAGTGTGACAGCTCACGGAACTCCATGGGGCTGAACTTGATCTGCGCCGGCCCGCGGCGGGCGAACACGTGGACGTCGGTGGCCTGATTGGCGGCAAGGCCCTGGTAGACGTTGCCGGGGATCTCGGTGCCGAGTTGCTCGTCGGCCGGCTTGGCGAGCATCCGGGCGACGTCGAGTGCGACGTTTCCCGCACCGAGTACCGCGACGTGCTTCGCGGTGAGCGGCCAGGTGCGCGGCACGTCGGGATGTCCGTCGTACCAGGACACGAAGTCGGCCGCGCCGTAGCTGCCCGGTAGGTCGATGCCGGGGATGTCGAGGGCCCGGTCCGCTCGCGCCCCGGTGGAGAAGATCACCGCGTCGTAGTGACGGCGCAGATCGGCCAGGGTCAGATCGGTCCCGTAGTGGACGTTGCCGATGAATCGCACGGCGTTCTCGTCACGGGAGAGCACCCGGCGCAACGCCTTGATGATCTCCTTGATCCGCGGATGATCCGGGGCCACGCCGTAGCGCACGAGCCCGTAAGGCGCAGGCAGCCGGTCGAATACGTCGACGCGCGCGTGCTCGTACTCCTTGGTCAGAATGTCGGCGGCGTAGATGCCTGCCGGGCCCGCGCCGATGACTGCTACCTGGATCTTCCTCATGACCGCCCTTACATATTTAGGTAAGGCAAGCCTAAATACAGGGCGGTTTCCCGCAAGACCTCCCCAACGAGATCCGCGTCACGGTGCGGTGGCGCGGCGGACGTGCCCGGCGATCCGCTCGTAGACGCGCCGGGTGACCTCGGCCGCACTGCTCATGATGTTGTAGCCGTGATCGACATCGGGCACCTCGTGATACTCGGCCAGGGCACCCACCGCATCGAGCTTCTGCGCGTACCGCCACGCCTCGTCGCGCAGCCGGTCGTACTCGGCGGTGACGATCAGCGCCGGGGCGATCCCGTCGAGGCCGTCGGCGTTGGTCCCCCAGACCGGGGAGACCAAACGGTCGGTGCGCTGCGCGCGATCGGGGACGTACGCGGTGTCGAACACCTCGCCCATCCACGGCTTCAACACCGCCTTGGCGCCGATCGGGGAATGCTTGTCCTTGGTTGTGGTGACCAGGTCCAGCGGTGGGTAGTGCAGAACCTGCAATGCGATCTTCGGCCCGCCGTTCGCTGTGCCGTTCTCCAACGCAAGCCGGGCGGCCCCCGCGGACAGGCTGCCACCCGCACTCTGGCCTCCGACGCACAGCCGGGTGCCGTCCCAATCCCGCTCGGGCGCCGCGGCCCAGCCGAGCACGTCATAGATCTGCTCGACCGGCGTGGGGAACCGGTGCCCCGGGGCCAACAGGTAATCGACGTTGACCACAACGACATTCGCGTGTTGGGCCAGGAACCGGCACCACGGATCGTCCTGTTCGCGGTGCCCGACGACGAAACCCCCACCGTGCACGTTCACATATACCGCGGGCTCTTCCTCACCCGAGGGCGGGTGATACACCGTCGCGGCAACCTCACCGTGACGGGTCGGGATCTGCACAAGCGTTGTGCGACCGGGGATTTCGGGGAAGCGGACGCCACGCATGGGCCCCGGTCTCACCCCGACCGAGAACAGACGGGCCAGGGCATCCGCCAAAATCGGCGTGGACAGTATCGACACCGCCTCCACGCTACCAATGCCCAGTCATCCCTCGCGCCGGCTTCCGGGCAGCAGCGGGTTGGTCGGGCCGCCGCGAAGTGGGTCGCACACCAGCGTCACCAGCCCTCGGCGTCGGCAACCCCGGCGGGGTGCCGCGTCCCGGCGAATCCCCCTGCCGCACCCCGCTTTCCGAAGCCACCGTCAGATGCCTCGACGAGCTGCGGCACGGTGACGGCAGGCCCGGTGTCGCCGGGTCCAGACGTAGTCCGCTTCGTTGAGGGCGATCGGGATGGCGTTGATGCCGAAGAAGTCGGTCGCCGACACTGCTCGCGCTCTGTGAGTTCAACCACGCGAGGTGGCGACCGTGTGCCGCGGCATAGCGCTCGGCGCTGGGCCCCGCCCATGCGCCGGCCCGCACGACACCGAGCACTGCGGTCGGCTCGGACGCCGCCGATGCGTGCTCGGTGGCCAGGTCATGCCAGGCGCCCGCGGTGACCAGCGGCGATCCAGGCCCTGGACCACTGGCCGGCAGCGCGGAGTGCACCTCGGGCGGCGCGGCGAACCAGGTCGGTGCGGTCATCTGGCCACTCCTGGGCCATTCGGACAATCGTTAACATGAATCGGGTTCATGTTAACTATGTGCGACGATTTGTAGGTGGTCACCCACAAGCCACTACGGCGACGACAGCCGGTGCAGGAGCGCAGCAGACGACGGGTCGAACGAATCCGGGCTGCCGCACTCGAACTCCTCGAAACCCAAGGCGTAGACGCCGTCACCACCCGCGCCATCGCCCATCGGGCCGAAGTCCCGGTCGCGACCGTCTATCAGTTCTTCCCCAACCGCGACGCGATCCTGCAGGAGATCGTCGCCGACCACCTCGACCGGCGCGACGCCGAAGGCGCGGCCATCCTGGCAGCCCTGGCCCCCACCAGCCTGGCCGAGGTTGCCCACGGCATCTTCGAATTCCACTACGAGCACCTTCGCAACCACCCGCACCTGGTCAACCTGCACTACACCAGCCTGGCCAGCGGGCTGCTGGCCGATCCGCGTGCGCGCCGGGCCCAGTTCGCCAACGCCCTGCACGCCGGACTGATGCACTGGGGTCTGCTGCGCGAGGGCACCGACCCCCTGGTGACGATGGTCGCGGTGGAGATGGGTGATCGCCTGCTGGAGATGGCCTTCCACGCCGGCCCGGGACAGGACCGCGCGATCCTCACCGAGGGTGAACGGGCACTGACCCAGTATCTGCAGGCCTACGCCGCGCCCACCGCCTGATCGGCGGTCCGTTCCTGCTTCGCCAGGGCGAATCGGGCGAGCGTGCCGACAAACCGATCGAGGTCGACGACCCGACGGCACAGGGCCGGGCCGGGAACCCAGCGCTCGCCGCGGCGCTCGAGCACCAGCGCCTCGACCGGCTCGCCGAATACCGGGGTCGCCGTCCCCGGGTGGTTCGCACCCCGCCAGTCCTCGACGATGTGCACCTGCAGACGCCGGCCATCGAGCCGGCGCACCCGCACCGATGATGCGGTCACCGAGACGGCGACGACGGTGGTCGGATAGTCGCCGCCGATACCCACCTGGATGACGTCGTCGACGAGCGGAACCGTCAGACAGATCGTTCCGGGTCGGAGGTGGTCCAGATCCGGTGCCTGCAGGTACGACGAGCACTCACGCATACCGTTAATGATTATCATTTTCATTGCCCCCGTTCAACGGCACGAGCAATGGCGCAGGTCAGCGAGCTAAATGGTCAGCGACGGGCGCCGCCGCCACCGACTTCGGCCGCCAGCGGCGGCGGCAGCGGGGTCGTCGGCGTGGGCGCCGCCGTCGCCGGAGCCGGGGCCGCGCCCGGAGACTTCGGCGAGTCCGCAGCGGCGGGTGCCCCCGGACGGTGGAAGTCGGTCATCGCCTCCTCGCGGATCACCTTCTCCCCCACGCTGAGCACCAGCGACTTCGAGGTCACCAGGTATTCGATCCCGGCGTTCTCCACGCGGAACGCACCGTCGTCGTTGCGCGTCGCCGGCACGATCAGCTTGGCACCGTCGCGCAACCGCACACCGCGGTACTCGTACTTGCCGCCCGGCACCGAACAGATCGCCACCCGGGAGGCGTCGGTGCTGCCGAACAACACGGTCGCGTCCGCACTGTCGCACCGCGCCGTCGAATCCACATATCCCCGCGCATCATTGGCCGGGGCGGCCGTGGCCGATGGAATCCCCACCGCGAGCAACGTAATACCCGCCGTCACCGCAGCGGTGATAAGGCGACGCGGGGACCAGGTACCAGACATCGGTTACCACTGAACCACGGCTTTGCTGCCTACACGAGCGTCAACCCCGAGAGACCACCGAATCGTTAGGTCCCCGCAATACAGTCGACCGCTCGCCCGCGGTGAACACGACCGGAATCCGTCGGTAGCCACGCGTCACGGAGTTGCCGTGGAACACCGCCGTGGCCCCGGGATCCAAGGCGAGATCGGGCATCCGGGCGAGCACCTGCTCGAGTCCGACGGCGAACTCCAGGCGCGCCAGATTGGAGCCGAGGCACCGGTGCACACCGGCCCCGAAGCCGAGGTGCCGGTTCGCCGAGCGGTCCAGCACACAGCGATCCGGGTCGGGGAACTGGTTGGCATCCCGGTTGGCCGCCGCGTAGTTGATCAGAATCGAATCGCCAGGGCAGAACCGCTGCCCGCCCAGCTCGGCGTCCTTGGCCACGGTGCGGGGCAGGCTGTGGATCGACCCGGCGAAGCGGATGAACTCCTCGACCGCCCTGGGCAGGATCTCGGGCTCAGCGATCAGCCGGTCACGCTCGCCGGGGTGGGTGGCCAGGTAGTGGAATGCGAAAGACATTGCACTGGCCGTGGTTTCGAGCCCGGCCTGGACCAGCAGGATCGCATTGGCGACGATGTCGTTGAACGGCAACGGTTCCCCGTCGATCTCGGCGTGCAGCAGCACGTCGATCATGTCGTCGCGGGCCGGTCCCGTGGTCCGGGCCGACACCGCATCGTGCAGATGCTGATACAACCCGCCCCAGGCCAGCATGCGGGCCTGCTCGGTGCCGCCGTTGAGCGCGGTGTCGACCAGCTCGATGCACAACGGGACATCGCCGACAGGCATGCCGAGCAGATATTTGAAGAACACGACGCCGGGCTGCTGCCAGGCGACCTGAGCCAGGTCCCCCGAGCCGTGCTCGATGAATGCATCGATCAGCTCGTCGGTTTCGGCCCGGATCTGCGGTGCCAGCGCCTTCATCCGGGCCGGAGAGAAGTACGGGTTGAGCACCTTTCGGAACTTCTGCTGTCGCGGCGGGTCGAGGGTGATCACCAGATCACCGCCGGCCTGCAGGGCACCCTCGGGTGTCGGGTTGCTGGAGAAGTGCTGCCAGTCCTGCGCGATCTGGTAGCACTCGTCGTAACCCACCGCGACCCAGGCGTCGTCGGTCGGGAAGAACGGTGACTCGGTGTGCGCGATCGGTGCCCGCCGGCGCATCACCGAATACACCTCGTAGAGCAGGTCGTGATCGTTGAAGTCCTCGTGACGCAGATCCCAGTTGTCGGCATGCTCTTCAGGCGATTTGGGCACGGCCGGTCCCTACCTTGGCTGCTGTTCTTGAGCCTGGCGGGCCAGCCGTTCCTCGTGACGGCGCACCAGTTCGCGAAAGCCCAACCGGTCGTACTTCGGCGTGGGCTGGATACCCCACTCGTCGCGGGCGGTGTCCTTGCCCTCAGCCCCTTCCGGGGGACCGAACATCGGGTACGGGTGCTTGCACTCGAGCGTGTCGTCGGAGTAGCGGACCTTGAGCAGTTCACTGCAGATCTCGGTCATGCTCAGCGTCGGGTAGCCGTAGTAGACGGCCATGAACGGCAACGTGAACGCGCCTTCGACGACCAGGGCGACCAGGCACACCAGCACGGCCCGCTTGATCCATTTGTGCATGTTCGCGTAGTACGGGGTGGTGCCCGGCGGCAGATCCTGGGCCGGGTCTCGTTCTGTCTCAGTACTTTCTGCGGGGATCGACACAATGCGCTCCTTTCGAAGTTGTTCAGTCGGAGAAGATTTCGCGGTTGACCGTGTGCAGGTACGGGATCGCCAGGAACGGGGTGATGTAGAAGATGTCGTAGAGCCACCAGCCGATCACCGGGAAGATCACCCCGGCGTAGCGGACGTCGGCGAACATCGTCATGTTGAAGACGTAGACGCACCAGATGAGCACGCCCATCCAGCAGGTGACGATCATCCACTGGTGGCCCCAGCGTTTCATCTGCAGGAATCCGATGGCGGCGGCGCAGCGCATCGCGAAGACCGTGATGATCATGCCGAAGACCATCGACTTCTCACCCGGCCCGGCCGAACCGCCGACCCACAGTTCGTTGTAGTGCCAGAAGTAGCCGGCGTCGAACATGTTGCCCCAGCCGACCATCAGCACGCGGTTGATCAGGGTGTGGTTGGCCACCAGGTCCAGTGCCCAGCCCAGGCTGTTGAGCGCGCCGTCGATCAGCACCAGGTAGCCGATCAGCGTGACGATCATCGGCCGCACCGACAATCCGTCGCGCTGGGCCTGCCGCTGCAGCCATACCCCGCGCATGAAGATCGGGAAGCCGATCAGCCCGGGAATCCACATGCCCATCAGCAGCGCCCCGACGATCATCCACTTGTCGGCCCGGCGCTGAGCCAGCCGGGACTGCTCGTGATGATCTTCGAGCGACACCGAATCCGGCTGGGCCAACGGCAGGTTCACAGATCCCACCAGCCTCGGGCGAACGACATGTACAGCTGGATGCAGAACATCGCGAACAGGTAGCCGTAGATGACCACCTGCAGAACGATCAACGCCCGCTTGCGCTTTCGCTCCTGTTCGTTCATCAGACTTCCTTTCCTCGGTTCCGGGTCGTGCCGTCGAGCAGGCCGGCCGCCGCGACCTCGCGCAGCCCGTCGCTGATCGCGCCGTCGGTGCTCAGCGGTGCGAGCACGCAGGCCTGTGCGGCATCCAGTTCGGTGGCGCCTTCGGCAACCAGCTGCGCCGTGGTGACCAGCACCCGGGTCGATGGCGGCTCGAAATGGAAGGCGGCGTCCGCGCTGCGGATCGCCGTCGCGCAGGCCACCAGGCGCCGCGCGGTGTCGCGGCCCACGCCGGTCTCCGCGACGATCACCTCGGCCTCGCGATCGGGCGGCAGGTAGGTCATCGGCAGCGTGGCAAACCGTTGCCGGAAGGACGGTTTCAGCTCCTTGAGAGAACTGCGATAGGCCGGGTTGTAGGAGCACACCAGCATGAAGGTCTCCGGTGCCCGCACCACCTCGCCGGCCCGGTCCAGATAGAGCGCACGGCGGTGGTCGGTGAGCGAATGCAGGATGGCCAGCGAATCGTGGCGGGCCTCGACGACCTCGTCGAGATAGCAGATGGCGCCGGCCTTGACCGCCCGGGTCAGTGGCCCGTCGGTCCACACCACGTCGCCGCCGGTGACCATGAACCGGCCCACCAGATCCGAGCTGGTGAGGTCGTCGTGGCAGCTGATCGTCACCACCGGGCGCTGCAACAACGAGCCCATGTGCTCGACCAGCCGGGTCTTGCCGCAGCCGGTCGGCCCGGTCAGCATCACCGGGATCCGGCGGGCGTACGCCTGCTCGAACAGCTGAATCTCGTTGCCGTTGGAGTAATAGACATCTGTGTTCACGGTGTTCCTTCCGTCCTCAGGCCGAAACCAGCTCGCGGTGCACGTGCGCCAGCACGCGCGGCAGCTCCTCCACCCGGCGGATCCGCTGGGACCGCCGTGGTCCGAACACCTCGGGCAACGGGTCGACGCGGGTCGGCCCGACGCCGACGTAGTACACGGCGACCCCGGCGTCATTGGCCTCCTCGACCGCATGCGCGGTGTCCGCCCAGGCGTAGCGGCCCTCATAGCCCTCATCGGAGATCAGGCCGTCGCCGATGACGATGAGCAGCCGCCGCTCCGAGGGTTGGGCCAGCAGGCGACTGGTCAGATGTCGCAGCGGCGCGCCCAGGCGGGTGTATCCCCCGGTGACCAGGCCGGCCGCACTCGGCGGGACGAACCGCCGGTCCTCGAAGTCCTTGAGGCACTGGACTTCCACCCGGTGACGGGTGTTCCCGGTGAACACGAAGATGCCGTGGCGTTCACGAGCCTGGGTCATCGCCCGCGACAGCGCATCGGCGCAGGCCAGCTCAAGCCGGAAGATCCGGCCGCCGTGCACCCCCAGCGACGAGCTGCCGTCGAGCAGCAGCGCCGTGGACACGTCCCGGTTGCCGGGCAAGAGCTCCCGGAACACCCGGGGTTCGCCCGCCTCGCCCGTGGCCAGGTCGATGTGATGGCGCACATAGGAATCCACGTCCAGATCGGATCCGTCCTCCAGGCCGTCGGTCATCGCGCGGTGGGTGTGTTCGGCGAACCAGGCGCGCAGATCGGCCGACACCGGCACCGACTGGCGGCCGCGCGGCGGCTTCGGATGCTCGACGACGGCGACGTGATCGCGCAGGAAGCTGTCGGTCCACGTGTTCCATTCCGGGTAGGGAATCCCGGGGCGGTGCTGCGGGGTGACGTCGAGGTCGTTGTCCTGTGGCCGGCTCGGCGGCGGGAGGTTGGGGTTGCGTACTCCGCCGTCCCCGCCGACCGGTACGGAATAGGGCCTGGGCATGCGCTTTTGGGTACTGGTCCACGGCATCCGGCCGAATCTGCGGCGCAGCCCGTCGGCCAGGCCGGCCGGGGCGGTGTGGGCCACGGGCAGCCGGCCCAGCAGCGGATCGACATCGAGGGACCTGTTGCTGCGCGCCAGTTCAACCGCCTGGCGCAGCATCTCGGTGGCCGGCGTATCGCCATCGGCATGCACCAGTTCCGGTAGGAGTCTTCGGATTTCGCCGACCAGGCCGGGCCACCGGGCAGTGATCCAGCCCAGCGCCACCCCGGCCTCCACCACGCTGAGGGCACGCAGCTCCCGGCCGGACAGCTCGCCCAGCCGGTACTCCAGGAGCCGCTCCTTCGACGGTGCGCACTGCAGCGCCACCCCGCAGGTCAACGAGCGCCGGGTCCAGCCGGGAACCCCGGCCGGGTAAGGCACGAGCACGAGGTCGAGCGCCGCGGTCAACCCGAAACCACGCTGCTCGCCGGTGACCAGCCGCGCCCCGTCGCGCCGCCCGCCGCTCAGCGCGACGGCGGTCAGGGCACAGCTGCGTTCGACGGCGATCGCGTCGTGATCGGCCATCGAAGTCAGAAGGTTCCGATGTTGGAGAACATCCAGTACCAGAACCAGATGATCAGGGCGGTGCCGCCCCACGCGCCGATGTAGCGGCAGATTTCCCAGAACATGCGTTCTCCTTCATGGTCACATTTCTGACTTAAGTCAATATTTGAGAGCCTTAATCGGTGAAGATCTCCCGGTTGACCGTGTGCAGGTACGGGATCGCCAGGAACGGGGTGATGTAGAAGATGTCGTAGAGCCACCAGCCGATCACCGGGAAGATCACCCCGGCGTAGCGGACGTCGGCGAACATCGTCATGTTGAAGACGTAGCCGCACCAGATCACCACGCCCATCCAGCAGGTGACGATCATCCACTGCTGTCCCCAGCGCTTCATCTGCAGGAACCCGATGCCGGCGGCGATGCGCATGGTGAACACCGTGAGGATGAGGGCGACCTCCCAGGCCTTCTCCCCCGGACCACCCGCACCGCCCACCCAGAGCTCGTTGAAATGCCAGAAGTAGCCGGCGTCAAACATGTTGCCCCAGCCGGTCAAAAGGACCCTGGCCAGCAAGGAGTGGTTGCCGATCAGGTCCAGCGACCAACCCATCGCGTTGATCGCCGCATCGATGATGACGAGATAGCCGAGCAGCGTGACCATCATCGGCCGCACCGATAAACCGTCCCGCTGGGCCTGCCGGAGCAACCACACGCCGCGCAGGAAGACGGGCAGCCCGAAGATGCCGAGGACGGCGCTGCCGATCAGTAGCGATCCGGCGATCAGCCACTTGTCCGCCTGGCGCTGAGCCAGCCGGGACTGCTCGTCGTGGTCATCGATCGACGGCGCGCGCACACCTGCCGCGACCGTGCGGCGCGGTCTGATGGTCGGCAGATTCAAGGGTCCTCCTGCTAGCCGGTCCCGAACTGTTGACTGACTATAGTCAACGATTCGCCGGCTGGACAGGGACCCCGGTGGGTCTAGGGGGACAGGCTCCGCATGGTTCTGACCACGTAGTCCTCCAGCAGGGCGTCGCGGGTCGGCCAATCGTTGGTGGTGATCAGCAGCGCATAGAAACCGAGCAGGAAGAACACCGCGCTGTTCCACGAGTTGACGTCGGCGGCGACCTCACCCTGCTGCTGGGCCAGCTCGATCTCGCGGGCCACCCCGGAGATCACCGGGTGCTCCTGGCTGTCCTGGGCAGGTGGCCGGGTCTGTGAGAAGTGCAGGGCCAGAAAGTCTTTGAACAACACCCCACCGAGTCTGCGCTCCAGGCCGACCACCAGCCGCATGGCCTCGCGCAGCCCTTCCTCCAGGCTGTGCGGCTTCTTGAGGAACTGGGTGTACTGCTTGGCGATCCGCTGCTCCTCGCGCTGTTCCAGTTCCAGGAGCACGTGCTCCTTGGTGGGGAAATGGAAGAAGAACGTGCCGTGTGCGACGCCGGCGGCGGTCACGATCGCGCCCACGTCCGCTTCGGCCATCCCCGCACGCTTGAACTCCGCGATCGCCGCACCCATCAACCGCTCACGCGTCTGCAGGCGCTTCGCCTCACGCGCAGACAACCCGTCTGCCACAGCCATTCCGTTCCTTCGCTCGGATCCGACTCCCCGAATCTAGCCTCTGGCCGCATCCCGCAGGATCTGTTGCAGCCGGTCCAGCGGATCGCCGGCCTTGGGGTCGAGCCGGTTGCCCGGCGGCGTGGTCGCCGCGCCGGCCGGCCCCGGCGGCGGGGCCTGTGCTGCCGGTGGTGGCGGTGGCGAGTTCGGCGGCAGGATGACGCCGGCCCCATCGATCTTGCTGCTCAACCGCGCCGGCGCATCGTTGCGCACGGTGCGCCGATCCGGATCGGGGTCGGCATTGCCGACAAAGCACCCGACGGGCGCCCGGTCCACCACATCTCGTGCGGCGAGGTAATGGGTCAGTGCCATCCGGCTGTTGGACGCCGCGGCCGCACGGTCGCCGAGGGTCTCCCGGACCAATTCC
The DNA here is from genome assembly GCF_003855255.1 of Mycolicibacterium nivoides. NCBI lineage: Bacteria > Bacillati > Actinomycetota > Actinomycetes > Mycobacteriales > Mycobacteriaceae > Mycobacterium > Mycolicibacterium nivoides. The sequence continues at coordinate 6,745,640 of NZ_CP034072.1, read as the reverse complement.
AGATTCACCCTGGCCGAACATGATTCAGCTGTGTCGAGCCGCTCGACCGCCACGGCGAAGTCCTGATCGGCATCGGCCAGCCGGTCCTCCAGAACTGCCAGCGCGCCCGCGGCGAAGTTCGCCTTGCCGGGTTGGACGACGTTGAGCACCTGAAGTCGCGCGACCTCGCCCGCCAGTGCCTCGGTGTCACGGTCGGCGAAACTGGCGGCTGCCGAGTTACCGATCACCACGACCGACAGCAGTTTGACGACCGCGATGACCAGCACCAGCGCCACCGGGGCCGAGTACACCAGAAGCCGACGACGGACCGTGCTCATGACCGCGGCTCCACGTCGATCGGCTGGGTGCGGCGGAATTCGCGCAGCACCAGATAGAGCTCGACCAGGATGAGCAGGGCCGCCACCCCGGCGAAGACCCAGTACAGCTCGACGGCGGCGGCCACCGCTACGGCCGCAGGTGCCTGACTTCGCGTGTCGTCATCGGGGAGTGCCTCATCCAACGGTGTCGCGTCGGTGCGCGGGACGAACGGCACCCCGATCTGTTCGGCGACCCCGCGAAGTGCCTGCGCCCCGGCGTCGTCGTACCCCAGTACCGCGCCACCGTCCACGGCATTCTCGGGCAGCTGGAATTCGCGTTGCGGTGCTTGCGATTCCGGGGCGCCAGCCCCGAGATAGAAGACGAGGTTCTGTGCCCTCGGAAACTGCTGCACCGCGCTGATCAGCTGGTAGCGCAGGATGCTGGCGGCTGCGCCGACGTTGGGATCCGGGGCATCCGCCGTCGCGGGGCGCGCATTCGTCGCAGCCACCACCGGGCGCAGGCTCCAGGTATCGGCGGACAGCGGCCAGTCCACGGACGGCCGGTCGGCGAAGCCGATCAGCGCGAAGCGGGCCTGTGGATGGCGTTCGATCAGGGCCGCGATGTCGCCCCGCGCCGCCGAGATCCGGGAACGGCCGTCGGGATCCGGCCCCGACATGTCCGGCGAACGGTCAAGGATCACAAAGATGTTGGGGTCGCGATCGCCGGCCGGCCGGGGCACGAGGTCATCGGTCCCGCCGGCGACGGGACCGAGGGCGGCCACGAGCAGCAGGAATCCCGCCGTGGTGAGTGACGACCACCGCCAGACCACCGACCAGCCGCCGCCTTGCGCCCGAACCCGCCCGAAGGTGATCGCACGAGCCACGACGAGCGCCACCGCGAGCACTGCGACGAGCAATGGCGGAAGTACCGGTTCGAGCCTCATCGCCGCATCACCACCGGCCACCACCACAGCACTGCCACCGCCAGCAATGCCAGCAACACGGGAACCCCTGGAGCTTCGGCGGATCGGACGTCGGCGGTCTCGCCGGTCGACCCCGCCTGCGGTGGGTTATCCCGGATCTCCGCCAGATGCGCGGCCACGTCGGCCGAATCAGGAAACCACCGCCCGCCGGTGCTTCGGGTCAGGTCCGCCGCAATCCCGTCACCGGGCCCGGGCGTGATGGCGTTGACCTGGACACCTGCCGTCATCGCCAGGTCGCGCAGCCGGTCCGGACCGAACAACGGTGTGACTTCACCGGGGCGGGGCAGGGATTCAGGTCCGACGTAGATCACCGACCGTCGTTGTGCGGACCGCTCCAAGAACGACGGGAATCCGGTCAGACACAGGGCCAGCACGTCTTCGACGCTGGCTGCGTAATCGACGTAGGACACCGGCGCGACGAACGGCCGGGCACCTTCCTGCCGACCGAATGCGGCGAATTGCGCTGCGGTGTACTGGTAGTCACGGGTGAGCGGGATGACCCGGCGGTTGGCCGAGGTCAGCCCGACCCGTTCGGTGCCGAACGAGCCGACCCGATCTGCGAAGTACTGCAGTGTGGCGCTGACCGCGGGATCGGTCAGCGGGCCGCCGACGCACACCATGATGTCCTCCGGGGTCGCGACGTGGGTGGCGCGATTCCACGACGGAAGGCCGGTGGGGCGTGCCGCGACCAGAGCCGACGCCACGAACGCGACCGTCAGTGTGACCATGGCGACCACGGCCGCCATGGTCCGTCGTCGCGCGGCCCTGGCATACTCGGGCAGCCGGGTGAGCCTGCCGGTATTGGCCAGCGGCGTGAATTCGTCCGGGGCGGCCGACGGCTTCAGGAGCAGGGCCGACGCCACGCACCCGGCGAGTGCGAGGCAGCCGGCGATCGCCACCGCCCACCAGATCAGGTCCATCCGCGGATCAACTCCTCCGCGGTGGCGCTGGCCGTGGCGGCGTCGAGTGCCGAGCGGTGATTGAACTGAATATCGGTGAGCTCGGCCAGGATCGGTGCGGCCCGCGCGGCCGCACTGTCCGCGATGGCATCGACCTGCATGTACTGGGCCTGCACCCCGGTCGCGGCGTGCAGGAAGGTGCGAAGTTCGCCGCTCAGTGCCGCACCTGCCCCCGCCGCCGTGAGATCGCCGGCCCGATAACGGTTTCCGATGGCGCGGACGGCACGGGCAGACCGCCGCCGCAACAGTTCGGCCCGTGCGGCGCCGAGGACGGGCAGCTCCCGCACCGGACGTCGCCGGGAGGTCAGCACGAACACGGCCGCATACCAGGCACACAGGACCGCGATCAGGCCGATCGCGGTCCACAGCCACAGCGGCGAGTAGGGCGTCGGGCCGATCACGTGGTGCAGCAGATCATCCGGCACGGGCGTACACCCCGGTCATCGCGGTCAATGCCGCCCTGATCCGAACGCTCCCGGTGACCCGCGCGTGCGGTATCCGCTGCAGGGTCAGGAATTCGGAAAGTTGTTCGCGCCGTTCCGCTTCCGCGCGCCGGTAGGCCTCGACGACGTCAGGGTCCAGCCCGGTCAGGATCTGCCGGCCGTCGGCGACCTCGTAGCTGCGACCGCTGTTCCGGCGCGCGCTCACCGCGGGCATATCGCTGAGCAGGGCCCACAACACGTCGTGGCGGGCCGTCAGGGAGCCGAGCACCTCGGCCAACTCGTCGCTGACCTCCGGTTCGTCGGAGACCACGAAGATCAGCAGCCGGTGCCGGTAGTGCCGGGCGACCCACTCGAGCTGAACCCGGATGTCACTCGGGCCGGGGCGGTCGGTGGTGTGGTGGTCGTACCGGTGCAGCATGCTTTCGATGTGGGTCTCGCCGCGGCGCAGCCGGACGTCGACATTGCCGCGGCGATCGCCGAGCACCATGGCGATCTCGTCGGACCGGGGCAGCGTCATCAAGCCGATCGCGCCGATGGTGTGCAGTGCCACAGTTCTTTTGAACTCGCCCGACGGTGCGAGCGCGCAGCTGTTGCGTCCGGCGTCGGCGACTACCAGGACCTTGTGGTGTTTTTCGGAGACGAACCGCTTGGCCAGGGTGTGCCCGGAGCGCGCGGTGGCCTTCCAGTCGATGTCGCCGACGTCGTCTCCGGGGACGTAGGGGCGCAGTTCGTCGAATTCCAGGCTGCGGGTGTGCACCAGGGCGTAGCGGCCACCTTCGAGTAGCCCGCCGACGTCGCGGCCGGCATACGCCTTGGCGGAGTCCAGGTATCTACCCATCCCGGCCTCACGGGACCTGCACCGCGCGCAGCACCGCATCGACGACGACGTCGGGGGTGATTCGGGCGGTGGCAGCTTCGAAGCCGAGGATCAACCGGTGTCGCAGCACGCGATGGGCGAGCCGGGCGATGTCGTCGGGCACCACATGGTCGCGGCCACGCAGCACCGCCAGGGCGCGCGCCGTCCGGCAGAACGCGAGGGTGGCCCGCGGGCTGGCCCCGTACTCGATCACCCGGGCCAGATTGGCCGGCAGGTGGTGCCCGGGTTCGCGGGTGACGGCGACGAGCCGGCTGGCGTACTCGACCAGTGCGCGGTCCAGATACACCGCGCGCACGATGTCCTGGGCGCGATGCACGTCGTCGATGGTGACGACCGGGGCGGCACGGTGGCCCCGGTCATAGAGGCCGGCGTCCATCCGGGCGGCGATCTCGACCTCGTCCTCGATCGACGGATAACCCACGATCTCCTTGAGCATGAACCGGTCGGTCTGGGCCTCCGACAGCGGATAGGTGCCTTCCTGATCGACGGGGTTCTGGGTGGCGATGACGAGAAACGGTTCGGGGATGGGATATTCGACGCCGGCGATCGTGGTCTGCCGTTCCTCCATCGCCTCCAGCATCGCGCTCTGGGTCTTGGCGCTGGAGCGGTTGATCTCGTCGAGCAGCACGATATTGGCATGCACGGGGCCCAGCTGGGTGGCGAACGTGTTGCGGGCCGCCTCGTAGATCTGGGTGCCGATGATGTCGCTGGGCAGCAGGTCGGGCGTGCATTGGATACGCCGGAAGCTGCCGTCGATGGACTCGGCGACCACCCGTGCCGCCGTGGTCTTGGCCAGCCCGGGGACGCTCTCGAGGAGCAGGTGCCCGCCGGCGAGGAGCGCGACCAACATCGATTCGCGCAGATGGTCCTGGCCGACCACCCGGGTGGCGAATGCCGAGCTCACCGCGGCCGCGATGCGCTGGGCTTCGGCGGCGTCGCGCTGGTCAACCTGCAATCGCGGTGCCGTCATGGATCCTCTCCGGTCGGTCGTCCCCCTTCCCCAGACCCAGACGATGTACCCAGACTTCGCCGATCTCATGCCCCGCTGTCTGGGCCCGGCGTCGCCGGCACCCGACGCGGCCACCAGAACCAGCGGCCGAGCAGCACCGCGATGGGCGGCACCACGAAGGTCCGCACCACCATGGTGTCGATCAGCAATCCGATGCCGATCGTGGAACCCACCTGGGCGATCGTCACCACACTGGCACCGAGCATCGCGAACATGGTCAGTCCGAACACGATCCCCGCGACGGTGACGACGCTGCCGGTTCCGGCGAATGCCCGGATAGTCGCGGTGCGCACTCCGGCCCGGGCCTCGTCGCGCAATCGCATCGCCAGCAGCAGGTTGTAATCCGCGCCGACGGCGACCAGGGCGATGAACGCCAGTGCGGGCACCGCCCAGTGCAGCGGTTGGCCGACCAGAAACTGCCAGATGGCGGCGCTGGCCCCGAGCGCCGATGCGTAGGAGATCGTGACGGTGGCCAGCACCACGATCCCGGCGACCGGGCTGCGCAGCATGCCGGCCACGATCACGAAAATCAAGATGAGCGTGACGATCACGAGCAGGGCGAAGTCGTGTTGCACATACTCGATGAGTTCCGCGGTCGCCGTTCCGACTCCCGTGAGGTCGATGACGCCGCTGACCGCCAGCGGGGTGTCCTTGAGTGCCTCGGCGGCGGCAACGCGGATCTCGGCAGACCGGTCCGCACCGTCACGCCCCCAGGATTCGCCGTCGCCGTAGACCAGAAGCCGGGTGGCGTGGCCGTCGGGCGAGAACATCATGTCCATCACCCGGCGGTACTCCGGATCGTCGAAAGTCCGTGGAGGCAGGTAGAACCCCCCTTCGGAGCTGCCGTCGAAATCGGTGCTCAGCTGCGACAGGTAACCGGTCATCTGCTGCATCTGCGGCCCGACACTGCCCAGGCTGGAGCGCAAGGTGGAGGTGAGACCGCGTAGCTGGGTCAGCGCCGTGCGCATCGTCGCCACACCCTTGGCCGCCCCGCCGAGTGAGCTGGTGGCGCTGGCCGCGCCCTCCTCGAGCGCGCCCGCCCCGCCGGCGAGGGTGCCCGTCGCGCTGACCGCGTCATCGAGGGGTGTGACGATTTTCTGTACTGCCGCGCAGATCGGGTTGGCCGCACAGTCGGGGTTGCTGTTGACGAATTGGCGCAACGGATCGGCATAGCCGGACACCGACTGCAGGTTGCCCTGCAACCCGGTCATGCCCGCACCGATGTCCTGCGAGCCGGCCCCGACCCGGTTCAGGCCGTCGACGGCACCGGTCAACCCGCGTTGCATACCGTCGAGAGCGGCATCGAGTTGACCGATGGTTGCCGTGACGGTGTCCACGGAGTTCATCCCGTTGAGCGCGGATTGCGCTGTGCCGTCGAGTTGTTCACCGATCTGGCCGGCCTGGTAGGTCAGCGTGCCCTGGCGCACCGGGGTTCCGGCGGGGCGGCTGGCCGATTGCACGGTGCGCACCCCGCGCACCTCAAGGACCTTCCTGGTGACGCGTTCGATTGTGATCAGGCCGGCCGGCGTCCGCAGGTCCCGGTCCGCCTGGATCGAGACGATCTCCGGCAACAGCCGGTTGTCCGGGAACCGGCCGTGGACGGCCTGGTATCCGCGGCTGGAGTCGGTGCTCGCCGGCTGTGCGGACAACTCCGCGAAGCTGATCTTGGCGCCGAGCAGCGGCACCGTGCAGACGATCAGTGCGCCCGCGGCCACCACCAGGATCGGCCCCGGCCAGCGGGCAACCGCCGTGCCGATCTTGCGCCACCGGCGGCTGATCCGTGCCGCCCGCGGCTCGACCCAACCGCGCCTGCTGAACAAGCCGATCAGAGCCGGCGTCAATGTCAGTGCACCCAGCATCGCCGCGAGAACACCTATCCCACTGGGTATTCCGGCACTGCGCAGGAAATTCACCTTGGCGAAGGTCAGGCAGAACAGCGCGGTGGCGATGGTCGCGGACGACCCGGCGATCACCGGCGCAACCCGGCGGTAGGCGTCGGCCAAGGCATCCGGCGGCGCCATGCCCGCCCGCCGGTTCTCGTGGTAGCGGCCGAGCAGGAAGATGCCGTAGTCGGTCCCGGCGCCCAGCACCATCGCCGACATCAATGCGACCGAGAACACCGACACCTCGATCACGCCGTGCTCGCCGAGCAGCGCGACCAACGGACGCGCGACCGCCAGGGACAGCCCCACCGAGGCCAGCGGGACGGCGGCCGCGATCAGCGATCGGTACACGAAGAGCAGAAGTGCGGCGATCATCGCGACCGTGAGCACCGTGATTCGCGCCAATTGTGCATCCAGAGCATCGAATTCATCGACCAGGCTGGGCCCCGGTCCGGTGACATGCGTGCGCAGTCCCTCCGGTGCGCCGGAGGCGTCCACCGCTGCGCGCAGTGCGGCCACGGCATCGGTGGCGGTGCTGCTGCCCAGTTGACCGGAGAGCCGTGCCATCAGATAGGACGCCTTGTGGTCCTGGCTTTCGAATACGGCGGCAGCGGCGGGGTCGTCCCACAGGTCCATGACTGATTCGACGCCGGGGGTGCCGTTGCGCAGCCGGTCGGCCAGCGCGCGGTAGTAGCCGCGGTCGGATTCCCCCAGTGTCCGGTCGGCTTCGAGGACGACGTAGGCGATGTTGTTGCTGTCGGAATCCCCGAACAGGGTCCCCATCCGCTGTGCGGCCTGAGTCGCGCCGGAGTCGGTCGGGAAGAAGGCCCGGGACTGTTCCTTCACAACGTGTTCGAGCTGGGGTACCGCGATGTTGCCGGCGCCGGCCAGCAGCATCCATGCGGCTGTCACCAGGACCGCGTACCTGCTCGCCCATCGCGCAATGCTCGCCAACACCGCTCCCCACCCCGTCCATAACAATGTTATTGGCAGGTATAACATTGTTATGGCAGCATGTCCAGGACGATGTCCACCATGGGAATTCGCGAAAGCCTGATCGAGGAGAGCCTCCAGGTGCTCGAGGAGAGCGGGCCGGAGGCACTCAGTGCGCGCATGCTGGCCAAGCGGATCGGCGCCTCCACCATGGCGGTCTATACGCACTTCGACGGCATGCCCGGCCTCTACGAGGCGCTCGTCCGGGAGTCATTCGTCCGGTTCGGCGAACACCTGCGTCGGCGTCCGGACACCGACGATCCGGTGGCCGACCTGCTCGCCTCCGGACTGGCCTACCGCGAGTACGCGCTCACCTATCCGCAGCGCTACCGGCTGATGTTCGGAATCACCTCGCCGTCCATCGCGCTGCCGATCGGCCGCGACGTCACCGTCGACGGCAACCCGGCAGCCCTGTCCGAGATCAACTCGGTCTACGCCCAGATCCCCGTATTCGTGCGGCGCTGCATGGACATCGGCGCCATCGACGAGGGCGATCCGGTGGCCGTCGCCGCGCAGATCTGGACCATGATGCACGGCTACGTGCTGGCCGAAATCATCGGCGTCTTCGGCACCGACGGCGCGGGCGTCTCGTGGGTGCTCGCCCCGCACATCACCAATCTGCTGGTCGGCCTGGGCGGTGACCGGGACCGTATCCAGCAGTCCTTTCAGCGCTTGGACCCGCCGTCGACGCCGCACCCGACAGCACCCGCCACCGCGACCGTGCGCCGCGGGCGCCGGACCCGCAGCTAGCGCGGTGGCCCACAATGATGTGGTGACGCAGAGCTGGGAAGGCTTCGACGGGTTCACCGAACTCATCGACTACCCGATGTTCGTCGTGACGGCACGGGCCGGGAACGAGACGGCAGGTTGTCTGGTCGGGTTCACCACGCAGGCCAGCATCGATCCACCCCGGTTCCTGGTCGGGATTTCGAAGAAGAACCACACCTTTACCGTCGCGGCAGCGGCCACCCATCTGGGTGTGCACCTGCTGGCCCGTGACGACCTCGAGCTGGCCCGCTGGTTCGGCGGGCAGACCGGTGACGAGGTCGACAAGTTCGCCGCGTGCAGCTGGCACGCCGGCCCCGCCGGTACACCGATTCTCGATGCCGCCCCGGCCTGGTTCGTCGGCGTCGTCCTCGACCGATTCGATCTCGGTGACCACGTCGGCTACCTGTTGAATCCGGTTGACGGCCTGGCGCCCGACGAGACGCGGCCCTGGGTCAGCCTCACCGACGTGGCCGACCTCAAGCCCGGACACGACGCCTGAGCCCTACTTCCAGGCGAAAACCGGTTGTTCGAGTTCATCCACCGGATCGGCGCGTCCCTCCAGGGCCAGCCACCGCAACTGCAGCAGCACCGCGCCGGTCGGTGCGTGGATCAGATCGTTGCCCAACGGAATCTGCACCACCGGGCGCGGGCTCTCGGGAATCGTGATGAACCGCGGCGAATCCTCGCGCTGCAGTTGATGCAGTCCCACCCGGTATGCCGCCACCACCTCGTCGGGCGAGGGGCGCAGATCCAGCCGGCCGCCGCCCCAGACCACCACAGGCGTGATGACGTATCCCGAGCGGGTCGGATAGTCGTCGAGCAGGCCCAGCACCGCCGAGTCGGGCAGGTTGACCCCGACCTCCTCGTCCAGTTCGCGCAGCGCGGCCTCGATCGCCGTTTCACCGGGATCCAGCCGGCCGCCGGGTAGCGCCCACTGTGCGGCGTGGGAAGAGAGCCGGGAAGTCCTGCGGCACAACAGGAAAGCGGCCCCGCCGGAGACATCGACCATGCGTCCGTCGAGTCCGGGCTCCGGCATGGGCCGACCGTCTATCCATTCGTCGACCGGAGCCGGATCCACCCGGTCCTCGCCGAGTTCGGAATCGACCAGGACCACCGCGACGGCCGCGTGCCGCTTGCTCGGGTCGATCACGGCGCGGCGGTCGTGGCCCGCCAGATGCACACCGATGCGTTCCCGCAGGGCTTCGTCATAGGCGATGGTCACCGCTCGACCATATGCGGGACACAGACGACGCGACCGGCGAGGTCACGCCCGCTTACTGGTCCGGCTTGCGGGTCTGCTGATACAGCGTGAGCTTCCACACCCCGTCGACCCGGTGATAGACGCTGGACATGGCACCGACGAACGCGGGCTCATCCCCGTCGCGGTAGGCCGTACCCGTGTAGACCAGAGCGGCGTTGTCGTCGTCGAGCGCGATCAGCCGAACTCCGCTGATCTCATAGGCACGCCACGGCGGGGATTGCGCCAGCGCGCTGACGACGGTATTGCGGTCCATCACCATGCCGTTGGCGAGAACCATGACGGCGTCGGGCAGCATCAGTTCGCCGTAGAAATCGGCGCCGGACGACTCGCACAGCGAGTCCCACCCTGCCCGTTCGATGTGCAGAAGTTCGTCGAGTACTGGACTGGTCACGGTGATCGAGTACCCACTGCGCGACCCCGCCATGTCTGGGCGCCGCTGTTAAAACAGTGGTAGAAGTGATAACTGGGGATAACGGTTCATCCGGTATCGGACAGGTCCACTTCGAGGAGAGGCATGCCTTTCGGCAGGTGGGCCCGGCGCGCGGGCCGCCGGGCCGGAGTTGCGGCGGCAGGTGCCGCCGCCGCGGTGTGCCCGATCGCAGCTCCCCTGTCTTCGGCCGCGCCGAAGTGTCCCGACATCGAGGTCGTGTTCGCGCGCGGCACCGACGAACCCGCCGGTATCGGCAATGTCGGCAAGGCGTTCGTCGACACGCTGCGCCCCATGGTCAAAGGCTCGACTGTCGACACCTACGCGGTGCAGTACCCCGCGTCGTGGGACTTCATGAAGGCCGCCGCCGGGGCCACCGACATGAGCAAGCGCATCCAGGCCACCGCGGCGCGCTGCCCCAAGACCAAGATCGTGATGGGCGGTTACTCACAGGGCGCGGCGGTGGTCGACGTCGTCGCCACCTCCCCCGTCGCCGGCCTCGGCTACAGCGCGCCGCTTCCTGCCGCGGTCGTCCCGCGCGTCGCCTCGGTCGTGGTTTTCGGCAACCCGTCGGCGCGCCTCGGCCAGCCGCTGACGCGGATGAGCCCGGACTTCGGCGCCAGGACCGCGGACCTGTGCAACACCAACGACCCCATCTGTTCGCTCGGCCAGGACTGGAACGCGCACATCACCTACCCGAAATCGGGCCTGATCAAGCTCGCCGCGCAATGGGTCACGCGTCACGTCCAGCCGCCTCCAGCGCCCGCTGCTCGACGGTGAGCACCGGATAGAGCCGGTGGGTCCCGGGAAGGCCCTTCAGTTCCACTTCGCGGGCCGCACCCAGGACGATGTCATCGAGGTGCCTGACCGCCTCCCCGACCGGTTCGCTGACCAGAATCTCGCCGCCGTCGGCCTGACCGGCGACCCGGGCCGCCATCGCGACGTCGAGGCCGAACAGGTCGTCACCACGGCGCACCGACGTCCCCATGTGCACTCCGATCCGCACCCGGATCGCCTGCCACCGCTGGGGATTCTCCGCGAGCGCGCTCTGCACGTCCGTGGCGAACCGCACCGCGTTCTCCGGGTCGGCGAACGCGATCATGAATCCGTCGCCCTGGCTCTTGACCACGTGGCCGCCGTGCTTGACGACGCGCGCCTGAACGAGCTTGTTGTGCTTCTCCAGCAGCTTCACCCAGGCCCGGTCACCCATCGCGGCGTTGTACTCGGTCGAGCCCTCGATGTCGGAGAAGACGATGACGACGCGGCCGTCAGCGGTCAGCCGAGCCAGATCCGGCCGTTCCACCTGGGCCCATCCGGCCAGGTCCTCGATCGAGTTGCGGACCGTAGCGCCCAGCCCTTTGTTGATCAGCATGTCCGCGGTCTGAAACACCGTCTTGATGGCCAACGGCGCCACACCCCGACGACGCTTCCGCCTGCGGTCATCGTCCTCGAGCTTCATGCGCTCGATCTCACGCCTGGCGTTCGCGAGCTGCCGCCGGCTCACGATGAACAGCACCAGGAACGTGACGAACGCCGCGAACAGCACGACGACCACCACCAACAAGACGGACTCAAGGGTGGTCGGCATCTGCACCCGCTGATTATCGCCGCATGTCACATTCCGTCGAGTCGCGGTGTCTTGAGGGTGTAGTCACCATCAACCAGGAGTGCACCATGGATGCTCGTTTGAACCTGTTCGAGAACCCGACCGCCGTGAAGATGCTGAAGTACGTCACCTCGGCGGGCAAGGTGATCACCGACTCGGCGCTTCCAGACACCACGCACCAACTGGTGGCACTGCGCGCCAGCCAGATCAACGGCTGCGGCTTCTGCACCGACATGCACACCAAGGACGCCGCTCTCGCCGGGGAGACCCAGCAGCGCCTCAATCTGGTCGCGGTGTGGCGGGAGGCAACGGTGTTCACCGAGGCCGAACGCGCGGCCCTGGAACTGACCGAGCAGGGCACCCGGATCGCCGACGCGGCGGGCGGGGTCAGTGACGAGGTGTGGGCGAATGCGGTCAAGTACTACGACGAGGATCAACTGGCCGCGCTCGTCTGCCTGATCGCCTTCATGAACACCGTCAACCGCTTGAACGTGATCATTCAGCAGCCCGCCGGCGACTACCAGCCCGGCCAGTTCGGATAACGGCGCTCAAGCAGTCCCGGTCGGCGCACCGTATGGGGTGCCGACCGGGGCGAACGGCGGCACGGGCGAACTGGCACGCTGGTCATCAACATGACCACTCCCCTCCTCGATGACCCGAGCGACCTGTCGGCGCTGCATGCCAAGGGCAACGATGCCGACACCCTGTTCACCGACTTCGCCGGCTGGGCCGAGGCCAACGGCACCACGCTCTATCCCGCGCAGGAGGAGGCGCTGATCGAACTGGTCAGCGGAGCGAACGTGATCCTCGCGACGCCGACCGGTTCCGGCAAATCCCTGGTGGCCACCGGGGCGATCTATGCGGCGCTCGCCGCGGACCGCGTCAGTTTCTACACCGCCCCGATCAAGGCATTGGTCAGTGAGAAGTTCTTCGCGCTGTGCGATGTGTTCGGGGCCGACAACGTCGGCATGCTCACCGGGGACGCGTCGGTCAACGCCGACGCGCCGATCATCGCGTGTACCGCCGAGATCCTGGCCAACCTCGCGCTGCGCGAAGGGGCCGAAGCGGACATCGGCCTGGTGGTGATGGACGAGTTCCACTTCTACGGCGACCCGGATCGCGGCTGGGCGTGGCAGGTCCCGCTGCTCGAACTCCCCAGGGCCCAGTTCCTGCTGATGTCGGCGACGCTGGGCGACGTCACGTTCCTGCGTGAGGACCTCACCCGCCGCACGGGACGTCCGACCGCGCTGGTCGCAGGGGCGGAAAGGCCGGTGCCACTGTTCTTCTCGTACGCCACCACGCCGATGCACGAGACCATCGCCGATCTGCTCGACACCAAACAGGCGCCGATCTACGTCGTGCACTTCACCCAGGCCTCCGCCCTCGAGCGGGCCCAGGCGTTGATGAGCGTCAACGTCTGCACCAAGGAGGAGAAGGCCGCCATCGCCGAGATGATCGGCGGCTTCCGTTTCTCGACGACCTTCGGCACCACCCTGTCGCGACTGGTGCGGCACGGCATCGGCGTCCACCACGCCGGCATGCTGCCCAAGTACCGGCGGCTGGTGGAACAACTGGCCCAGGCCGGACTGCTCAAGGTGATCTGCGGCACCGACACCCTCGGGGTCGGCATCAACGTCCCGATCCGCACCGTGGTGTTCTCCGCCCTGTCCAAGTACGACGGCACCCGCATGCGGTTGCTCAACGCCCGTGAGTTCCACCAGATCGCCGGGCGGGCCGGGCGCGCGGGATACGACACCGCAGGCACCGTGGTGGTGCAGGCACCCGACCACGAGGTGGAGAACCTCAAGCAGTTCGCCAAGGTGGCCGACGACCCCAAGAAGCGCCGGAAGTTGGTGCGGCGCAAGGCACCTGAGGGCATGGTGCCGTGGGGCGAGGCCACCATGAACCGGCTGATCGACGCCGCGCCCGAACCGTTGACCAGCAACATGCGGGTCTCCACGGCGATGATCCTCGACGTGGTCGACCGCCCGGGCGACCCGTTCGCGGCGATGCGACGGCTCCTCACCGACAATCACGAACCCCGCAAGCGTCAGCTCAAGCACATCCGGGAGGCGGTCGGGATCGCCCGCTCGTTGCTGCAGGCCGGAGTCATCGAGCGCCTCGACACACCCGAACCTGACGGCCGCCGGTACCGGCTGACCGTCGACCTACCGGACGACTTCGCGCTCAACCAGCCGCTGTCGACCTTCGCGCTGGCGGCGGTCGACGTCCTGGATCCCGACTCGGAAACCTATGCGCTGGACGTGGTTTCGGTGATCGAGGCCACCCTGGAAGACCCTCGCCAGATCCTGGCCGCCCAGCTGAACAAGGCCAGGGGTGAGGCGGTGGCGCAGATGAAGGCCGACGGGATCGAGTACGACGAACGCATCGAGCTGCTCGACGAGGTCACCTATCCCAAGCCGCTGCAAGAACTGCTGGAACACACCTACGAGGTGTACCGGCAGACCAACCCGTGGGCCGCCGACGGACACCTGTCCCCCAAGTCGGTGGTTCGCGAGATGTGGGAGCGGGCCCTGACCTTCCGCGAGTACATCAGCGTCTACGGGCTGACCCGCTCCGAAGGCGCCGTGCTGCGCTACCTGTCCGACGCGTTCAAGGCGCTGCGCTCGGGCGTGCCGACGGCCGCCCGCACCGAGCAGCTCGCCGACATCGTCGAATGGCTCGGCGAGCTGGTGCGCCAGGTCGATTCCAGCCTGCTCGACGAGTGGGAGCAGCTGACGAGCCCGGACCAAGAGGCGGGCGTTCCCGTGCAAGAAATCCGCGCGGTGCCGGCCCGGCCACGCCCGCTGACCGGCAACGAGCGGGCTTTCACCGCGATGGTCCGCAACGCGTTGTTCCGCCGGGTCGAGTTGTTCGCCCGGTCCCGCTGGGACGAGCTCGGGGCGCTTGACGCCGCGTCCGGCTGGACGGCCGAGCGCTGGGCCGACGCGGGCGAGGCGTACTTCGACGAGCACGCGGAGGTGGGTACCGGAGCCGACGCCCGTGGCCCGGCGTTGCTGATCTTCGACCGGCAGGCGCAGGTGTGGCGAATTCGACAGATCCTCGAAGATCCTGCCGGAGATCACGATTGGGGCTTCGACGTGGAAGTCGACCTGGCTGCCAGCGATGAGGAGGGTGCCGCGGTGCTGCGTATCGTGGACGTGGGCCGGATGGGGTGAGCGGTTGCTGAACCCCATTTTATCGCGGACCCCGGGCCTTGCGGCAAGGCCCCGGTGATGGCGCACAATCGCTGGCCGAACCAAACCACGGATAAGCGAGGTAACTGTGGGGAACGTGCCAACTGACGAGCACGACATCGAAGTACAGACCGAACAGACCTATGTCGACGGGCTCTACTCCCGCTTGGACGCCGAGCGCATCCGGGTACGTGACCGGTACCGCACCGCGCTGCGCGAGCACGGCGGTTCCGCGGTGGAACGCGACGCCGAGGTACGGGCGCTGGCCAAGGAAGCCAACCGGCTCGACGTGGCCGACAACGGCCTGTGCTTCGGGCGGCTGGAAACCCTTGCCGGAGAACATCTCTACGTCGGCCGCCTGGGTCTCTTCGACCGTGAGGACGACTACGAACCGTTGCTGCTGGACTGGCGGGCACCGCTGGCCCGGCCGTTCTACACCGCGACCGGGGCCAACCCCGAGAACATGCGCCGGCGCCGCCAGTTCCGCACGCTTGGGCGTCGCGTGCTCGATTTCACCGACGAGGTGCTGGGCCGGCCCACCGAGGGTGATGAAGGTGATGCCGCACTGCTGGCTGCGGTGAACGCCCCGCGCGGCGAGGGCATGCGCGACATCGTCGCGACGATCCAGGCCGAACAGGACGAGGTCATCCGCAACGAACACACCGGAGTGCTCGTGGTGGAGGGCGGCCCGGGCACCGGCAAGACCGTGGTGGCACTGCACCGCGTGGCCTACCTGCTCTACACCCATCGCGAGCGGATCGAACGCCACGGCGTTCTGGTCGTCGGGCCCAATGAGGCGTTCCTGGACCACATCGGCCGGGTGCTGCCCTCGCTGGGTGAGTCCGATGCGGTGTTCATGACACCCGGCGACCTGGTCCCCGGCCTGCACGTCACCGCCGAAGACGCGCCCGAGGTGGCCGCGATCAAGGGCTCGCTGCAGATCCTCGACGTGTTGGCCGCCGCGGTGGCCGACCGCCAGGAGGTGCCCGCCGAGCCGATCTTCATCGAACTGCCCGACGTCACGGTGCGCATCGACGCCGAAATCGCGCAGTGGGCCATCGAGGAGGCCCGCGAGACCGGGCTGCCGCACAACGAGGCCCGCGCGACGTTCCGCGACATCGTCACCTACGTCCTCACCGAACGCGCCGTGGCCCGCATCGGCAAGGGATGGCTCAGCCGCGCGGACAAGGCAGCATGGGAGGAGCTCCGGGCGAGTGTGGTCAGCGAACTCGACGAGAACGCCGCGTTCGCCGAGGCACTCGATCGGCTGTGGCCGATCCTGACCCCGGAATCCCTGCTGACCCCGCTGTACTCGTCACCCGATCGGCTGTCCGCGGCCGGCGCCGATCCCCGGCTGCTCCGTGCCGACGGCAGCGCCTGGACCATCTCGGACGTGCCGTTGCTCGACGAGTTGGTCGACCTGCTGGGCCGGGACAAGGCGGCCGACGAAGCCGCGGAACGCGAACGACGGGAGGAAGCGGCCTACGCCGCAGGGGTGCTCGACCTGATGATCGCCCGCGAGGATCTGATGGACGACGAGGATCACCTGCTGGCCAGCGACCTCATCGACGCCGAGGACCTGGCCGACCGGTTCCTCGAGCGCGATACCCGGGAACTCGCTGAACGTGCTGCGGCCGACCGGGATTGGACCTACGGTCATGTTGTGGTCGACGAAGCCCAGGAACTGTCCGAGATGGACTGGCGGATCCTGATGCGCCGTTGCCCACGCCGGTCCTTCACGGTCGTCGGCGATCTGGCCCAGCGCCGCTCCGCCGCCGGCGCCCGGTCCTGGGACAGGATGCTCGAGCCGTATGTGCCGGGCCGGTGGATCTACCGGACGCTGTCGGTGAACTACCGCACCCCGGCCGAGATCATGACGGTGGCCGGAGCACTGCTGGCCGAGTTCGCACCCGGGGTTCAGCCTCCGGAGTCGGTGCGGGCGTGTGGCGTGCAGCCGTGGTCGAAGCAGCTGACTGCCGACGAAATCCCTTCCGCTGTCGAGGAATTCACACGAGATGAAGCCACCCGCGAGGGCACCTTTGTGGTGATCGGCCCGCCCGGGGTGCCCGGCGCGGTGGCCCCTTCGGAAACCAAGGGCCTTGAGTTCGACGCGGTACTCGTCGTGGAACCCGCACACATCCTGGCCGATGGTGACCGCGGTGCCGCCGAGTTGTACGTCGCGCTCACCCGCGCGACGCAACGCCTCGGTGTGCTGCACACCGAACCCCTGCCCGACGCGCTGAACGGTCTGGCCCATGTCTGACACCACATGTGCGATCGTCGGCGGCGGTCCCGCCGGGATGATGCTCGGCCTGATCCTGGCGCGGTGCGGGGTGGCGGTCACCGTCATGGAGAAGCACGCCGACTTCCTGCGCGATTTCCGCGGTGACACAGTGCATCCGAGCACCATGCGCATGCTCGATGAGCTGGGGCTCTTCGGCGAGTTCAGCAAGATCGGCTACAGCAAGGTGGAGAAGGCCCAGTTCCCGGTCGGCGGTCAGCCGGTGACGCTCGTCGACTTCCGGCGGCTGCGCCAGCCTCACCCGTACGTGGCGATGGTGCCGCAGTGGGACTTCCTCGACCTGCTGGCCGATGCGGGCCGCGGTGAACCCAACTTCACGCTGCTCATGCGGACCGAGGTGACCGGGCTGCTGCGCGAGGGCGAGCGGATCACCGGGGTGCGCTACACCGGTCCCGACGGCGACGGTGAGCTGCGCGCCGAGCTCACCGTGGCCTGCGACGGCCGTACGTCGGTGGTCAGGCGGGAGGCCGGGCTGACCACCCGGGACTACCCGGTGCCCTTCGACGTGTGGTGGTTCCGGTTGCCGCGCACCGAGGACGGCCAGTACTCGCTGATCCCGCGCACGGCACCCGGACGCGCGCTGATCATGATTCCCCGCACGGGCTACTTCCAGGTCGCCTACCTGATCCCGAAGGGCAGCGACGCCGGGCTGCGGGCCCGTGGGCTGGACGCGTTCCGCGCGGAGCTGGCCGGGCTGATCCCCGAGGCCGACGTGGACACACTCACCTCGTGGGACGACGTCAAACATCTCGACGTCCAGCTCAACCGCCTGCCGCGGTGGCATCGCGACGGTGTGCTGTGCATCGGCGATGCCGCACATGCCATGTCGCCCGTGGGTGGGGTCGGTATCAACGTCGCGATCCAGGACGCCGCCGCGGCCGCCCGCCTGCTGTACCAGCCGCTGCGCGAGCACCGGGTGACCGAGTCCGACCTGGCCGCCGTGCAGCGCCAGCGCACCCTGCCGACCGCCGTTACCCAGGGCTTTCAACGGATCCTGCATCGTCAGGTGATGGCGCCGGTGATGGCGGGCGCCGAGGTCACCCCACCCGGGGCACTGGTGAGCATCGTGCGCCGGTTCCCCCAGCTCACCGCGATCCCCGCCTACCTGGTGGGCACCGGGGTCCGTCCGGAACACGTGCCCGAGCCGGCCCGCCGTTAGGTCCAGCATGGGAGGTAAACAGAACCCCGAGCAACGTCGACGCGAATTGTGCGATGCGGCAATCGCTCTGCTCGCCCGTGAGGGCATCAAGGGTGTCACCCACCTGAAGGTCGACCGCAAGGCCGGGGTTGCCGACGGGACCACGTCGTTCTACTTCCGCACCAGTTCGGCGTTGATCCGTGCGGCCGCCAACCGCATCGCCGATCTCGACCTGGCCGATCTCACCGCGGCCACCCGATCGGACAACGGCGGCGACGGCCCGTCACCAGCGGTCGGGCTGGCCCGCCTGGTCATCCGCTCCGGAACCGGTGCGCGCCTGGTGCGGAGCAAGGCCCGCTACGAGCTGGTGATGCCGTCCAGCCGGGACGCCGGCCTGGCCGAGGCGTTCAGCCACAACCAGCAGCGGTTCTTCGAGCTGCACCGAAACGTGGTGGTCGCACTCTGCCCGTCCGATACCGACCCGGGCCTGATCGATGAAAAGTCCTATGTACTGCTGACTTTCATCAGCGGACTGATGCTGGCCCTGGCTCGCGGCGACCGCACGATCAACTCCGACGAGGAATTGCACGGCATCATCACCGCGATCGTCGCGGCGGCACCGGCCGCCTCACATCGCGAAGGAGTAGCCGCCGTTGACCGGTAGCGTCTGGCCGGTGATCCAGGAGCCGTGGTCGCTGGCCAGCAGCACCGCGAGGTAGGCGACGTCCTCGGGCAGGCCGGGCCTGCGGATCGGGTAGCGCGACAGGATCGCCTTGGCCTGCGGGGAGTCGCCCATCTCAGCCCACAGCGGTTCGGTCAGCGGTGTGCGCATGGTGCCCAACGCGATGTTGTTGGCGGTGATGCCGTAGCGGCCGTTCTCCAAGGCGATCGACCGCGTCAGTCCCGCGGCTCCGGCCTTGGCCGCCGCGTACACCGCACCGCTGGCATCTCCGGTCCGTCCGGCATCCGACACGATCGTCACGACCCGGCCCCATTGCCGCTCCACCATCGTCGGCAACGCTGCCCGCGTGCAGTGCAGTACCCCATACAGATTCACCTGCAGGAACGGGTCCCAATCCGCAGGGGTGGTGTCCGCGAAAGGCATCCGGGCGGCGAATCCGTCGGCCCCGGCGTTGCCCGCGTTGTTGACCAGGATGTCGGCGGGCCCGGCCTTCGTGATCGCCTGCGTGACCGCTTCGTAGTCGGTGACGTCGAACGGCACCGCCAGCGCATCGCCGCCCGCGTCCCGCAGCTCTGTGGCCACAGCCTCGGCCCGCTCGCCTCGGAGGTCATTGACCAGCACAGTGGCACCGGCCGCGGCGAAAGCATCGGCAAGTCCCCGGCCGACACCCTGTCCGGCACCGGTGATCAACACCCGGCGGTTCGACAGATCGAATTGCAGCGTCATCGTTTGGCGAGGTCTCCCGTGGTTGGCCTGATCTGGAACAACCTACCCCACAAAGTCTCTATATATGTAGAGTCCTGCACGTCGGCCCCGGCAAGACGGAACGGAGACCAGGTGAAATTCATCTTCAACCTGCCGCACACACTGCGACTCAAGGCGACGATGCAGCCATGGGAGGCCGAAGTCACCGGCGCCGATCAGACCCGCATGGCGAAGCGGGCCGACGAGCTGGGCTACGACATGATCGCCGTGCCCGAACATTTCGCCATCCCGCGCGAACACGTCGAGTTGTCCGGACCGCACTATCTGCAGTCCACCGCCGCGCAGGCCTACCTCGCGGGTGCCACCTCACGGATACGGCTCAACTCCTGCATCACGGTGCTGCCACTCCAGCATCCGCTCGTCCTCGCCAAGTCACTGGCAACCGCCGACTGGATGAGCAGTGGGCGGATGATGGTCACTTTCGGAGTCGGTTGGCTGCAGCGGGAATTCGAACTACTCGGCGTTCCTTTTCACGAACGGGGACGGATTGCCGACGAGTACCTGGCTGCCATCATCGAACTCTGGACCAGCGAAACCCCACGGTTCGAAGGCCGATACGTGGCCTTCGACGACATCGCTTTCGAGCCCAAACCGATTCAGAAACCGCACCTTCCGGTGTGGATCGGGGGGGACGCCGACGGGGCGCTACGGCGCGCCGCGAAGCATGCCACCGGATGGTGGTCGTTTCTCACCCCTCCGGAACAACTGGCCGAGCGGATCGAGTTCATCAAGTCCCAACCGGATTACGACGGACGGGACTTCGACGTCGTACACGGGATGGCGACCAGGCGCGTCGGCGAGGGGCATGCCGTACGCGAGGACCCCGATGCCCGGTCCGGGATGAGCGCGCAGGAAATCGTCGACCGGTTGTGTTGGCTCGGGGAACAGGGAGTCACGGTCAGCGCCGTGCCGCTGCCCGCCGTCAGCGGTGTCGCCGAATATCTCGACTATGCCCAGTGGGTGATAGAGGAGATCAAACCGAAGGTTCCGTAGAACTGGTAGTGGTCAAGGGACCCGGATGGACCAAGGACTCTATGTCCGCACCCGTGCAGCCCCTAACCTGAAACCGTTCAGCCATAGGAGGGCACTGATGAGCGACCACGACGTGCGGATGATCATTCTCTCGACCGACGACCTGGATGAGTCGATCCGCTTCTACACCGAGACGCTGGGAATGCCGCTGAAGTTCCGCGATGGCGCCCACTTCGCCGCGCTCGACGGTGGATCGCTGACTCTCGCTCTGGCCACTTCGGCGGATCACCCGATCCCCGGGCAGGTCGTCGTCGGGATCAAGACCGCCGATGTGGACGGTGCGGCCAAGGCCATCGAGGAGAGCGGCGGCGGAATCATCAAGCACCCGTACGACGATGCCCACGAGCGCCGGGCCGTGGTCTACGACAACAAGGGCAACGGCCTGGTGTTCTACAGCCCGCTGGCCCGTTAGCCGGACACGGAAGCCGCGGCGTCGAGCAGGGTTTCGGCCAGCCGCGCCGCGGCCGGTGTCATCCGCTCGACCGGCGGCGCGGCGAGATAGACCTGCCATACCGGCGGGTCGCGCAGCACAACGGTCCCCAGATCGCCGTAGCGGCGCGCCTCGGACGCCGGCATGAAGGCGGTGCCCAGTCCGTTGCCGACCAGTTCGGCGATCGCGGCGAACCCGGCCGGAACCTCGTACTGCGTCTGCGGTTGCACACCGGCACGGTGAAACGCCTCGTCCATCAGGCGTCGCAGCCCGAACTCCGGTGGGAAGCCGACGAGCTCCTCGCCGGCCAGGTCCCCCAGCTCCAGACGGCGACGACGCGCCAGGGCGTGGTCGTCGCGGCAGACGAACACCATCGGCTCCTCGAACAGCAGCTTCATGTCCAGCTGCGCCGGGAACCGGTTGGGCAGCGAGACCAGGGCCAGATCCAGCGAGCCCTCCAGGAGTGCTGCCAGATAGGCCGAGGCACCCGATTGGCTCAGCCTCAACCGCAGCCTGACGAACGGGTGGGCACGGTGGAAGTCGCCGAGGGCACCGCCGACATCGACCGGCCCATACGAGATCAACGAGCCGAATTCGACTGTTCCCATGAGAGACCCGCGGAACTGACCGGCAGATTCGGCCGCCGCACGGGCCGCGTGCAGCACCTCGTAGGCATGCGACCGGAAGGCCTCCCCCGCGGCGGTCAGGCTGATCCGTTGCCGCGACCGGTCGAACAGCTCCACGCCGAGTTCACGTTCCAGCTTCGCAATCGAGGTCGACAACGCCGACTGCACGACATGCGCCCGCTCGGCGGCGCGGGTGAAACTCATCTCGCCGGCCACGGCGATGAAGTGTTCGATCTGTCGTAACTCCACGGCGTCAGCCTATCTATCCTGTCGATGGGCCTCATCACATTCAATCGTTGGACTTGATGTGTCCGGACGGGTGAGATGGACACCGAGACCCCGCGAGAAGGAGCAGCAACGGTGAATGGTTTGAGCAGAAGGAACTTCGGCTTCCTCACGGCGGCCGCCGCCGGGGCGGCCACGCTCGCCGCCTGCGGCACCTCACCCGCGCCGTCGCCGGGGCCGCCGACTGGGGCCCCATCGAAGCCGTCGCACACCATGAACCCGGTCAAGCAGATCGACGCCGGCGAACTCAACGTCGGCTACACCGAGGCCGGTCCGGCGGACGGACAGCCGGTGATCCTGCTGCACGGCTGGCCCTACGACATCCACAGCTATGCCGACGCCTCGGCTCTGCTCGCCGATCAGGGCTTCCGCGTCATCGTGCCCCACCTGCGCGGCTTCGGGTCCACCCGGTTCCGCTCCGCCGATACCGTGCGCAACGGGCAGCAGGCCGCACTGGCGCACGACGTCATCGCGCTGATGGACGCCCTGAACATCCCCGAGGCGGTGCTCGGTGGATACGACTGGGGCGGACGCACTGCCAACAACGTCGCCGCCCTGTGGCCGCAGCGCTGCGCGGGACTGGTCGCGGTCAGCGGCTACATCACCGTCAACCTGGCCGCCAACTTGAAGCCGCTGGCGCCGGAAGCCGAGTTGGGTTGGTGGTACCAGTACTACTTCGCCACCCCGCGCGGTGAACTCGGCTACCGCGAGAACACCAAGGAGTTCAACCGGTTGATCTGGACGAAGGCCTCACCGCTGTGGCACTTCGACGACGCCGCCTATGCCCTGTCCGCCGCGGCGTTCGACAACCCCGATCACGTCGCCATCGTCGTGCACAACTACCGGTGGCGGCTCAGCCTGGCCCCCGGTGAAGCCCGCTTCGACGCCGACGAGGCACGGCTGGCCGCCAAGCCGCCCGTCACCGTGCCGACCATCACGATCGGGTCCGACTTCGACGGCGCGGCCAAGGACGGCGCCGGCTACCGCGCGCTCTACACCGGGCCCTACGAACACCGCATCCTCAACGGCATCGGACACAACGTGCCCCAGGAGGCGCCCGAGCAGTTCGTCGCCGCGATCACCGACGTCAGCCGGATGGGTGGCCGCTGACCTCAGGCTCAGGTGGTGTACATCGCCAGGTGCACGTACACCTCATCCGGTGACCGCTCGTCGACGATGATCTCGCGGTGGACCTTGCGGCCCGCCTTGGTCGTGACCCGGTCCTGGGCGTACAGGGGATTCGGCGCGGTGGACAACTCCGGCCCGGCGATCACCGGCGTGGTGCGCGGAATCTGCGAGGGCTGCGGTTGTGCGGTGAACTGCGACACCAATGCCGGCAAGTGGGCATCCGTGGTCCGCAACGCCAATCGGTACCGGGTGTCGATACCCGAATCCGAGTCGACCGCCAGCACCTCGACACCCGGTGGGACAACCACGTCGCCGAATTGCGCTGCGGTATCCGGTGAGACCTGCGTGCCCGGCCTGCTCTGTCCCGGACCACACCCGGTCGTGAACAGCAGGATTGCGGCCAGCAACCACAGCGCCGTCGCACGGCGTTTCTCACCCGTCATGGACAGTCCCGTCGTCAGGGATACGGCCGCCCGGTCAGTTTCCGGATCGTGCGGATCTCACCGTCCCGATAGGGCCGTCCATCCGCATGGAACAAGTCATGGAACCACACCGGTGGGGGCGTCTTGTACGGATGATCCCAGGAATCCCACGGCAGATAGGTCTGCGTCTTACCCGCCACCAGGCCCCAGCTGTAGGCACCGACGTTGTGCCGTTTGGCGATCGGCAACACACCCTCGACCGTGCTGCCCTCACCTCGGGCCAGATATTCGGTGCACAGGATCGGACGTCCCATCGGTGCCAGCTCACCGATCCGCGCCTCGAATCCGGCCGGGTCGTCGTAGCTGTGAAAGGTCAGCACATCCGAGAGGTCGAGTTGGATCGTCGCCATCGCGCTGCGCTGCAGCGGGTCGGCCCAGGCCCCGTCCCAGACACCGCTGGTCAACGGCTGCACGGGGTCGACCGAACGGGCCCAGCCGAAAACCTCCGGCAACAGCTTCTCGATCAGGCCGACCTTGTCCTGCCGTTCCACCTCGCGGTAGTTGGCCGCGGGGTTGTCCGGTTCATTCCACAGGTCCCACCCCAACACCCGATCATCATGGCGGAACTGGCTGATCACGCCGACGACGTACTCGCGCAACATTCGCCGGTAGCGGTGATCGTCGAGGTTCTGCGCACCCGGGCTCTGGACCCATACCGAGTTGTGGATCCCGGGCCGTGGCCGGCGCTGGCGCCCCAACCGGGGAAACGGATCCCAGCAGGAATCGAACAGCACGAACAGCGGCTTGATGCCGTGGCTGGATGCCAGAGCAACGAACTGGGCCAGTCGGTTCTGAAAGCCCGAGCGGCCCTGGGCCCACAGCTGGTCATGCAGGAACACCCGCACCGTGTTGAACCCGGCCAGCCTGGCGATGCGCAGCTCATTGTCGATCCGCTGCGGGTCATAGGTTTCCGGCTGGAACATCTCGAGCTGATTGCCCGCGTTGGACGGAATGAAATTGGCGCCGACCAGCCAGCCCTGCGCGGCGTACCAGCGTTGCGCCCGCTCAGGTGACCAGCGGGACCCGTGCCCGTCGATCTGCGCATGGGCCCCCGGCGCCCTGGTCACCGACAACCCTGCGGTCATGAGCAGCGAGAGCTTGAACGCGGCACGACGGCCCATACCGGCACCGTCGTCTTTCCTGTTGACCTGCATCACTTTACGAATAAAACGCTTCTCCCTGTGCGAACACTGGCGGCATCAAAGGGGGTACCCGTCGCACCCGCGATCCCAACTCCACAGCGAGTTATCGACTACGCGTCCGCCGGCAATGTCCCGACAAGTTCGACGCCAAGCCCCCCGACCGGCGTTCGGAAACCGAACTGCTGACGCTGAACGACCGGGCCGCTCAGGCCCGGCACCCCCATGCCGTCATCGATGATCCCACGACCGTGCGGCCGGTGTGCGGCCGACTAACTGCCGGCAGCGGCCAAGCGCGCGCGTTCCCGCATCGAGGCGACGACTCCGCCGTCGTTGAGGATGTCCGTGCCGGTGAGGTAACCGGCCCGCTCACTCACGCAGTAGGCCAGCAGGTCCGCCATCTCCTCTGGCTTGCCCCACCGCGGCACCGCGGCATCGGCGACCATCGCTCCTGCCCCGGCCTGCTCCTCCAGCCGGCCCATCTCGGTATCGATGGAGCCCGGGGAAACCGACACGATGCGGAGGCCGCGACCATTGAATCGCTCGGCCTGCGACCAGCTGTACCACTTCACGAAGGCCTTGCTGATGGCGTAGGAAAACCCCGATCTCATGTCTTCCGGAGCCATGCCGCACGCCGCCAGCATTTCGCCGAGGAATCGGTCCTGATCCTGCAGTGCCAGCGGAAACTGCTGAGCGGGAATGACTTCCTCGGGCAACAGGTGTGCCGCCATCGACGCCACGTTGACGATCGCCGCGCCCTCGGGCGCGGACGCGAAGAAGGACTCGTTGACATGCAGCGTGCCCAGCGCATTGGTTCTCATGACGTACTCGGCGTCGCCCATGCTGGGACTGACCCCGGCCGCGTGAACGACGGCGCTGACGGTGCCGAGCCCGGCCGCGGTCTCGAACAACCGGTCGACGGCGTCGCGATCGGTGACGTCGGCGTTGGCGATGGTGGCCGGGATACCCAGGTCACCCAGGGCGGTAGCCGCGTCGTCGAGGCGATCCTGCCGTACATCGCACAGCACAACCGCCCGGTCGCGGCCTACCACCTTGGCCGTCGCCAGACCCATGCCACCCGCGCCGCCAGTGATCACCGTCACCTGTGTCATGGCTAGCACGGTAATACCGCAGATCCGCGGCCAAGCTTCAGGGGGTCGTGCGACTGCTCAGCAGCGTCACTCCTGGGTGCCTTCGCTTACGACATCGGGTTGGGTGCCCGAGCGCCTGGCACCCACCGCCTCCACCGCACCAGCACCGACATGGGCAGCGACCACTATCCCGGTCAGGTAAGTGAAATGGGCCAGCAGAGTTTGAGCGAGCGGGTCGAGGTTTCCCGCAAGATGCCCGGAGTCCGTCCGTGCGAACAGACTCCAGCCGACAATGACCAGATAGCTCGCCACGAAGGCCGAGACGATCGCATCCCGCACTGCCGTACGCTTCCTCTCCCGCTCGGAATTGCCGTGCTGAATCCGCCAGACCATCAGGAAAGTCCATACTCCGACCAGGGCAGCCCCGATCTGAAGCGGGCAGTACGTGGACAGCGCGGCAGCCGTGACCGGCGCGGCCACGGCTACGGCCACGTCCACAGCGACAAGTGCTACGAGCTCGACTTCGGCCATAGGTGAAGTTTTCGGCAGAATGCGCGCCCAATCGCGAGTACTGCGCTACCCGAATACGCGGCGCCTGCGATTTTCCCGGCAACCAAATCTGAGCGGCGCGCTGTGCAGGCGGACCGACCGGCATATAACGGGTAGTGATGACAGATGGCCCAACGATGACGCCGGCGAACCGTTGTCGATTGTCCGCGGCGGATCGCGCGCTATGACCTGCCCGTATTGCGGATCGCCACTCGATGACAGCGACACCTGCAGCCGCTGTGGCCAGGTCCGGTCCAGGTCGACCGGCTGGCGCCCGGACCCCACGGCTCGCCACGAAGGTCGCTACTTCGTCACCGGACATCCCACGAATCGGGTCCGCGACGGCCGGACCGTATCGACCGACCCAGCCGGCGGCCGGATGCTGCCCGATTACCTGGAGTTGAAGACCGCGGGCATCCGGTCGACCTGGCTGGGAACCACCGCGGCGGCGGTGATCATCGTGATGACCGCCGCGGTGGTGTGGGTCCTGCTCGTGGCGGGCCGCAGGCCGCCACCCCCGCCGGAAGCCGGATACCTTGCAGCACTGCGGGATGCCGGGCTCAGCGATCAGTTCAATTCCGACGCCAATGCCGTCGCCCACGGGCGGCAGGTGTGCCGCCGGCTGGAAGACGGCGAACCGCAACAGGGCCTGCTGGCCGACAAGATCGCGGTCGACACGTTCTGCCCGCATTTCTCCAAAGGTTTCCGCGTACTCGAAAAAGCTACGGTGAATGGCACTTTCGTCCTCTCCGACAACGCCGGCGTGGAGGGCATCACCTCCGACGGAACAACATGCCAGGGCGCCAACGGATACTCCGATGTCAATTCCGGCACCCTCGTCACCGTCAAGAACGGCAAGGGCGCTGTCCTGGCGAGCACCACCCTGGGACCGGGCAAGAGCGGCGAATCCAACTGCACGTTCTCCTTCACCGTGTCACTGACCGAAGGCGAGGACCGCTACGTTCTGTCCGTCGGACGTCGTGGCGAATTCAGCTACAGCTTCGAACAGCTTGTAGCCAAAGGGATCCTCATGCAGCTCGGCCATTGACGTTTGCGAAATCCGCACCGTGCCACGCATTTCGCTGTTGATGCGCGCTTGCTTATCACGGCGCACGCCGCCGGTCGGACACGATGCGGTCACGACTACGGCTCGCTCACATGTCGACCCCGCAACCATCTGAGAACTTGCCTGGACACGGGTTTCAGGTAGTTCTACGGTTCAGCTCGTCACAATTTTCATCGATGTAATTTTCCGCACGACCCAAGGGAGCTGATCGGGGATGGCCACCTTTGCTCACATCACGGTCAAAACTATTGTCAGCGCCGGATTGTGCGCGACCGCAGTCGGGGCCGCACTAGCGCTGAGCCCGCACGCGGCAGCGGCACTCCAACTCAAGACCGGCGGCTACAAATGCCTTGACGCCGCCGCCGGGGCAGCTGGGGCGGCGCCGGCCGCACCGTGTGCGGCCGCAGCAGTGGAAGCCGCAGGCGTCGTTCCCGCGGCGCCGGTAGCCGTCCCGCCCGTGCCCATCGCGCCGCCACCAGTGGCCGTCCCGCCGGTGCCTCTCGTACCGCCGCCGGTGGTCCCTCCGGTACCCCTGGCGCCCCCTGTGCCAGTCGTACCGGCCGCCGCCCCCGTCCCCGCCGCGGCACCCATCGCTGCCCCGGTGGCCATCGCGGCAGGCACCGGAAAGGGCGTGCCGACCGTTTCGCCCGGGGGCGGACCGGTCGCCGGAACGCCCACGCTGCCCGGTCCGGCGGACGAATCCCCTGCCGGCTAGCCCAACCCCACAACGCAGCGTCACAAAAGGCGCCTGGCCCGCGAGCCAGGCGCCTTTTCTGTGCCTCGGTGTTCGCCTCTGTCAACCATCAACGCCGCGGATCACTGCCTGATAGTGACTGCAATCCGAGGCGCTGAGCGCCGAGACAGGCCAAGGGTTGCCCGCGGGCGGCTGCGTTGCCGTCGTCACCGGCGCGGCTGGTGTGTGCCGGTTCAACTGGCCGCCAGCAGGATTCGCTACTCCTGCACGATCACCGGGTCGCCGATGTTGACCGTGTTGAAGTACCACTCGGCGGCCGCCGGGATCAGGCTGATGCAGCCGTGGCTGGTGTTGTCCAGCCCCATCGACGGGACAGCCCACGGCGCGGAATGCACGAACAGGCCACGGTGGGTGAAGCGAACCGCATAGTCCACATCGAGGAGATAGCCGTCAGGGGCGTCGACGGGAATGCCGACGCTGCTCGAATCCATCTTCACCGTGCGGTCTTTCCCCAACACGGTGTAGGTACCGACCGGGGTCGGGTAATCCGGACGCCCCATGGAGGCCAGCAGCACACCCGGTTCACCGGCGTGCGGCAGATGATGCGGCGCCGGCAGAGCGATCGGCGGGTCTTCACCCAACCCGTCGATGGTCACGGTGAAGGTGTGGTCGGATATGTCGGCGACACCGATAACGGCTGGGCCGGTTTGGAATTCCGTCCGCAAACCACCAACCGACAGCGTCATCGTGCTGTGCGCCGGCCAGAACTGAGCCGGGGTCCAGGACACGGTGTTTGCGTCGAGCCACTCGTACGTACCCGTGCGTGCCGGCGTCGACTTCATCCCGAGGGCGCGTTCGACGACAGGCCGGTTCGAGACCGGATTCTTGAACGTCACCACCACCGGATGGCCCACACCGACGACGGCACCTCCGGCGGGCGCGATCGATTCGATCGTCGACGTCAACGGCATGCTGACCGCGGCCGTGTCGACGCTATTCGTACCGCCGGAAAAGAAGGTCATGGCAACCACGACCACAACGAGAACACCCTGAACAACCGCGCGCATCAATTCGATCCCTCTGCGATGCCCCCATGATCTTGAACGATGTCATGGTATTGGTCCGCAGCGGCCCGAATGTGCAGTCACACGTAGACAATTCGGTCAAGCGTTCGTCACGTTTCGGCCACGGCGCCGAGCCGTCGCACGTTCTGAACGCTCCGATCTCCCGAAGCGTCAGTCCGCGACGGCCTCCTCGCGGGCGGCGTTCAGCTTGAGGACCCGAGCGCACGAGAGCGGGGTCACGAGAGCGTTGGTCCGCAGGCCCGACTGAGGCAGCCGCTGAGATTCGAGGGTGTCGTCGTCTTCCTCAAGCCGATAGGACGAGGGGTGCCTGCGCTTGGCCGCGGCCAGCTCACGCGAGTACCGCTGCGACGAACACCAGAGCGGATGCGTCGCCAACTCGATGACCGTCGAGCCGGCAGCTTTTGTCGCCATCTTCAATGACCTCCAGCGGAGCTTCACGACACTTCTACACAGTGGCAAGAGTGCTCGGCCAAGCTGAGACGATGCACTGAGTTGGCCGTGGACACATTAAGGATCGCTCTTAAACGGCGTTTACACACTAGAAAGAGCCTCACAGAGACGTAATTCACACTCCCGGATTTGACTTTTTTTCGTCCGCTTGTTTGCTACCCCCGGCAACCGGGCTTGGGCGATCGAGCGATAAAGATCATCGCCACCGGCGGTGCCAGCTACCGAAGTCGGGCCAGAACCTCGAACCCCCGCCTGTCGGGGCTGCCACAATCGCGGCAGTTTCTTACATTCGCAAGAAACCCGCACGTAGGCGGCACGCACAAATTAAGGACGGGCGCCAGCGAACGCGCCGCCATTAGCCCCGTCGATGCAGAATCGTTACCCGTCATTTACCCTGTCCCGTGGCCGAGCATCCCTGCTGGAACGTCAATTAGCTCGGTGAAGGGTGGTACGGCTGTGGATGCACATGATCCGAGCGTCGGAGAACATGGGCATCCGACCGTGATTCGGACGTCTCGCACGTCTATCGAGAGCTGGCCGCTGCGGTGGAAGGTCGCCGCGACCCTGGTGTTGCCGATCCTGCTCGCGGCGACGTTCGGCGCGGTCCGCATCTACAACGAACTGTCGGCCGCATCGCGGTTGAACCTCGCGTCAGACAACGCCGTGATCGTCGTACCGGCGGTGGAGCTGGTCGACCGGCTCGACGGGCTGGCCTATGCCGCCGCTTCGGGCGCGCCGCTCGACGAACCGCTCGCACAGTTCGACGAGAGCGCGAAGGCCCTGGACTCGTTGATCACGTCCGCCGAGTTCGACCCGGCCGTGGCCGCACAGCTGACAACCGCATCCTCGACCGCCAAGACCTTGCGCGACGACATCACATCGGGCCCATTGCCGCAGCGGGTGATCGCCGATCGAGCATCCACCGTCGCGTCCGGTGTCGTCTCCGCGATCGCCACGACCACCAAAACCGTCGACGACCGCACCGTGCGCCCGCTCGCGGACCAACTCGTGGACGCGCTCGCGGCCCAGCGAGCGTTGACGACGCAGCGGGTACTGATCGCGGCACCCGACTTCGCCGATTCCGACGAGCTGCGTACCGAGACGGCCGACGCCGCGGGCGCGGAGGCGGCCGCCATCGATCGGCTCAACCGGCTGACGCCCACGGACGACGTCGCGGCCCTGTCCAAGGAATCCGACGTTCGACGCGACAGCTACACGCAGCCGTCCGGCGACAGCGTGCAGACGCCCGCGTTCACCGACGCGATGCGCACGAGCGTCGAGCAGTACCGCGCCATGACACAGCGCCTGTCCTCCGACCTCGACGGCACGCTGCACCATCGGGCCAACGCATTGCGGTCCGATGCTCTGCGTGACACCGCGATCATCCTCGGCGCCGTGCTGGCCGCCCTCGTCTTCGCACTCGCGGTCGGCCGCTCCCTCATCCGGTCGATCGGCCGGCTGCGCCAGGGCGCGCTGCAGGTCGCGCAGGTCGAGCTGCCCGAGGAGATCGAACGCCTCAGCAAGGGCGGCGGCATGCCGGAGATCCACACGCTGCCGTTCCGTACCAATGAAGAGGTCGGGCAGCTCGCGCGCGCGATCGACGACATCCACTCCCAGGCGGTGCGCCTGGCCAGTGAGCACGGTGTCCGTCTGCAGATCGGCGACATGTTCGAAACCCTGTCCCGCCGGAGCCGCTCACTCGTCGAAGAGCAGCTGGCACTCATCGAGACGCTCGAGCTGGACGAGGAAGATCCGGTCCGGCTCGATCACCTCTTCCGCCTCGACCACCTCGCGACGCGCATGCGCCGCAACGGCGACAACCTCCTGGTCCTCGCCGACACTGTGGAACGTCACCGCGCGTCAGCACCCGTCGCACTGCCCGACATGCTGCGTGCCGCGATGTCCGAGGTCGAGGAGTACCGCCGGGTCCAGGTCGGACACGTAGCCGACGTCTCGATCGCCGGCTCGGCCGCAAGCGATATCGGCCACCTGATCGCCGAGCTCCTCGACAACGCCCTCCGATACTCGCCGCCGGACTCGCCGGTGATGGTGACGGTCGGCCGCGCAGTCGACGCCGGCCTGCTGGTCGAGGTTGCCGACCGGGGACTCGGCATGTCCAAGGAAGACTTGACCGCCGCGAACGAACGCCTCGCGCTCGGCGGCGAGGTGACCTCCGAAACCGCCAAGCGGATGGGTCTTTTCGTGGTCGGCCGGTTGGCTCGACGCCATGAGGCCACGGTGCGGCTGCGTACCACCTCGGCGTTGACCGAGCGGCCCGGCGTGACGGCGAGCGTGCACCTTCCGGGCACGCTGGTCTCGCCCATCGGTATGGGTGAAACGCTCGACGATCTGCGGACCGGTTCGTTTTCCGAATCACGACCGCGAGCCGCCGCAGCCGTCCTCGGTGCGCGCACCGGCGCAGGTCTTGCGGCACTCCCCGAGCCGAACGGTTCGCAGACCACGTCGCAGCCGGAACGTGGATCGGACACCCCAGCGAAGGCGACCGCCAGCGGGCTGCCGAAACGATCGCCCGGTGCCAGCGGCGTCAATGGACATCCGGCGACCGTCCCGGCTCCCGCTCAGGCCGCCGTCCCCGAGGAACCCGAACCCCAGCAGCGAGGAAATCCGCTTTCCTATTTCACCTCGGGCAATTCCGACCCGGGCAATTCGAAACCGCCGAGCCCGGAACCCGCACCGGCCAAGAAATCCAGTTGGGTGGATATCGAGACGGAGAGTTTGGAGAGTGCGCCCATCTTCGAGCGGATGGCCTCGGAGTGGCTGATGGACCCGACGACGCCGGAATCCCGCAACCGCGTCTGGGCCAGCGCCGCCGACGCCGGCTGGGCCGCCGCCGCAAAGGCCGCCGAGCAGGAACCCAAGCGGCACACCGCATCCGGACTGCCGATTCGCGAACGCGGAGCGCGCTTGGTGCCGGATGAGGCAAGATCGGAAGCCCAAGCCAGGCCCGACGGCGGGAACGATCCCGCGGCGATCCGAGACATCCTCAGCCGACAGTTGGCGGGCGTACGCAGGGGCCGGGCTGAAACCGACGCAGCACAAAGCCGAATCGAAGGAGATCGATGAACACCGGCACGCAACCACATGACCGGTCCGCGGGCTCTGCTGCAACGCCGTCAGGGACCTCCGGAACCCTCGACTGGTTCGTGTCCAACTTCGTGCGTGACGTACCGGGTGTGTCACACGCGATTCTGGTGTCGGCCGACGGTCTGCTGATGGCTTCGAACTCCCACCTCCCGGCCGATCGTGCCGAGCAATTGGCCGCTGTCACATCCGGATTGGCGAGCTTGTCGGCCGGTGCGGCCCGGCTGTTCGAGGCCGGGAACGTGCGCCAGTCGATCGTCGAGATGGACGACGGGTTCCTGCTGTTGATGGGCGTCGGCAACGGCTCGTATCTGGCCACCCTGGCGTCGATCTCGTGCGACATCGGGCAGGTCGGGTACGAGATGGCGCTGCTCGTCGACCGGGTCGGCAAGACCGTCGAGGCGACACCGCGCGCCACACATGGGGCTCGATGACCCTGAGTATGGACAGGCCTGAGCAGAAACAGTCCGCCAGTCGCGCGCGGCCATACACCCTGACCGGCGGGCGGACCCGCGCACGGGTCGAGGTGCCGATCGAAGCTCCGGTGGAGGCCCTGCTGTCAGCCGGTGAGCTCGACTGCGCGCCAGGCGATATCCCCGCCGTCATCGTTCGGCTGTGCGGCAGCCGACCGTCCATCGCCGAGATCTCGGCGCATGCCGGTCTGCCCATCGGGGTGACCCGGGTGCTGGTGAGCGACCTGGTGGACAGCGGCCACCTTCGTGTTCACGCCACCCTGACCGACCGCTCGACCGTTGCAGAACGGCGCCTACTGATCGAAAGGACCCTCAGTGGATTACGCGCACTCTGACTCCGGCCCCACGGTGTCGTCGACGAAGATCGTGATAGCCGGCGGCTTCGGCGTCGGCAAGACCACGTTCGTCGGCGCCGTGTCGGAGATCGTGCCGTTGCGCACCGAGGCCCTCGTCACGAACGCGTCGCAGGGCCATGACGACCTGGAGGCGATCCCCGGCAAGGAGACCACCACGGTCGCCATGGATTTCGGCCGTATCACGATCGCGGACGACCTCGTGCTGTACCTGTTCGGGACACCCGGGCAACGGCGGTTCTGGTTCATGTGGGACGACCTGGTCCACGGCGCCATCGGCGCGGTGGTGCTCGTCGACACCCGCAGGCTCGAGGACAGCTTCGCGGCCGTCGACTTCTTCGAGGCCCGCAGCCTGCCGTTCCTGATCGCCGTCAACGAGTTCGACGACTCCCCGACCCACAGCATCGAAGAGCTGCGCGAAGCGATGTCGGTGTCCCCCAACGTCCCGATCATCAACGTCGATGCACGGGACCGTGATTCGGCGAAGAACGCGTTGATCGCCATCACCTCGTTCGCGCTGGAACGCCTTCCGTCGACAGCCTTCTAGATCCACCGCCCGTCAGTCTCACAGTCTCGAGGAACCCGTCATGAACCACCAAGTACATCACTTCGACATGGGCCTCTGGCTGCTGTTCCTGGCATACATCGTCTCGGTGACCGGCTCGGTCGTCGGCC
The DNA here is from genome assembly GCF_003855255.1 of Mycolicibacterium nivoides. NCBI lineage: Bacteria > Bacillati > Actinomycetota > Actinomycetes > Mycobacteriales > Mycobacteriaceae > Mycobacterium > Mycolicibacterium nivoides. The sequence goes on along the minus strand of NZ_CP034072.1, from coordinate 6,711,391 downwards.
TGGCCTGCACTCGTTGCGGCGCCACCGCAACCAGTGGACGCGACCGGCTCCGCTGGCTGCTCATGGCCTCGATCGCCATCGGCGGCGTCGGCATCTGGCTCATGCACTTCATCGCGATGCTCGGCTTCGCGATCCCCAGCAGCATGGTGCGGTACAACCTCGGCTGGACGGTCGCTTCGGCCGTGATCGCGATCGCCGCGGTGTTCGTCGGGCTGATCACCATCGGCCGGGACTTCGATCTGCGCCGGCTGCTGGCCGGCGGCGTGATCACCGGTCTGGCGGTCGCGGTGATGCACTACACCGGCATGTGGGCGGTCCAAATGCAGGGCACGATGACCTACGACACCACTCTCGTCGTCCTGTCCTTCGTGATCGCCGTGGTCGCGGCCACCGCGGCGCTGTGGTTCACGCTCGTCCTCGAATCACGCGGACTGCGTTTCGTGGCCGGCCTGGTGATGGGTGTCGCCGTCGTCGGCATGCACTACACCGGCATGGCCGCGGTGCGGGTGAATGTCGATCACACGATGCCGGTTCCCGGTGGGCCCGAAGTGTTCTCGTTTCTGTTCCCGGTCTTCGTGATCGGCCTGCTCGCACTCGGCGTCCCGATCACCGCCGTGATGCTGGCACCCGATCGCGACGCCGAGGAGGCCGCGGCCGAGTCACGCCCCGTGGCGGCGACGGCCGGGCGGCACCGCTAGACGCGGCACCCTTCACCCGGCGAGCAGACGCGAAAGTACCCGTATTTCACCGTTTTCGGGCACATCCACGTCTGCTCGCGGGGGCTAGGCGATCAGTTCGTCGATCTGGTTGATCGCCGACGAAGCACCCTCGACCACGCCCATGTCCAACACCTGTTGAAGCGCATCGGCGGACTCGTAGGTGCTCACGTAGATCGCACGCGTGCCACCGTTGTGTTCGGCGAAGGTGTAGACGTTCTTCGATACCGGCATCTCCGGGTTCGGGTTGAAGTCCTGGTCGGCGAATCCGTCGTCGAACGAGAAGCTCGTCGGCTCATCGACGGCCGTGACCACCCAGTACCCCGCGTACTTGTCGCCCTCCGGGCTGGTCATGAAGTAGGTGACGCGGCCACCGGGAGTGAGGCTGTGGTCGACCACGGTCGCCGGGTAGGTCGGTGGCCCCCACACCTTCTCCAGCTGACGCGGGTCGGCGTAGACCTGCCAGATGCGCTGCACCGGCGCAGCGAATTCGGCGGTGATCGTCAGGGTCAGATTGTCGAGGTCGTGTTGGACATCGGTAACGGGCATGGCTCAGTCCTCCATGGGATCGGATGCGATCAGTTCATCGATGCGTGCGATGCGGCCACGCCAAACCTGTTCCAGCTCAGTCAACATGGACGCCACCGACCGCACCGCCTCCACGTCACCGCTGGCCAGCTGCTCACGACCGTTGCGTCGCTTGGTGATCAGCCCGGCCTTCTCCAGCACGGCGACGTGCTTTTGCACTGCGGCAAAGCTCATGTCGTACTTCGCCGCGAGCACCGAGACCGAGTGCTCCCCCGCCAGAACCCGGCGCATGATGTCCCGCCTGGTCCGGTCGGCGAGCGCGTGGAACAGGGCATCGGCCTTGTCCTCGTCGCTCTCGGTCACCACACCAACATACAACCAATCGGTTGTATGTTGTCAAGGGGTTTGCGCATCTCCTCGGCGCCTACAGGCAACGAAACTGTGGCACTGGGCCTTTCGATTGAGCGCTAACCCCAGTAGGAAAAGCTGCACACGGGCTTCACTTCCGTCTTGAACGAAACGAGCTTGTCGCCATCCATCGTGATCGTGCAGGTCAGCGCGGCGCTCCCGCCGTCCGCCGCGACCTCCGATTTGAGTTCGTCGTAGACGGAGTACTGCTTCTCCCACGGAAGCGTCACATTCGTCTCGGTCTGCTCCGCACCGCCATTGATCCGGTAGCGGATGGTCACCGGGGCACTGCCCCCGATCACCTTCATGACCGCGGTGCCCACGGGCGCACCGGTCGGCTCGGCCGCCTTCGGCGACTCGGACACCGTGGCACTCGTCGTCTTCGCCACGGGTGTTCCCGTGGTCGTGGTGCATCCGGTGGCCGCCGCAGCGGCCAACGCAACACCGATACCCAGCCAGGAAAAGCCTCTGAACCGACGCATACCCGAGACTACGACGACTGCCTGCCACATTGGCCGCCAAAACCAAGACTGGCATCACACGTTGTCATATATTGGGCCGGCGTGTGTTCGCGGCGGCTGGCATTCCCGTCACCGGCAGATCCGGACACCATCGCGGAATGTCAAGGGGGACATCGGTAATGGTGAAGAATTCGTGCTGCCCGGAGAACGCCAGACGCATGCCGCTGCGGTATGGCCTGTCGATCATGGCCATCGGTGTCGGCATCGGCATCGCGGGCGCGAGCGGGCATCCGGTGGCGTGGGCTGCCCCCGGCACCACCGGTTCATCCGGCTCGTCGGCCTCATCGGGCCAGTCGTCGAGCCAATCGAGTGCGGGAACCGGGCGCGGGCCCAAGAAGCCGGCCGACCGGCGTGGCACACGTCCGAACCGGCCTTCGACGTCCGCGAAGACCCACGACTCGGGCACTGACACCACGGCTCCCGACGCGACGGCGTCGAACGACGACAGCTCCCCCGAGACACAGCCGAATTCGACACCGCTGCAGCAGGAGTCGATCGCCGACATCGTTCGCGAAAAGCTCCGCGACATCAAGCCCTCCATCCCGGCCCGGGCCGGCGGCACGCGTCTGGCCAAGTCCGACTTCTCGCCCGGCGCGACCGCGAAGCGCCTGGCGGCGCTCTCCCCGTCGGCAGTTCCCGACCGCGAGGAGATCCGCTCCGCGGTATCGTCGGCGCCCGCACTCACCCCGGAACGCAAGGCAGCACTGCCGGACATCACGGCGGTCATCCAAGCCGCTCCGAAGACAGCCGCGAACGCGATCCCCCTGACCGCGAAGGTCGCCGCGGTAACCACCACGACCAAGACGACTCCGAACCCTCCGGAGCCGCTGTCGCCGATCGCCAAGATCGCCGAGCTGCCCGGGCGCATCGTCAACACGGTGCTGCAGGTGCTGGACATCACGGTGTCCGCCAACGGCCCGAAGAGCCCGATCAATTTCGCACCGGTCAACGACGCCCTCTTCGCGGCGTTCCGTGAGATCGAAGGCCAGCTGGGGCTGACCAAAACGCCTGCCGTACAACCGGTACCGCCGACGATGACGTACAACGGGCCCACCACCGGCAAGACCCCGACGGTGTCGCAGTTCCTCAACGCCGCGACGGCCGCGTACGTGTGGGGCGGCGCCCCGGGCGACCTGAAACCGTTCGTGGTCAACGGCAAGCAGATGGAATCCACCAATGTGCTGACCGGCATGTCCGGCAAGGCGTGGGTCACGCCGGAAGGCCAGATCATCATCGCCTACCAGGGCACGACGGGTGGCACGAACCTACTGCACAACCCGCTGATCGCGATCTCCCAGGTGATCGCGGACACCCAGGTGATCTTTACCGACACACCGCCCCAGGCCTTCTTCGACGCAGTGGACTTCGAGCAAGAGGTGGAGGCCGCCGCCATCGCGCAGGGCTACCGCAAGGAAGACATCTTTGTCACCGGCCACTCACTCGGCGGATGGGAAGCCGCATACGTGGCACAGCAGACGGGCGTGGGCGGCATCGGTTTCGAGAGCCCCGGCCTCAACACCACGGTGCCGGGCAACGGTGCCGACTCCGGATTCGTCAACGTCCTGACCTACGGGGACACCGCGGCCTACTTCTCCACGGACCTGCCCGGACTGCAGCCGTTCATGCCCGAGTACGTGCCCGGCGGAGGCAGCAAGCCGCACTACGGTTCGATCGTGATGATCGGCAATCCCGACGCCGCCATCCCGCTGATGAACTCGGCAGCGCTGTTGAGCACCGGACCGATCGGAGGCGCCATCTTCGTCGTCGACATCCTGGTCAACTTCCTCCAGTACCACCTGCCCGGCGTCCAGGCCTATCACCTGGGCGTCACCCCGGACCCCGGGGTGGTGCCGTGGCTGGGGAACGCGTCGGGTCCGGTCAACGCCGACTACGCCGACATGACGATCCCGGAGCTGCAGAAGGCGGCGTCGGACGCGGGGACGCTGATCAGGCCGTAGCGGCAGGCCGCTGATCAGGCCGTAGCGGCAGGCCGCTGATCAGGCCGTAGCGGCAGGCCGCTGATCAGGCCGTAGCGGCAGGCCGCTGATCAGGCCGTAGCGGCAGGCCGCTGATCAGGCCTGAGCGGACTCTCGCTGAATCTGTTCTGCGGCTTCTTGTTTGATCCGCTCGAACTGCGCGGCCATGGCCTCGGAAAGGGCGGTCGCACCCGACAGCGGCCGGACCATCACCATGAAGTCGTCGATCTTGCCGTCGGCGTCGTGATGCAGGAAGTCGCATCCGGTGATCTTCTTGCCGTCCACCGTGGCCTCGAAAACCAGCGCGTGATCCTGCCCCGACGCGTCCGCGATTTCCCGGACGTACCGGAAGTCCTCGAAGACCCGCATGACGGCGCGCAGGATCGCTGCCGTGATGGGCTTGCCCGGGTACGGCTTGAATGCCACCGGGCTGGTGAACACCACGTCGTCGGCCAACAGCGCCTCGATCGCGACCTCGTCGCGGGCCTCGACTGCCTTCCTGAACGGATGCATATGCCACCTCCAATACCCGATTCGTCAACTAGCGGCGATGCTAGGCGCGACCCCTTTCAATAGTCAACATTTTGAATAATCACTTCGCTGCTAACATCTGCTCATGGCGTTACGCGACGCAGTCCTGGCCGCGCTCCTCGACGGCGAGGCATCGGGCTATGACCTGGCGAAAGGGTTCGACGCGTCGGTCGCCAACTTCTGGATGGCCACGCCCCAACAGCTCTACCGCGAACTGGATCGCATGGCTTCGGAGGGACTCATCGCCGCGCGGCTCGTCGAACAGGACCGGCGCCCCAACAAGCGCCTGTACTCCCTGACCGAACAAGGCAGACACGCCCTGCTCGAGTTCACCGAGGTGCCGCCGAAGCCCGGCGCGATCCGCGAAGATCTCCTGGTCCAGGTCCAGGCGGTGGATTCGGGCAACATCGAGTCGGTCCGCGACGCGCTCACCGAACGCCGGCAATGGGCCACCGCCAAACTCGCGCGCTACCGCCGCATGCAGGAACACCTGCTGGCCGGCCGCACCGAAGCTGCCTACCTGGCCGAGTCCGAGCGCATCGGTCCGTATCTCACGCTGCTGCGCGGAATCCGGTTCGAGGAGGAGAACATCGACTGGGCGGCCCGGGCACTGGCCGTCATCGAACAGCGACTGGGCGCGGCGGCCCGGCGGCTTCGATGACCGTCTCCTGTGGCTCGGTGACCCACGCGCTGAATATGGGCACCCCGCGCCACGGCTCCGGCCCGTCGTAGCGGCCCGCACACGCCAGTACCGCGAACGGGCGGTTGAACCGCACGTCGATCCGGCGGACGAGCACCTCATGGAAGGACGGCATTCCCGCCGCGCGGATACCCATCGCGGTCACGGCCGCGGCCTTGAACCCAGTCCTCGAATAGGAGGCCACGGCCGCCTGCTTCGCATCGAAGCCGGCCGGCTGCTCCTCGTCTCGAACGAAGCCGGTGATCGTCTCGAACACCGGGGCCACCCCGGGTGCGTTGTCGAGATCATGGTCGCTGGTCGCCGACCAGGCCGGCAGGTAGCTGCGCCACTCGGCGTGTACGCCCGGTCCACCGAGCCGGCGTTCCCGTCGCTCCGTCACAGTCCACGCGTGCCCGTCGGTCAGCTCTTCGATCGGGGTCCGGCGGGCGGCGCGGTCATCGCCGCGCAGCAGCGCCGCCACCTGATGTGCCGCGGTGTCGACATCGTGGGGCGCTACGCCGGGCTCCGCGATGACGGTGAAGACGTCGAGCGCCGACGACGAAGGCGGTGCGGCCACCGCGACCAGACCCGCGGCATCGGTGTCGACCACCAGATGAATTCCGTCCCGGAACGTCAACGCCGTGCGTATCTGTTCGCCGAACGACCCGCCCAGTTCGTCCGTGGTGCCGAGCGGCTCCGCCCAGCTGATGTCGGTGGCGAGCGCGGACGCGAGTACCAGCCTGGTCAATTCATCGAGCTGCAGCGGGAAGCGGTCGATCAACCCGTTCGTCCGGGACCGCGCCCAGGCATCGGCCTGCGCCTGATCCGGGACCGCTCCCCGCTCCACCACGTCGGGCAGGGTCTGCGCCCATTCGTCGAACGCCGGCCCCAGCTTGCGGTCCCACACCGCGGCCAGTGCCGACACCGCCGGGTGCGGGTCACGCAGCAGGGCGCCGGCCCGCGCGGCAGCGTCGTCGACCGTCGTGCCGAGGACCGCTTCGAGACCGCGGCGCGGCTCTCCCGCGGTCGCCGGCCCCACCAACGCCAACAGCAGCCACAGACCCAGCGGCGAGGCCACCGTGTGCCCTTTGAGCACTGACTGGTTGAACGGGGCAGCGTAGGCAGACACGATCTCGGGGTTACTGAGGCCGGGCATGGCCGCACCATATCTGCTGATCGAACGTTGCCGGTTGTACGCGTAATGGCGGCCAGACGTTACTGTGCTTTCGTCGGCTTCAGCGAACAGGCCGATAGAAAAGTTGAGCAAATTCATGACCGCAGCACCAGAAGCATCGGCGCTCGAAGCCCGCGTAGGCCACTACTACGAGGCAGACGGCCTCTATCTGGTCGGCCGCGAGAAGGTCCGCGAGTACGCCCGTGCCGTGCAGGACTACAACCCCGCACACTGGGACGTCGACGCCGCCGCGAAGCTGGGCTACTCGGGCCTGGTCGCGCCGCTGACCTTCACCTCGACCCCGGCCATGGCCTGCAACCGGCGCATGTTCGAGTCGATCGTCGTCGGTTATGACACCTACCTGCAGACCGAAGAGGTCTTCGAGCAGCACCGCCCGATCGTGGCCGGCGACGAACTGCACGTCGACGTCGAGCTGACGTCGGTCCGCAGGATCGCCGGTCGGGACATGATCACCGTGACCAACACCTTCACGGACCGGGCCGGCGAGCGCGTGCACACCCTGCACACCACCGTCGTCGGCGTCACCGCCGAAGATCTCAATCCGGAGATCAAGACCGCCGTGCAGCGGGCGATGATGCACGACGTCGACATCTTCGGCATCAGCGACGACGAGTACGAGAAGACCGTCCGCCCCGAGGGCGAGATCCGGATCGCCGAGGACACCACCCGGACGCCGGGCACCCCGTCCTTCGATGACCTGAAGGTCGGCGACGAGATCGGCGTGCACCACACCCGGCTGTCCCGCGGCGACCTGGTGAACTACGCCGGCGTGGCCGGCGATGCCAACCCGATCCACTGGGACGAGGACATCGCCAAGCTGGCCGGCCTGCCCGACGTGATCGCGCACGGAATGCTCACCATGGGCCTGGGTGCCGGATTCGTCTCCACCTGGTCGGGCGATCCTGGGGCCGTCACCCGCTACGCCGTGCGGCTGTCCCAGCCCGCGATCGTGTCCGCCAAGGAAGGCGCTGACATCGAGTTCAGCGGCAAGATCAAGTCGCTGGACCCGGAGACCCGCACCGGTGTCGTCATCGTCGCCGCCAAGGCCGACGGCAAGAAGATCTTCGGCCTGGCGACGATGAACATCCGCTTCAGCTGACCCGCTGACGCCGCGTCACGACGCCACCTCGGCCGGATCGCGCTGGATGGGCTGGGGCCACGGCGAGCGCGGCGGGCGGGGACGCACCCGCTGGGGCCACCAGAACCACCGTCCGAGCAGGGTGGCGATGGACGGTGTCTTCCGGAACACTTTTGTCATCGCCGCTGCCTCCCGAAGTTGACGAATGCAACCTTCGGCCACCCGACGACCCGGCCCTTTTTCCAAGGCCATCGAACACGTGACCGCGGCACACGTGTCGGAAACCTATTGGCAGCTGTCATCGTCCAGGCCCTTCGACGTTCCGAATGGCCACAGGATTTGGTGGTCGTGGTCAGCTTAAGGAGCAAACCTCTGCTGCCGGATGAAAACGCAACGAAATGCGTGGTAGAGAGCTCAATCCGGCAGGTGCAGGCGCGAGCGCAGTACGGGAAGTCCCGGGCCCGCGAGACTGTCGAACGCGACGGTGCGTCCGCACGCCGCCAGCATCAGCGCGACGCCCGGGCCGGCAATGGCCCGGCCGTGACCCCATATCCGCCCGGTATCCGCGTCGTGCAACGCGATACCGCGCAGGCGCCGGTGCGGGAAGAAGCCGAGCTGCGTTCGGCTGGTGAGGAAATCGAGCACCCGCGCGACATGCTGTGGATCCGGGTGATGCGGAAGCCCCAGTGGCATCCGCATATCGGCGCCGTGTACCAACACGTCGGTCAGGCCTGACAGCGGACCGGTGATGGGCGGGCTCAGCCGATGATCGGCCCGGCTGCGCAGCGTCTCGGCGATCTCGGCGGCCGACGCTCGCGCCCGGCGACGGGCCAGCGCGTCGATTCCGCGGTCGATGCTGCCGTGGCGGACACCGCTGGCCATAAAGCCCCAGAACCCGTCGGTGAAATCGCTGACCAGATGTGCCGCAACGGTTTTGACGTCCCATCCGGCGCACAGGCTCGGCGTGGCCAATTGGTCCGCATCGAGCCCTTCGACCAGGGTGGCGATCGACCGCCGCTCGTCGGCGACCGCGGCGAACACCCGCTCGCGTTCCTCCGGGCTCAGCCGCATCGGATCGACCCGCTCAGCGCGGGACGTTCGCCTTCAACGTCTCCAGTGCCGCTGTGCTCAACTTGGCCAGCTCCTCGGCCTCGGCCGGATCGAGAGCGGCCGCGAAGATCTCCGCCATTCGCCGGTTGGTCGCCTGCTCGATCTCGGTGTAGCGGTCCTTCTTGTCCGCACCGTCGGCGAACGGCTCGGGCCAACCGAACATCGTGGTGTACTGCGGCCCCTTGTTGAGCATGTGCGCCTCCACCGGGGCGATCCCGGAAATCGTCAACGCATTGAAATGCACCCCGGCGCGCAGCTCGCGGAGCACGAACATCACCTGCAACGCGCGCGCGGCGGCATCGTCGGCCAGCGGCATCGCACGCCAGCCGGCGAACAACGGCAGGCCCGCGATCGGCGTCGCGGCGATCATCTTCTCCCCCAGCGCGGCGATCCGATCCAGACCCTGGGCATCCGACAGGTACTTGTGCCCGAACTCGGCTGCCTGCTCCCAATACTGTTGCGCCGCACCGGCAGCACCACGCACCGCGACGCCCTCGTCCCACATCGCCGCGAGCCCGTTGGGCTCGAACACCGCGAAGACAGCGCTGACGGTGGCGCCGGAGGCCTCACCGAGCACTCCGCCACGGCCGGCGACATAACCGGCCAACGGGTTCTCATACCCGGCGGCGACGCTGGCACCGAAGTTCTCCGGGTGCAGCATGAAGACCGCGACGGCCTGCTCCATCGCCGTTCCCGTGGTGGCGGCAGCGTCCAGCATGTCGGTGTTGCTCATGACAGTGACTCCTATCTGGCGAGATCCCACTGGCCGTAATCGGCTGCGAGAACGTCGTTCACGTCAACATGGATGCCGTCGATCACGAAGCCCGGATCGGACGCGGTGACGACTTCCCTCTGGAACAGTACGGCGGCCGGTTCCCGCTCCCCCCGCGACCATGCCTTGGTCTGCCACGCCCACCGGTGACCCGGACTGGTCGATGCCCCGACGACACCGTCGGCGATGGCCCAACCGCATTGGTTACGGCCCCCGTAGATTCCGGTGCGGCCAACTCCCAGCACCGAGTGGATTCCCCGAAACCATTGGACTGCCAGACTTTTCCATGTCTTGGCATCGATGTCCTCGTCGACGCTGAAGAAGATCGGCGCCGACGCCGGCCCCCCGGCCGCGGTGTGCAGGCTCAGTGCCGTCTGGGCGTCGGCCACTCCCCCGTCGTAGCCGCGGGTGAAGTCCGACGGCGTCGGCCATCCGGGTTTGCCGAACTGGTAGCAGCTGACGACCTGCAGCCCTGCCGACCGGAGCCGGTCGGCGTAGTCGCGGGTCACGGGCTTGAAATCGAACGTGGCCCCCGGCCGCAATTCGGAAACGTAGACCAGTGCGCCACCGAAGCCCGCGGACTTGATCTGTTCGGGCTGGACCAGCCGGTCGGCGAAATCGACGAGCTGCAGTCCGTCGGCCGATGCGGTCTGGGTGCCGACCGACGCGGCCAGCGCACCTGGGACTGCCAACGCCGGGGCAAACAGCGCTGCATACCTGAGGACTTCACGCCGCGAAGCGGATCGCGTCACGGACCGAAGCGTATCCGCGGATCTGGCGCAACTCCACCCCCGCCTGATATCGGAAATTTCCATGGTCCAACGCCTACCAGCGGAATCCCCGGGATCCGCCGGGCGCCGAACTTTGCTCAGGGAAACGGTTACATCTGCGTTCGTCGGCGAAACAGGCCCGTGCCAGGGAAAGATGAACCACAATGGCTAGTCGCAGCTAACTACCGACACCCTGGCAGAAACCACAGTGGCCCGAGACGTGATCGCCGTCGACACGACGCTCGATCACCCATGTCCGGACATCTGGTCCATCCTGGAGGCGCCGGAGCTGTACCCACGGTTCTTTCGTGGCCTCGGTTCGTGCGAACACGTCGCCGGCGACCCGCATCTCTTCGAGGTGCGTCTGTCCACCTCCCGCGGTGCCGTCGTCGTGCAGGAGATGCGCCGGACCATCCGCCTGTCGGGCATGGAGTTGCGCCTCGACGCGACGCAGACGGGTCGCTGTTTCGCCTCGATTCGCCTGACTCCCGAAGGGGCCGGCGCCCGGATCGCATTGCGGATCTTCGCGGTCGGCACGCTCCACCCCGACATCGCGAAAGCCAGCGACAGCGTCGTCGAGAGCTGGATCCGCGAAGGGCTCCAGCGAATCTCGGACTCCCTCGCGGATAAACCGTCCTCACAACTGGTCAACATGGGCGACGGGCGTTCCCTGCAACTCAACGTCTTGAAGACCATGATCACCAGCGGTGTGGTGCGCGCGTCTCGACCCGATCGTGGACTTCGCCAGCTCAATTCGCTCGCCAAATGGGGATTCACGCTCGCGGGCGGACTTGCTGCTGCCGCCGCGCGCTCACCGCGCACAATCGCGTCGATCGACCGGTACGGGACCTCGACCTACGCGGACGTGGCCGAGCGCACCAACCGCTTGGCATCGGGCCTTGCGGTAATCGGTTTCAGCAGTGACAGCACGTTCGCGGTTCTCGCCCGCAACCATTCGGCGATGGTCGAGTGCATGGTGGCCGCGAGCAAGTTGGGTGCGGACCTGGTATTGCTCAACACCGGCCTCGCCGCCCGCGCGATCGAAGAGATCGTCAAACGCCACGACGTCGACGCCATATTCCTCGACGGCGACTTCGAACCGGAGGTGCGGTACGTCTCCGCGGACATCCCGCGAATCTCGATCCACGCCAATTCGGCTACGCGGCATCGGCGTTCGATCGACGATCTCATTTCCACCGGCACCGGCGCCGCACCGGTGGCACCACCGAAACAACCCGGCAAGCTGGTGGCGCTCACCTCGGGCACCACCGGCACGCCCAAGGGAGCCCGACGGCCCACGCCACCCGGCTTCGGCGCCATCGCCGCGATGTTGTCGCGCATGCCGCTGCGTCACGGCGAGGTCATGCTGATGTGCGCACCGATGTTCCACACCTGGGGTCTGGCCGCACTGCAAGTGAGCACGCCGCTGCTGGCAACGGTGGTGCTGATGGACCGGTTCGACGCCGAAGAATGCCTCAAAGCCATTGAGCGCCATCGCTGCACGGTGGTGATCCTGGTTCCGGTGATGTTGCAGCGCATTCTCGAGTTGCCCGCCGCCGTGGTCAACCGCTACGACACCTCGTCGCTGAAGGTGGTCGCCAGCAGCGGGTCACCGATTCCGGGCGCAGCCGTCACCAAGTTCATGGAGATCTTCGGCGACGTTCTCTACAACTTCTACGGATCCACCGAGGTGTCCTGGGCGACGATCGCCGATCCCGCCGACCTGCGCGTCGCCCCGACCACGGCGGGCCGGCCACCCCTGGGCACCCGCATCGCCATCCTCGATGACGCGGGCGCCATCGCGCCGGCCGGCGCCGTGGGTCGCATCTTCGTCGGCAACGACATGCTCTTCGACGGTTACACGAATGCGGCGTCGCCTGCCGTCGAGGACAGGCTGATGGACACCGGCGATCTAGGCTACCTCGACGGCAGCGGGCGTCTCTTCGTCGCCGGACGCGACGACGACATGATCATCTCCGGCGGCGAGAACGTTTTTCCGCGGCCCGTCGAAGAAGCCATCGCCGTGCTGCCACAGGTCGCCGACGTGGCGGTGGTCGGCGTTCCGGATCCGGAGTTCGGCCAGCGTCTGGCGGCGTTCGTCGTCCGCACCGAGGGGTCGTCGCTCGACGCGGACACCGTCAAGAACTATGTCCGAAACCGCCTGAGCCGCTTCTCGATTCCGCGGGACGTCACATTCGTCGACCAGCTGCCACGCACCGCCACGGGGAAGGTCCTGAAACGTCATTTGATCGAGGGCCAGTTTCCCCTGGAGATGGGGTGGCCGGGCTGACTCGCTGGATACTCGCGGCGATCTCCATCGCGCTGTTCTGCGTGCAGATCGACTACTTCGCGGTGAACCTGGCGCTGCCCCGGATGGCGGCGGATCTGCACAGCAGCACCACCGACCTGCAGTGGGTGGTGAGCATCTACATGCTGACGCTGGGCGCCTTCATGGTGCCCGCGGGTCGCATCGCAGACATCTTCGGCCGACGACGTGTGCTGCTGTCCGGCATCGCGCTGTTCGCGGTGGCGTCGGTGCTGTGCGCCGTGGCTCCGACGCCGGCCGCGATAGTCGGATTCCGCGCGCTGCAGGGTATCGGCGCGGCGATGATCTTTCCGGTCTCGGTGAGCGTCCTGACCAATGCCTACCCCGCGGCCAGTGCGAGCAGGGCCATCGGCACGGCCTACGGCATCGCCGGGCTGGGGAACGCTGCCGGTCCGTTGGTAGGCGGCGTGCTGACCGAAACGGTTGGCTGGCGCGCGGTGTTCTGGCTGCTGGTACCCTTCACCCTCATCTCGCTGGTCATCGGTGCGCGCGTGATCCCCGAGAGTTTCGACGAAACCGCCCCGCGCCGAATCGATCTGAGTGGGTTGGCGCTGATCACGGTGGGCATCGGCCTGTTCACCCTGGCTTTCGATCGTGCGCCCACCTGGGGTTGGCTGTCGCCGGCGACCATCGGTGCCGGAATCGCCGCGGTTGTCCTGCTCACGGCGTTCGTGGCAGTCGAACGACGAACGCGCCACCCGCTGGTCGATCTCGGGTTGTTCGGCAACCCGGGCTTCGCGGTGCTTGTCGTTGCCGGCACCGTCGCCAATATCGCGTACGTGGTCACGGTCTTCCTGACCACGCTGAATCTGCAACAGGTCCGCGGTCTCGATCCACTGATGGCGGGCGTGGTGTTCCTGGGGCCGTCGGCCGGCGCCGCGCTGGGAGGCACGCTCTCCGGCCGGCTGCCGTCGGCGTCCTCTCCGGTCCGCGTGATGGCGACCGGATGTATCGCAGCCGCGGTTTCCCTTGCCGCACTGACTGTTTCCGGTGGATGGGTGGGGTACGCGATCGCGCTCACGGCGTGCGGCTTCACCATGGGATTCGTCTACGCGTTCACCACTGTCGCCACTCAAGCGGTGGTCGCGCCGGCGCGGGCCGGTGAGGCGGCCGGGGTCACCCTGACCGCGCTGGTGACGCTGGCCGGCGTCGGCGTCGCCGTGTCCGGCACCGTCCTGGAGGTGCTCCAACTCGGCGGGATGGGGACCGGCGCGGGCATCAACGCGATCTTGACCGCCATCGCCTTGGCGTTGGCGGTCGCCGGGTTGGCCGTCTGGATCAGGGCCCGGCGCAGTCCGGTGGGCTAGCTGGCCCTCGGCCGCGGTGAACTTTTTCTCCCCCACGGGCGTATGCCCCGGGTAACCCCATCCCGGCACAAGTTTGGAAGGTCGCTCATGGACCGCAGATCGATCGTTCCCCCATCGTGGCGCAGCGCTTCAGCCAACCGTCGCAGCGTCGTCATCGGCATCGCGGCCGTCGGCGCCTTCCTGGCCGCCGACGTCGGCGCGGTGCTGTATGGACGTGGTCCGCTCGGATCGCAACGGCGGTTGACGCCACAGGCATTCGTCGACGCCTTTCACGCGGTTGCCGGGATCCATCCCGGCTACCGCCTCAACCATGCCAAAGGGGTTGCGGTCAGCGGCTACTTCGACAGCAACGGTGCGGGCGCCGAAGTGACCAAGGCCGCAGCCTTCCGCGCCGGCCGCTCCCCTCTCGTCGGCCGGTTCTCGCTGCCCGGGGGTAATCCCACCGTTTCGGACACCACTGGCGCCCCGCGCGGCCTGGGCCTGGCGATCGGATATCCCGGCGCAGGGCAATGGCGCACCGCGATGCTGAACCTGCCCGTGTTCCAGGACAATTCGGTGCAGGGTTTCTACGACCGGCTGCTGGCATCCAAACCGGTGCCCGGCACCGGCAAGCCCGATCCCACGGCCATGGCACGTTTTCTGGCCGCCCATCCCGAAACCGCCGTCGCCATGTCGGCGATCAAGCAGCAACCGCCCACCTCCGGTTTCGCCGACAGCACCTTTCGGGGGCTCAACGCCTTCTACTTCGTCAACGCGGCCGGCGAGCGTACACCGGTGCGATGGTCACTGAGCCCGATGCGGGAGGTGAAGCCGCCACCCACATCGCCGGCCGGACCGAACTGGCTGTTCGACAACGTCGTTCGCGATATCAGGTCGAGGCCGTTGCGCTGGCGGCTGCTCGTGACGATGGGCGAACCGGAGGACGATGTGCGTGACGCGACCATCGCGTGGCCGGCCGACCGGCGCACGATCGACACCGGGACCGTGGTGCTCGACTCCATCGCGACGGAGTCGGCCGGGAACGCCCGCGACGTCAATTTCGACCCCATGGTGCTGCCGGACGGGATCGAGCCCTCGGAGGACCCGCTACTGCCCGCCCGCTCGGCGGTGTACGCGGCGTCGTTTCGCCGACGTGCCGGCGTCACCGGAGCCGCCCCGCAGGTCGATGCCGGGGAGGTCGCGCGATGATCGCGTCGGTCACCCGCTCCGGCTCCCGCTATGCCCTCGGCACCCGCGTCCTGCATTGGTCTGCCGCAGCGCTCGTGTTCAGCACGCTGCTCGTCGGGTTCTTCCTCGCCAACTCGCTTGCGGACTACGCGGTACTCCTCAGCGTGCACAAGGTTCTGGGCGCACTGGTGTTCGTGGTGTTCGTGATCCGCGTCGTCAACAGACTCACCGATCGCGGGCCCGCCCTGCCCGCCACGGTCGGCCGGGCTGAGCGCATCGCGGTGATCGGCTCCGAACTCGCCATGTACGTGCTGCTGTTGGCGCAACCGCTGCTGGGGTGGGCGATGGTGTCGGCGAGTGGGGTTCCGGTCGGGTTGGGCGGCGCGCTTCGGCTGCCACCGATCGCGCCCGTGGACGCCGAGCTGTACGGCCTGCTTCGCAACAGCCACTCGGTTGTGGCCTATGCCCTGGTCGCGATGATCGCCGCACACGTGTCAGCGGTGCTGCTGCACACACTGACCTTGCGCGACGGCATGCTGCGCCGGATGAGTTTCGGGAACGATGAACCTCTCGAACTCCGCCGGCGTACGTAAGGCCGTGGATATCAATCGGATGAGAAGAACTGTTGGTGCAGCGCTGTTTACCGCCGGCCTGGTGGCCGGACTCGCCGCGCCGGGTCATGCGAACGCCGACGAGCCGGTCACGCCGCAACCGGTCCTCGCAAAACACGCGTCGGACCTTGGCGAGATCATCGTCGACGCTGAAGGAATGACGGTGTACGCGTTCCAGGGCGATACTCCCGCGAGCAGTGGATGCGGCGAGGACTGCCTGCAGAAGTGGCCCGCCGTGCTCGCCCCCGACCCGCTGCCGGCACAGGTGGCGGGCGTTGAGGGAGTATTGGGTGTGTACCTACGTCCGGATGGCACCCGCCAGCTGACCTTGAATTCGCACCCGCTCTACACGTTCGTCCAAGACAAGGCGGCCGGGCAGCACAACGGCGTGGGTAAGCAGTTGAGCAACTCCAAGTGGGGGGTCATGCAATCTGACGGGCTCCCGCGGTACTGACCGTGCCGAACCGTCCACGACGTCGCAGATCGTCGGCCGCACAGCGTGGTCGTGCGGCCGACGACCGGCTGTTGACCGCGCTGTACACCGTCCACGGCGATGCCGTCCGGCGATTCGTCGCCGGCCACGTCGTCGATGTGCAGCACCGTGAGGACGTCGTGCAGGAGACGTTCGCGCGGGCATGGAAGAACATCGACCAGATCGACGCGGCCGAAGGCAATCCCAGATCGTTCCTGTTCACGGTTGCCCGCAACGTCATCGTCGATCAATGGCGGCGGAGGTCACGGCGGGGCGAGGTGCTTGTCGACACCGATGTCGCACTGCCCAGTGCCGATGCCGTCAACAAGTCCCTGGAGCGGATCGTCATCGGTGAATCCCTGCAACGGTTGTCCCCCGAACATCGCGAGGTGGTCAAGGCGCTGTACTTCGATGACCTCACCCTTGCCGAAGCAGCCGATAGGCTCAATGTTGCTGTGGGTACCGTGAAGTCACGCAGTTACTACGCAGTGCGCGCACTGCGGGCGGTGTTCGACGAGATGGGGCTGCTGTGATCGACGAACCTCATGTCCTTCTGGGCGCCTACATCCTCGGCGGCCTCGACGCCGAGGAACGCGGACGCTTCGAGGCGCACCTCAAAGATTGTGCCCAATGCCGCGCCCAAGCCGCCGATTTCGCGCCGCTGCCGGCGCTCCTGAGCAAGGTCGACCCGGCTGACCTGGAAACCGGACCCACCGACGGTGGCGAGTCGGAACTGATCCTGCGCGACATGCTCGCCACCCGACGTACGGCAGCTAAGCGCCGCGTTCGCCGCCGGGTGGCGCTGGGGGCGTGCGCCGCGGTGCTCGCCGCCGTCGCACTGGTGTTGGTCATCCCGCGCGGCGATACCACCCCGCCGGGCACGGGCACCTTCGCGATGCATTCGGTCGCGGCCACCGGCGCCTCCGGGTCGGTGACCCTGACGCCCAAGCCGTGGGGGACCGCCATCGTGCTCGACCTGAAGCAGTTGCCCGCCGAAGGTGTGTTCACGCTGCGGACGATGGACGACAGCGGGCAGATGCAGCCCGCGGCCACCTGGGCGGCGATGCCGACCGGGAAAGGGGTCGTGCAAGGGGCGACATCCATCCCGATGCCGAAGCTGCGCAAGCTCAACATCGTCGATGCGAACAACACCGTCCTGGCCACCGTGGAACGCTAGTCACGGCCTGCCCCGCGCATCGATGAGTTTCCCGCACGGCACCGGTCATTACGCCTGAGAGCAACACCCGGGAGGCTGACACCATGCGCAAGCTGCGCTACGGCATGAACGTGACTCTGGACGGCTACATCGCCGCGCCCGGCGACGACATCGCATGGGGCGGGCCACCGAGCGACGAACTGTTCCAGTGGTGGCTGGACCAGGACCGCGCCAGCAGCGTGGCACTGTACGGCCGCAAGCTCTGGGAGACGATGAGCTCCTACTGGCCGACCGGCGACCAGCAACCCGACGCAACCCCGGCGGAGATCGAATTCGCCCGCAACTGGCGGGATACACCGAAAGTGGTGTTCTCCTCCACGATCGAGAAGGTCGATTGGAACACCCGCCTGGTCACCGGCGATGCGGTTTCCGAGATCACCCGGCTCAAGGCCGAAGACGACGGCCCGATGAGCATCGGCGGCGCAACGCTCGCCGGAGCCGCCATGCGAGCCGGGCTGATCGACGAGTACATGCTGGCCACCTACCCGGTCCTGGTGGGCGCAGGCACGCCGCTGTTCACCGCGCTGGACAGCTGGGTGAACCTGAACATGGTCGAGACGCGGACGTTCCCCGGCGGCGTGGTGCTGACCAGGTACGAGACGAGGCGCTGAACACTCGTCTGCTTCGATTACAACTCCGCTACCTGGCCGTTTTCGACGGACCACGAACGATCCAGCCGGACGTTCTGCAGCATTCGGCGGTCATGCGTAACCAGAAGCAGGGCACCGTCATAGCTTTCGAGCGCCTGCTCTAGCTGCTCGATGGCGGGAAGGTCGAGATGGTTGGTCGGCTCGTCGAGCACCAGCACATTCGTGCCACAGGCCTGCAACAACGCGAGGCCGGCGCGGGTGCGCTCACCGGGCGAGAGATCGTCCACCGCACGTTCCACGTGGTCGGCCTTGAGCCCGAACTTCGCGAGCAGGGTCCGGACATCGGCCGTCGGCCATTCCGGCACATGCCGCTCGAACCGATCGACGAGTCGATCCGGCCCGGTGAAAACAGAACGGACCTGGTCGATTTCGCCGATGGCGACGTTCGCACCCATGCTCGCCCGCCCGTCGTCAGGTTGCCTGCGGCCGAGGAGCAGCCGCAGCAACGTCGACTTGCCGGCCCCGTTGGGACCGGTGATCCCGATCCGCTCGCCGGCATTCACCTGTAACGAGACCGGTCCCAGGACGAAATCGCCCTGCCGCACAACAGCATTGTCGACGGTCGCCACCACCGAACTCGACCGGGGCGCGGCCCCGATGCTGAACTGCAGCTCCCATTCCTTCCGAGGCTCTTCGACCTCCTCCAGCCGGGCGATCCGGCTCTCCATCTGCCGGACCTTCTGCGCCTGTTTCTCACTGGACTCGGACTGCGCCCGGCGCCGGTTCTTGTCGTTGTCGGGCGCCTTGCGCATCGCGTTGCGCACACCTTGGCTCGACCACTCCCGCTGGGTTCGGGCCCGCGCCACCAGATCGGCCTTCTTCTCCGCGAACTCGTCGTATTCCTCGCGGCGGTGCCGGCGGGCGACTTCCCGTTCTTCCAGATAGCTTTCGTACCCACCGCCGTACACGGTGGTTCTGTTCTGCGCCAGGTCCAGCTCCAAGACGCGGGTTACGGTGCGGGACAGGAACTCCCGGTCATGACTGACCAGCACCACGCCGCCGCGGAGGTCCCGGACGAAATCCTCCAGCCGGGCCAGTCCGTCGAGGTCCAGATCGTTGGTCGGCTCATCGAGCAGGACGATGTCGAAGCGCGACAACATCAGCGCCGCGAGTCCGACTCGCGCCGCCTGCCCGCCCGACAGGGCGGTCATCAGGGTCGATTCCGGCCGCACGGCAGCATCGAACCCCAGATCGGCCAGCACGGCGGGCAACCGTTCATCGAGGTCGGCGGCACCAGTGGCGAGCCAGTGGTCCAGCGCGGTGGAGTAGGCGTCGGCATCTGCCGCCGGATCCGCCAAGGCTTCGGCCGCGGCTTCCATCGCCAGGGTGGCCGCGGTGCAACCTGTACGCCGCGCGATATAGGCGGCCACGGTCTCCCCCGGTACCCGCTCGTGCTCCTGGGGCAGCCACCCGACGAACCCGTCGGCCGGAGCGAGATTGACCACACCGTCGAGCGGATTGAGATCTCCGGCAAGGATGCGCAGTAGTGTGCTCTTGCCCGCACCGTTGACCCCCACGACCCCGACGACGTCGCCGGGTGCCACGGTCAGGTCCAGCCCCTCGAAGAGCGTGCGGTGGGCGAATCCGCCTGCCACATTCTTCGCGACAAGCGTTGCGGTCATGGCCTCATCGTCGCATTTGCCGGGATCTCAGCCTGCATCGCCAGGTTCAGCGCCGTTTCAGCCGCGGCGGTGAGACCGGGCGTCGGCGGACCAAGGCAGAATGCTTAGGCCACCCGCGGGATCCGGGGGTGGTTGGCACGGCGGGAGCGAGCTCGCCGCGCGCGAGTGACACTCCGACGGGACCCGATCGCTGCGACATCGGCCCTGGTGGAAAGGATCAGCAGTGAGTTACAACGCCGCAGACATCACCGAGCTCGATGATGTCCAGCACACGCGCCTGCGGCCGGCGGTGAACTTGGGCCTCGACGTGCTCAACACCGCGTTGCGCGAGTTGGTGGACAACGCGATCGAAGAGGTCGCCGATCCCAGCCACGGCGGGTCCACCGTGACCATCACCTTGCACGCCGACGGATCTGTCAGCGTCGCCGACGACGGGCGCGGCCTTCCCGTCGACTCCGACCCGGTGACCGGGAAGAACGGCATCGTCAAAACACTGGGCACCGCTCGGGCCGGCGGCAAGTTCTCCGCCCACAGCGACGCGACCAGCACGGGTGCCGGATTGAACGGGATCGGGGCCGCCGCAGCGGTGTTCATCTCCGCCCGTACCGACGTCACGGTGCGCCGCGCCGGAAAGACCTACTTGCAGAGCTTCGGTCACGGTTACCCCGGGGTCTTCGAGGGGAAAGAGTTCGACCCGGACGCGGAGTTCACCCGTGCCGACACGCAGAAACTGCGCGGCGCCGGCAACCGCAAACCCGACGCACACGGGACCACGGTGCGCATCCTGTTCGACCCGGCCGTGGTGCCCGACTCCAGCCTGGATGTCGGGGAGGTGCTGCTGCGGGCGCACGCCGCATCGCGGATGTCGCCAGGGGTGAACCTGATCGTCGTCGACGAAGGCTGGCCGGGCGGAGACGTCCCGCCCGCGTTGCTCGAGCCGTTCAGCGGCCCCTGGGGCACCGATGCCCTGCTCGACCTGATGTGCACCGCCGCAGGCACTCCCCTGCCCGGCGTGCGCGCGGTGGTGGAGGGCCGCGGTGAATACTCCACCGGGCGCGGCCCCACCCCGTTCCGCTGGTCATTGACCGCGGGCCCGGCCGAACCCGCGACGGTGGCCGCGTTCTGTAACACCGTGCGCACCCCGAACGGCGGATCACACCTGACCGCGGCGGTGAAGGGATTCTCCGAAGCCCTGGCCGACCGTGCGTCCCGGATCCGCGACCTCGGGCTGGCCAAAGGCGAGGACGGGCCCGAGGCACAGGATTTCGCTGCCGTCACCGCACTGGCCGTCGACACCCGCGCACCCGACGTGGCATGGGACTCCCAGGCCAAGACCGCGGTGTCATCACGATCGCTGAACGTGGCGATGGCCCCGGATGTGGCGCGCAGCGTCACCATCTGGGCGGCCAACCCCGGAAACGGCGACGCCGTCACGCTGTGGACGAAGCTGGCACTGGAAGCGGCCCGCGCCCGCCGCAGCGCCGAAGGCGCCAAGGCCCGTTCTCGTGCCGCGTCGAAAGCCAAAGGGCTTGGCACGAATCTGTCGCTGCCGCCCAAACTGCTGCCCAGCCGGGAGACCGGCCGTGGGTCCGGTGCCGAGCTGTTCCTGTGTGAGGGCGACTCGGCGCTGGGCACCATCAAGGCGGCGCGCGACGCCACATTTCAGGCGGCCTTCCCACTGAAAGGCAAGCCGCCCAACGTTTATGGCTTCGCCCTGAGCAAGGCGCGGGCCAAAGACGAGTTCGACTCGATCGAACGCATCCTGGGCTGCGGGCTCCGGGACAGCTGTGACCCCGAACTGTGCCGGTATGACCGGATCCTGTTCGCCTCCGACGCCGACCCCGACGGCGGCAACATCAACTCCAGCCTGATCTCGATGTTCCTCGATTTCTACCGGCCGCTCGTCGAGGCCGGGATGGTCTACGTGACGCTGCCGCCGCTGTTCGTGGTCAAGGACGGCACACAGCGGATCTACTGCCAGGACGAGTCCGAGCGTGACACCGCCGTGGCCCAGTTGAAAGCCACCTCCAAGCGCAAGGTGGAGGTGCAGCGCAACAAGGGTCTCGGCGAGATGGACGCCGACGACTTCTGGAACACCGTGCTGGATCCACAGCGCCGCACAGTGATTCGGGTTCATCTCGACGATGGTGAGAAGAAACTGCACCACACCTTGTTCGGCGGGCCACCCGAGGGCCGACGTACGTGGATGGCCGATGTCGCCGCCCGCGTCGACACCTCCACGCTGGACTTGAGCTAGGGAACGTAGGAGAGACCGGCCGTGACATCGCTTATCGAACAGAACCCCGACCTGGTCCTCGACCAGAGCGCCGACGACTACTGGAACCACTACCAGCTGACCTTCGCGCTCTACAGCGTCAGCGACCGCGCCATCCCGTCGGCATTCGACGGGCTCAAGCCGGGTCAGCGCCGTCTGCTCTACCAGATGCACGACTCCGGACTGCAACCCGGAAACAAACCGCAGAAGTCCTCGAAGATCTGCTCGGCAGTCACCGGCAACCTGCACCCGCACGGTGGCGCGTCGATGTACGGCGCCGCCGCCCTGATGGCCGCCGACTTCCAGCGTGTGAAAGTCATTGACGGACAAGGTGCGTTCCCGCGTATCCAAGGTGACATTCCCGCGGCTGACCGGTACACCGAGATGCGGCTGTCGGCACCCGGAGCCGCGCTGACCGCGGAACTCAACGACCACGCGGTGCCGATGGTGCAGACGTTCGACGGCGAGTGGACCGAGCCGACGATGCTGCCGGCGCAGTGGCCGGTGCTGCTGTGCAACGGCGCCATGGGCATCGCCGAGGGCTGGGCCACCAAGGTGCCCGCGCACAATCCGCGTGAGGTCATGGCCGCGTGCCGGGCGCTGCTGAAAACCCCCAACATGACCGACGACAGGCTGCTGAAACTCATCCCCGGCCCCGACTGGGGATGCGGGGCCACCGTCGTCGGCACCGCCGGACTGCGGGAGTACATCACCACCGGCCGCGGCGCGCTCACCGTACGCGGCACGGTGTCTGTCGACGGCAAGAACTGCATCATCACCGAGCTGCCGCCCGGCGTCGCGAGTAACACTGTGCAGGACAGGATCCGGTCCCTTGTCGAATCCGGCGAGATGTCGGGTGTGGCCGATATGTCGGACCTGACCGACCGCCGCAACGGACTGCGCATCCTGGTCACCGCCAAACGCGGCTACAGCGCCGAGCAGATCCGCGAGCAGCTGCTGGCCCTGACCCCGCTCGAGTCGACATTCGCCGCCAGCCTGGTCGCTCTCGACGAGGACCGGGTGCCTCGCTGGTGGAACGTCCGCGAACTGATCGGTGCCTTCCTGCACCTGCGCGATTCTGTTGTGCTGCACCGCAGCGAGTACCGGCTGGAGAAGGTCACCGCCCGCCGGCACCTGGTGGCCGGCCTGATGAAGATCCACCTCGACATCGACGCCGCCGTCGCGGTCATTCGCGGTTCCGACACCGTCGATGACGCCCGCCAGGGTCTGCAGGAACACTTCAACATCGACGAAGAGCAGGCCAATTACGTCCTGGCACTGCAGCTTCGCCGGCTGACCAAGCTCGACGTGATCGAGCTGCAGGCCGAGGCGGACAAACTGGACGCGGAGTTCGCCGAGCTGACCGAGCTGGTGTCCAACCCCGACGCGCGCCGGGTGGTGATCGACAAAGAACTTGTGGAGACCGCCAAACTGTTCAAAGGGCCCGAGTTCGACCGCCGCACCGTGCTCGACTCAGAGGCCACACCCGTGACCTCGTCTGCCGACGAGGACGGGCCGCGCGAGCGCAAGGTCAACGCCGCATGGCGCCTCGACGATCGCGGGGTGTTCTCCGACAGCCACGGCGACCTGCTCACCTCGGGTCTCGGTTGGGCCGTGTGGACCGACGGGCGGGTGAAGTTCACCACCGGCAACGGCCTGCCGTTCAAGATCCGCGATATCCCGGTGGCGCCGGACATCACCGGGCTGCTGCGCTCCGGCGTGCTCGCCGAGGGCTACCACCTGGCCCTGGTGACGCGTCGCGGGAAGATCCTGCGGATCGACCCCGCCGCGGTGAATCCCCAAGGCGCGGCCGGCAACGGTGTGGCCGGGGTGAAGCTGGCAGGCGATGGCGACGAAGTGATCGCGGCGCTGCCGATTTCATGCCAGAACGGCGAGGCGATGCTGTCGATCTCCGAAAAAGGTTGGAAGGTCACCGAAGTCGCCGACATCCCGGTCAAGGGCCGCGGCGGCGCCGGCGTCGGGTTCCACCCGTTCGTCAACGGCGAGAACGCACTGCTGTCGGTATCGATCTCCCCGACCGGGTTCGTCCGGGGCAAGAGATCGGTACGTGCGGAGAATCGGGCGAAGGCGTCTGTCAAGGGTGCCGGGACGGACGTGACACCGGCGCCGTAGCCTGGCGCTAACAGCATGAGGGGGCTCCATGGTCAGCGCGGAACCACACATCTACATCACGGTGCCGTCGGTACGGATCTGGGTCAAGAACAACCGCTGGACAGCCGTCGCGGTGGCATTCGTCGCTGCCGCAGTGCTGCTCGCGGCGGTGGCCTTCGTGTTGTCGTGAACTTGTCGTCGTGACGGTCCCGAGCGCCGGAACGGGCACAGCACCACCTGGATAACAGTGCGGCATCGAACTGAAACCGGTGCGTGAGGCAACACGAGTCACAGCAGTCACTTTGTTAACATCACGCCGTGCAGGTTTCCAGGCGTGACGCCTTGCGCTACGCCGCCGCGGCCTCAGCGCTGGCCGGTCTCGGCGTGGCATCGGCAGCTATGCCCGTCGCATCGGCCGCCGCCCCCACGCTGATCGACTTCGCCATGCGCCAGATCCCGGCGCGGGACATCCGGGCCGCCGGCCACTCCGGGGTGATCAACTACGTCTCGACTTCACGGCCCGGCTCCTCCATGGGCGCCAAGCCGATCACCCTGCCCTACGCCCGTGAGCTGACCGCCGCCGGTTTGGTGATCGTCAGCAACTACCAATACGGCAAGCCGGGCGGGACGGCACCGTCAGACTTCACGCGCGGGTTCGCCGGCGGCGTCGCCGACGCTCGCACCGCCTGGCAGCTGCACACCGCGGCAGGTGGAGGCCAGAGCGCCCCGGTCTTCTTCAGCGTCGACGACGATATCGACCGCAACACCTGGAACACCGTCGCGCTGCAGTGGTTTCGCGGAATCAACTCGGTGATCGGCGTGCAGCGCACCGGCATCTACGCGGGTATCAACCCGTGCCAGTGGGCCATTGCCGATGGCGTTGTCGGGAGGTCGAGCTCGCCCGGCCGCGCGTGGGCATGGCAGACCCGGTCCTGGTCTCGCGGCCAGATCCACCCTGCCGCTGTTCTCTACCAGCGCGTGGTGAGCACCGCGTCGAATCCGGGCCCCGTGGTCGGCGGGCTCGAAGTCGACGTCAACGACGCCTTGGCCTCCGATGTCGGCCAGTGGAACCTTCATCCGTGACGACACCGTCGAGGTAGGGACCGGATTACGCTCGTGGGCGTGCTGGAAAAGTCCGGGATCCAGTTTCTGCGCGTCGGCGGACGCCGCGTCGCGTACGAGGTGCGCGGGCAAGGACCACCGCTGGTGGCCCCGGCATGGTGGGTGAGCCACCTAGAACTCGACTGGCAGGATGCGGGCTACCGGCGATTCTGGAATGGCGTCGCCGACGGATACACCTTGATCCGCTACGACCGGGTCGGCGTCGGCATGTCGGACCGCACGCTCCTCGAATCCGACCTGAACCTCGACTGCGAAGTCTCGACACTGCGTACGGTTCTCGACGAGCTGGGGCTCGATCGGGTTTCGCTCATCGGCGGTTCATCCGGCAGTTGCACCGCTGTGGCATTCGCCGCGGCGTTCCCCGAACGCGTCGAGCGCTTGGTGTTGTACGGGTCGTACCCGAATGGGACGGCACTTACGGCGCCGGGTGTGGGGGACGCGATATTGACTGCGTTACAAGCACATTGGGGACTGGGTTCGCGCCTGCTCAGCGACATCTTCCTCAGCGGGGCCGACGGCGACGATCAGGACCGCTTCGCGCGGTTGCAGCGAGAGGCGGCGACGGCCGAGACCGCCGCCGCATTGTTGGCCATGGTGTATCGCCTCGACGTCGGCGATCATCTTGCGCTCGTCCGATCTCCGACGCTGGTGGTGCATCGCCGGGACGACCGAGCCGTGCCGTACCAGCTGGGGCGCGAGGTGGCTGCCGCGATCCCGCACGCGGCATTCATCCCGTTGACAGGGAGCGCTCACTTCCCCTGGCACGGTGACGTCGATTCCGTCGTCCGCGCGTGCCGCGAAGCTCTGGCTCCGGGTCAGCCGCCACCGCACCACACGAGCGCGCCGGAACAGGTCGTACTGTCCGGTCGCGAGCAGGAGATCCTCGCTTGCGTCGCACGCGGTCTCAGCGACCGCGAGATCGCCGATCACCTGGTGCTCAGCCCACACACCGTGCACCGCCACGTCGCGAACATCCGCCGCAAGCTGGGCCGGACCTCACGAACCGCTGCCGTCGCGGAAGCCGGCCGGCTCGGCCTCTTGTGAGATAGCCGCAACGGGCCATCGGCAGAAGATGGCCGGATCGGGCGATGCGCGAACCATGCGGCCGTTCCTACGTTTGGGACATGACCGAGATCGCCGCCCCGCAACCGGGAACCCAATCCCAGCCGAGTCCGTCATCTGCCGCGTGGCTGCGGACCTTCGCCCTCGCGTACGACTCGCTCCTCTGGCTGGGTGAGATCGCCGGCATGCGCCGCCGGCGTAGCACTCTGCTGAGCCACGCCTACGGGAACGTCGTCGAGATCGGCGCCGGGACCGGGTTGAACATTCCGCACTATCCGGAGGCAGTGACCGAGGTGGTGCTCACCGAGCCGGAGCCCGGGATGCGCAGGAGACTCTCGCGTCGTGTCGCGCGGCATGACTGCGCCGCGCGAATCGTCGATGCGCCGGCTGAGCATCTGCCACTCGCCGACGCGTCCGTAGACACCGTCGTCTCGACGCTCGCCCTGTGCACGGTCGACGAGCCCGAACGAGCGCTGCGCGAGATTGCCCGCGTACTCCGCCCGGAGGGGCAGTTGCTGTTCATCGAACACGTGCGGGCGAGTTCCCGCCTACTGGCGGCATGCCAAGACACGTTGCACGAGCCGTGGCGCCGCTTCGCCTGCGGCTGCCGGTGCAACCGCGCCACCGTTGAGTTCATGCGCGCCTGCGGTTTCCAAGTCGCGGCTCGAGACGACGCGTGGCGCCGCATGCCGGCGATCGTCCGTCCACTCGCAGTCGGCCGCGCGACACCGGCTGATCCGGGCCGTGTCGCTGGCCGTGCAATGCCCGGTTAAGCTGGGATAACCGGTGGGCGCAGCGTCCATCCCGGCTCACCTGGCTCAGAATCTTCGGGAGACGTATGCGGCGGCGACTGTCCAAGCGGGCGATGACGAGCATGGCGGTCCTCGGCGCCGCGATGCTCGTCAATGGTTGTCAGGCACAGGTCACGAGCATGCCGTCAAACCCTGCGAACACCGCCCGGGCAACAGGTGTCGCGCCGCTGGCCACGCGTGCCGTGTTTCCTCAGACTCCGCCGGCCGAGTTGGACGACCTCGACGTCCGCATCCGTCGGGCCACCGCGGACGCGGCCACGTCCGGGGCCGACATCGAGGTTGTCGTGCTGGACCGCGACACCGGCCAGATCATCTCCAACGGCGCCAACCAACCGTTCCCGATCGCCTCTGTGGTGAAGCTGTTCATCGCCGACGACCTGCTGCTGCAGGAATCGAAGGGCGAGACGAAACTGTCTCCCGCCGACCGCAAGTCGCTCGACATCATGCTGCGCTCCTCCGATGACGGCGCGGCCCAGACCTTCTGGGACCGCAGCGGAGGAAACGCCGTCATCTCGCGCATCGTGGCGCGGTACGGATTGAAGGGCACCACGGCGCCCTACAACGGACACTGGGACGTCACGCAGAGCACCGCAAGCGACCTGGTCCGCTATTACGACATGCTGTTGGACGGCAGCGGCGGGCTGCCCCCCGAGCAGGCCGACGTGATCATGAGCAACCTCGCGCAATCCACGCCGACGGGAACCGACGGTTACCCGCAGCGCTTCGGCATCCCCGACGGGCTCTATGCCGAGCCGGTCGCGGTCAAGCAGGGCTGGTTCTGCTGCTGGAACGGCTCCAACCAGTTGCACGTGTCCACCGGCGCGATCGGACCCGAACGCCGCTACGTCATGGCGATCAGCTCCCTGGAACCCGGCGACGCCGCCTCCGCACGCAACACCGTGACTCAGGCCGTCAAGACGATGTTCCCCGGCGGGCACATCTAGACCCCTTTGCGGGGAGATTGCCGAGCCGCGGGTCAGTGGCGAGGTGTCGTGGTGATGTGCACGTGGTCGTAGTGGCCGTAACCAGATGCTTGCGGGCCCGAAGGCGTGTAGTAGGTGCCACGCCAGATCACATCCTGTAGCCCGAACCGGGCGGCGTTGCTCATCGCGAACGCGAGAACCTCGTCTCCGAGCGCGATGCCCTCGGGGCTGCTGGGGTTGGGGATCATGATGTCGATCGCCAGACCGCTGGGATGCCAGGGCTTCGAATCCGGCCGCACCCCATCGATGTCGGCGATCTGGGGAAACCTCGCGCTGACGGCCCGGGCGGCCACGATGGTGTTGGCCTGCAACCCGGCCTCGGACGCGACGCCGACGGGCAACGACTCCGGGAGATCGACGGGCGGCGCCGCGGCCGCGTTGTCGATCACCGCCCGCTGACCTGGAGTCAACGCGGCATACTGCGCCTCCGCGGCGGCGATCTGACGCTGCAGTTCACTCCATTTCGCCTGCAGGTCTGAGCGCACCGCGGCCGACTGCTCGGCTGCGGCGCGGGCCTCGGCGGCCGATACCTCTGAGGCCCGGACGGCGGCGGCCGCGCGCTCACGTCCTGCTTGAAAGGCCTTCATCTGCTCGGTCGCCTCTGTGGCCACCACCCGCCGCAGGGACAGGTGACCTATCAGCTGTTGCGGGGAGCCCGCGGTCAGCACCGCCGCCATTTGTCCGGTGCCACCACTCATGTACGTCATTGCCGCCACCCGGTTGGCAGCGGCCTGATGGGGCTGCAGCTGGGCGTTCGCGACATCCAGGGCCGTGAGATCGGCGCGGTGGCGGTCTTCGGCCGCTGTCTGGGCAGCCAGTCTGGCATCGGCGTCGCGCTGGGCCGTTGTGACGGCATCGCGACTCTCCACCGCCTGCCGCGACAACTCGTTGAGCTTGGACAGTGCGTCAGCCGCGGGGTCCGCCTTCACGTCGCCCATCGACATCCCCAACACCAGCACCGCGGCTGCCGAACCGTACGCCGCTCGCCGAAGTGAATGGCGTACCCGGGTCATTCGGATCGTCACGGTCCTTCGCTGCGGGGACCGCTCGTGGTCCGGCTACGTATGTCCCGGACAGGCTACGAACTGGCACGGGCGATGTCTACTCATGCGCCACTGCGATCAGATAGTCCGCACCGCCGACGTAGGTCGTGTCGCGATGGTCGGAATCCAACGCCGCTTGGGCGATGGCGGCGGCGAACTCATCGACGGTCGGCAGTACCGCCTGGTTGCGGCGGGCGTCGACGGCGGCGGGGTCACGCCGCTGCAGCAGTCGAACGATGATGGTCCCGTCGATCATGTCGCCGGATACGACCTTGAGCGCGATTCCGCGGTCGGCGAGAGCAGGCTTCACTGCGAGCAGCGCATCCTCGCCGGCACGTTTACTTTGCGCGATGGGTTCGTAGCCATCGGGCACCGGTTTGGCCGGGTAGAAGTGCGCTTGATGACTGGTGACGAAGACAATCCGCGCCCCCGCCGGCATCAGCGGCAGGGCCAGCGTGGCCAGACGCAGTTGTGCATCGCGGTTGAGGCGCATGGCGTATCCCGGGTCAGCTCCGCGCTCGAGACCACCAGAGGCGTTGAGTACCAACACATCGAGCGTGCCGAATCGCTCACCGACATCTGCCAGCAGCGCCTTGACGGCCGCTTCGTCGCAGACATCGGCACCGGCCGCCGACGCGTGTCCCCCAGCCATGCGAATGGCGTCGACCACAGTGTTCGCCCGCGCGGCCTTCTCGCGATAGTTGACCAGGACATGGAGGCCTGCCGCACCCAGTAGTCGGGCCACCTCGGCACCGATTCCACGGGAGGCTCCCGTGATCAGCGCGACCCGGTTGGCGACCTCATCGCCCGCGTCCACTCCTGCACCCCGTCGGTTCACTGACCCCTCCTCATGCAGATCCCGAGCCTTAGAATTGTCTTATTTTAGCCTTATTTTTCTTATTTTCATGCTAGCGTCGACCACATCGCTCAGTTCGACACGCAGGGGAGGCGTGCGCGACATGACTGACCACTCTGTTGTCCTCGGCGCGGGTATCGCCGGCCTGCTGGCTGCGGCCGCGCTCGCCGACACCAGCCGCGTCGTGACCGTCGTCGAACGAGACCGCCTGCCGGACAACCCCTCCCAGCGCCGCGGCATACCGCAGGGGCCACACCTGCACAGCCTGCTGTCCCGGGGCTGGCACACCATCGAGGAGCTGGTCCCAGGCCTGATCGACGACGTGGTCGCCGCCGGCGGCCACGTTCTCGACGACGCCCGTCTGGGTGCACGCATGCACATCCAGAACGGCCCGTACGCCTTCAACCGCACCGACCCGGTCGCGGATCCAGCCGCACTCGCCACCTACCTCGTGACACGACCTCTGCTGGAATGGGCCCTGCGCCATAGAGTCGCTGCCCTGCCCAACGTCATCATCAAAGATGGTCACGACATCGGCGAACTCGTCTCCGGTAAGCCGGGCCGCATAACCGGTGTCACCATCAACGACCGCCGCACCGGTGCGATGAAGACGCTCGACGCCGACCTGGTCATCGACGCCACCGGGCGGGCAACACGCACGCCCCGGCTATTGGAGACGCTCGGCTACGACCGGGCACCGCGGCAGTCGTTCACGGTGCGCGGCGTGTATTACAGCCAACAGCTAGCCATCCCCGATCAGGACTCCTTCCCTGAACGCCTTGTCCTGGTCGTGCCGCCCGGCAGCGCCGGCCGCGGTGGCCTGGCCGCCGGCGAACACGGCACCTGGACGTTGACCATCGCAACGCACGCAGACGAGCGCTCGGCACCACCCACAACGTTGGCCGACATGCTCGCCCTCGCCGTGAAGTTCGCGCCATCGCACATCCATCCGGCACTCCGCCGGGCCGTACCGCTGTCAGACGTCGAGGTCTACCGCTACCCCGGTGGCACCTGGCACCGCTATGACCGCTGCGCCAGAAACCCTGACGGGTTGCTCGTCATCGGCGACGCCCTCTGCTGCCTGGACCCCATCCACGGGCAAGGGATCACCATGGCGGCACGACACGCCCAGGCGCTGCGCACCCATCTCCGTGAGCGCAAAGGCGTTGACCCGCAACGGTTCTACCAGTCACTGACGCGGATGATCGCCCCGGTATGGGCCAGCAACCAGCCGCCCGGGCACACTTCCGACCGTGGTGTGAAGGACAAGGTCCGCCGGCGCGCGTTCCAGTGGAGCCTCCGCAAGATGTTGGAAGCCGCTGACGACATCGTCGTCACCGAGCGCCTCGTCCGGATCGTGAACATGGTCGACCCACCGCAGCGACTCCTCGAACCGCGCATACTCGCCCGGGTCGCCGCATACCACCTCCGCAAGGCTCTGCCCTTATCCGCGTCGTGCTTGAGGACGAAAGCCCATAGTTGACGCGTCATATCGCAACGCCCGTATTCGCGTCGTGCGGTCGCGCCGGCTCAAACGCGCTCAGGTCCGGTGACTCTTACGGGCCTAGCGCGCCATATTGGTGAACCGCGAGAAGTGAAGCTGGTGCGCCACAGTGATATTCGCCGTCGGGCCGTTACGGTGCTTGCCCAGGATGATGTCAGCTTCACCACCACGCGGATCTTCACGGTCGATCGCGTCGGGGCGGTGCAGCAGCAGGACCATGTCGGCATCCTGTTCCAGCGAGCCCGATTCGCGAAGGTCCGAGACCTGCGGACGCTTATCGGTGCGCTGCTCCGGACCACGGTTCAGCTGGCTGATCGCGATCACCGGCACTTCGAGTTCTTTGGCCATCAGCTTCAGGCTTCGGGAGAAGTCCGAGACTTCCTGCTGGCGCGACTCGTACTTCTTGCCCGAGCTCATCAGCTGCATGTAGTCGACGACCACGAGCTTCAGGTCCGCCTTCTGGGCCAGCCGCCGGCCTTTGGCCCGGATCTCCATCATGGTCAGGTTCGGTGAGTCGTCGATGTAGAGCGGGGCCTCACTGATCTCGCTCATCCGGCGGGCCAGCTTCGTCCAGTCGTCATCACTCATCCGGCCCGAACGCATATCGGCCAGTTTGATCTTCGCCTCGGCCGACAGCAGTCGCATGACGATCTCGGACTTGCTCATTTCCAGCGAGAAGATGACGCTGGCCATCCGGTGCTTGATGGAGCAGGACCGCATGAAATCGAGACCGAGCGTCGAGTTGTGCGTCGGCACCATCGAACGACTCGCGAGGTACATGTGGGCCGCATTGTCGACCTCTACGCACCGCACTGGGACCGAGTCGACACGGCGTACGTCCACGATGAAGCGCGAGTTCGACCGAGCCGTGCTGACGGCATGTCGGCGTTCCTTGTGCAGCAACGTCTTCCGGTGCAAGCCAAAGACCTCATCGGACGTCGAGAACGTGATGGTGAATGACGTCGAAGAGGACTCGCTGCGACCCTTGACCCGCTTGGTCGATGTCTGGCATCGGTAGCCCAGGCTCACCACGAGCTCGGCGAAGTCTTCGGCAAGCCGACGGTCGGTCACAGCGAACTGCACCGCCCCTCCGGCGGTAACTGTTCCATCCGTGTCCAATAGGCCTGCCAGGACTGCGCGACGCTGCGCTTCAGATGCTCGAAGGTACTCAGCGGGAATGTGTTTCGCGCCCAATACGCCGATCGTCCGTAAGCGGGCCTGCAGCGTCCCCACGGCGTTTCGGCAGGTCTGGCACAGCCGCAGCCCACTCGATGGCTGACCGCATCTCGGGCACTGGGGAGCAGGCACCGGTTCTGACACGAACCGTGCACGTCCACCACAAGCGCGGCCGCAGGTACGGACCTGGCTGGTCTGCGGCACGAAGTCCGTACCGCAGACCACACAGGATCGTGTCGTCGGCCCAGGCTCGTCGGCCAGCAGGAGTTGGTAGCGGTAGGGCGAGGAATCCGACTTTCGTGCGATGAATCCTTCGGCCTCGATACGGACGATGATCTCCGGATCCGCCGTCGTAATTTGTGCTGATGCTGATGTCCCGTCGCCCAACCACGCACCCAACGTGTACGGCGGGACAAGCAGGTCGCGCTCCTCCCCCCGGACGGGCGCAGCGTTGACCACCGAATGATTCAGCCGATGGTCCGCGGTCTCACAACGCAACGAGTCCGCGATCTCCGCAGTGGTGCGGATGGCGGCAAACGTCCGTTGATTCTTGTAACCATTGTAGCCCGTCGCCGCCGACTGTGCGGACCGCCGCGAAGCCCGTGTCTCCGTCAGCCACTGATGCTGAGCATCGGCGACAATCACTGTGCCATCGGAGAATTCGACCTCGAAGCATGGGCGGTCGAGCATGACCTCGGTGGCGGCCACAACCCGCGTCGGTTCACCGTCGGCGCCGATGAGGTGGTCACCTACCGCAACGTCACCCATCGTGGTCCAGCCACTAGGGGTCGGCAGTGGGGTGTCGAGCGCGAGCGCCTTCCCGACACCGGGACGAGCCGCGATGATGATCATCTGCCCGGGGTGCAGGCCGTTGGTGATCTCGTCGAACTCCGTGAACCCGGTCGGCACACCGCGCGAGATACCGCCCTGTGAGGCGATCGCGTCGATCTCGTCCATCGTGGGCTGCAGCAGGTCTTCGAGCGCGACGAAGTCCTCCGAGGCGCGGCGCTCGGTGACGTCGTAGATCTCGGCCTGCGCCCGGTCCACCACGTCGGTGACATCGGCCCCGTCGGCCCCGGCGTAGCCGTACTGGACCACCCGGGTCCCTGCCTCCACCAACCGACGCAGCAGGGCCTTCTCGGCGACGATGCCGGCATAGAAACCGGCGTTGGCCGCAGTGGGCACCGTGGAGATCAGGGTGTGCAGATAGGGGGCACCACCGATCCGGCGCAACAGGCTGCGGCGATCGAGTTCGGCGGCGACGGTGACGGCGTCGGCCGGTTCACCCCGGCCATAGAGATCCAGGATTGCGTCGTACACGTTCTGGTGCGCCGGACGGTAGAAGTCTCCAGGGCGCAACCGCTCCAGTACGTCGGCGATCGCATCCTTGCTCAACAGCATGCCGCCGAGGACCGCCTGCTCGGCCGCCATGTCCTGCGGCGGCTGCCGGCCGAAGTCCTCCCCAGGCGGAGGGCCATCCATCTCCGAATCCGGATGCCCCAGGTCGTCCACCACCGCCACGGACTCCCCACCCCCTTCCGAGACCCGCCTCACAACGGGCTCGAACGTTTATTCGAATCGGTACTGCAACTGTAAAACAGGGCTCCGACAAAGCTTTGTGACGGCGCTGCGACGCATCACGCTAGACGTTGCTGGCGCCTCCCGAAACCACCCCTGTTAATCAAGCTGTGGATGGCATGTGGATAGGTCTCGGTCGCAGTGTTGAGCCTCTGGGGAGAACCTGTGGATCATTCCCGAGCAATCTATAGTTTTCCCAGGTCAGAGTGCCATAGAGGTTGTCAGTGATTGTGTATGGGAAGTTCTTCGGCGTGTCGTCCCGGGTTGCCATCCCGGGCGTGTTGTGTTGCGCCCAGGGACCTGGCGGGTTAACACCGAGTTAGCTTCGCTGTCCAGAGTTTTCCGCAACGCGTTCGCCAGAGCCACAGCAAACGCCCGGGTGGAAACCTCTGCAGGCTCCCACCCGGGCGATCGAGTGCTGGCGGAATTACTCCGCTACGGGATTACTCCGCGACGACGTTCAGCGACACCTTGGCTTCCACCCCGGTGTGCAGCTTCACGGTGACCGGATGCGTGCCGACCGTCTTGATGTGCGCCTTGGGCAGCTGCACGGTGCGCTTGTCCAAGTTGGGGCCGCCGGCCTTCTTGATCACGGCCACGACATCGGCCGCGGTGACCGAGCCGAACAGCTTGCCCGTGTCGGCAGCGGCCTGAACCGGCAGCGACACCTCGCCCAGACCCTCCAGCGCGGTCTTGAGCTCGTTGGCGTGCTCGACGCCACGGATGGACTTGGCATCGCGCGCCCGACGGATCTCGTCGGCCTGGCGCTCGGCACCGCGGGAGGCCACGATGGCCAGCCCACGGGGCAGCAGGTAGTTACGGCCGTAGCCGTCCTTGACCTCGACGGCGTCGCCCGCGACGCCCAGGTGTTCCACCTCAGCGGTGAGAATCAGCTTCATTGGTGTATCTCCTACCGCGTCGACGAGCCGAACGGCAGCAGAGCCACCTCGCGGGCATTCTTCACCGCGATGGCGACATCGCGCTGGTGCTGGACGCAGTTGCCGGTCACCCGGCGGGCACGGATCTTGCCGCGCTCGCTGATGTAGGTGCGCAGCAGCGCAGTGTCCTTGTAGTCGATGACCTGCCCCTTACCCTTCTTGGAGCAGAACACGCACTTACGAGTCTTGACCGGCTTTTCCGGTGCCGGCCGTCGCTTTGTGGACTTGGCCATTGGTTATCTCTTCCTTGCAAAAATTTCGTTGTTGATCAGAACGGCGGCTCGTCGTCGGCCCCGCTGAAGGAGCCGGACGCCGGTGCACTGCCCCACGGATCGTCCTTGGGCTCGGCCTGGCGCGAACCACCGCCGCCACCACCGCCGAAGCCGCCGCCACCGCCGCCGCCGCCACTACGGCTGGCCTTGTTGACCTTGGCCGTGGCGTAGCGCAGGGACGGACCGATCTCGTCGACCTCGACCTCGACAACGGTGCGCTTCTCACCCTCACGGG
Organism: Mycolicibacterium nivoides; assembly: GCF_003855255.1. Lineage (NCBI taxonomy): Bacteria > Bacillati > Actinomycetota > Actinomycetes > Mycobacteriales > Mycobacteriaceae > Mycobacterium > Mycolicibacterium nivoides. Next base: position 6,675,768 of record NZ_CP034072.1, on the reverse strand, counting down.
TTTCGAACGAACGCTGCTTGAGCCGACCGGTGACGATCACCCGCGAACCCCGGGTGAGGCTCTCGGCCACGTTCTCGGCCGCCTCACGCCAGATGTTGCACCGCAGGAACAGCGCCTCGCCGTCCTTCCACTCGTTGCTCTGCCGATCGAACATTCGCGGCGTCGAGGCAACGGTGAAGTTGGCGACGGCTGCGCCAGACGGAGTGAAACGCAGTTCCGGGTCAGCAGTCAGGTTTCCGACAACTGTGATGGTGGTGTCACCAGCCACGAGATCCTCCTGGGATAGGCATGTCCGTTTGCGCGAAGCCTACGTAGCCCCGCCGACGACTGACAGCCTTTAGTGCTTGTCGGTCCGCATCACCTTGGTCCGCAGCACGGACTCGTTCAGGTTGAGCTGACGGTCGAGCTCGGACACGGTGGCCGGTTCAGCCTTGACGTCGACAACGGCGTAGATGCCCTCGGCGTGCTTGGCAATCTCGTAAGCCAGCCGGCGGCGTCCCCAGATGTCGACCTTGTCGACAGAACCGCCATCCTTGCGGACGACGTTCAGGAACGCCTCCAACGATGGAGCTACGGTGCGCTCGTCAAGTGTGGGGTCGAGAATGACCATGATTTCGTATGGACGCATTAGAACCTCATCACCTCCTCTGGTCGTGTACGGCCACGGCGGATTCCGTGGCAGGAGGGTCGCCTGCGTCGGCAACCGGCCCAGGCTACCCGAAACCGTCCTGATCTGCGAAATCCGTATAGGGTGAGCTCCTTGGTCCTGGAGTCGAGGGGGATGCGTGAACTATCCGTACGGGCCTTACGGGCAGGGGGTTCCGGGACAACCCGGTCAACCGCAGCAGCCAGGCTTCCCGCCGCAGGCCGGCTACCCACAGCAATCCGGCTACCCACAGCAGCCTGGCTACCCACAACAACCCGGCTTTCCCCAGCAGCCAGGCTTCCCGCCGCCCGGGTACCCGCAGCAGGGTGGCTTCCAACACCAGCCTTACGGGATGCCGGGGCCCGAACCCAGTGGTGTCACGGGCATCATCGCCGCGGTACTCGCGGCCCTGGGCGCCGTGTCAGGCCTCGGCGGCGGAGTGCTCGCGGCCATCGGCCTCGCCGCAGCAGGCACCGAGGCCAGCCTTTCCGGCGGGGTGTACGCGGTGCTGATCGTCGCGATCCTGTTCAACTTCGTCTTCGGCCTGATCATCGCCGTCGGAGCGGTGTTGCTGTTCCAACGAAGGATGCTCGGCCGCTGGCTCGTGGTCGGCGCCTGCGGCCTGGCGATCCTGAGCAGCCTGATCAGCTTCGGCGTGGCTGCCGCCGCGACATCCGCCGCCTACGGTTCCTACGGCGGCGGCGGTGTGTTCACACTGTTCGGTCTCGTCTTCCCCGTCGCGACGCTCGTGCTGGCCATGCTGCCGTCGACGACCGCGTGGATCAAAGCGAAACCGAATCCGGTTGCACCCCAGTTCTACCCGCCCTATCCGGGCTGAGCTGGTAACTTCCCGAGCTACGAGTGCCGCACGCGGTCGACCACTGTCGATTCGCCGGGCCTCGTGATCGTGTCGTCGAGGGGGGTCCGTGAGCTATCCGTACGGGTCGTATGGGCAGGGATTTCCACCGCAATCCGGCGGGCCGCAGCAGCCGGGCTTTCCGCCGCAACCCTTTCCGCAGCCAGGCTTTCCACAGCAGCCCTTCGCCGCGGCGCCCCAGAAACCCAGCGGGGTCACGGGCATCATCGCCGGTGTCCTTGCCGGGCTCGGCGGCCTGGCGAACTTCGTCGGCGGCATCGCCATGGCCTTCGGACTCGCCATCATGATCGGCGCGTCGACCGATGCCACCGGATCAACCGACAACCCGTGGACCGGGCTCATCGCCATTACCGTGCTGAACGTCGTCTCCGGGCTGCTGCTTCTGATCGGAACGGTGACGCTGTTGCTACGCAAGATGGTTGGCCGCTGGCTCGTGGTCGCGGGGTGTGCCGTGTCCATTCTGAGCACCCTGATCAACTTGACGTTGCTGCCCTCGTTCATCGCGGACTATGAGTACGACCGCGGGGTGGGGCCCGACCTCGTGGGTGTCATGTTCGCGATCACGACGATCGTTCTGGTCCTGCTCCCGTCGACGACGGCGTGGATCAAGGCGAGACAGTATCCGGTTGCACCCCAGTTCTACCCGCCCTATCCGGGCTGAGCTGACACCGGCTGATCTGCGAATCCCTCTGTGCGGACCCGCCAATCACCCAGGATCGGAGCAGCAGTGACCTCTCCCCACGCGCCCCAGGGCCCGGAGTATCCCGGCGAGCCCAGTTATCCGGAGCAGCTCGGCCATCAACAGCCCAAGTATCCGCTGGGCGACACCCCGCCGGATGCACCGCAGCCCGAGGCGGCGGTCTCGCCGAGCCGGGTCACGGCGATCCTCACAGCCGTCCTGGCCGGGCTCGGCGCCGCGATGACCCTCGGCAACGGAATCGTCGGGCTGATCGGACTTGCCGCGCTCGCCGGCGACGCGGGCCTGCGGACGTTGGCCTTGAGGTCCCCCGGCGTGCTCGCACTGACCGTCCTCGCGACCCTGCTCAGCGTGGTGTGCGGACTCCTGCTCTTGGCCGGAACGGTGACGCTGCTGCAGCGCAAGATGATCGGCCGCACGCTCATTGTCAGCGGCTGTGTGCTGATCGTCCTGGGCAGCCTCATTAGCCTGGGGCTCAGTCTCGGCGCGGCAGCCCGCTACGGCGCCCCCGGCACCAGCGGGCTCGCAGTCCTGAGTCTCGTGCTGCCGATTGCCACGATCGTGCTGGCCGTGCTCCCGTCGACCGCGGCCTGGATCCAGGTGAAGCCGAATCCGGGGGTATCTCCTTCTCCCCCTACCCTTTCAAGCTGAACCGCGCTTTGATCGTGCCTTCGAGAGGGATGTATGAACTACCCGCACGGACCTCATGGGCAGGGGTTCCCCGGACAGCCGGTCTACGGCCGCCCGCCCGGCTACCCGCAACAACCGGGGTGGCCGCACCAACCCGGATATCCGCCTGCCGGTTATCCGAGCGGCTATCAGCCGAAGCCGCCGGGCGGTCCCAGCGGTGCCACGGGGATCATCGCCGGGCTCCTGGGACTGGTGGGCGGATTGGTCGGTACCTGCTTCGCCGTGCTCTCCGTGATCATCATGATCATGGACGGTGAATTCGACGTCGCGGGCGCCGTCTTCGGTCTGTTGGGCATCGCCTTCGCATTGGCACTCTTCATCGGAGCGATACTGCTGTTTCGGCGCAAGACGATCGGGCGCCGGCTCGTCGTGGGCGGATGCGCCGTGGCCATCTTGTTCGGTATGGCCGCCATCGGCGACATGGTCATCGGCATCTCGGGCGAACCCAGCCGTGAGCCCGTCTCCATCGGCGTCGCCGTCATCGTGGGCATTGTCGTGCCCGTCCTGACGCTCGTGCTGGCCATGCTGCCGTCGACGACCGCGTGGATCCGGGCGAAGCGGAATGCGATTGCGCCCCAGTTCTACCCGCCCTATCCGGGCTGAGATCGCGGGCGTCTACCGAGAACCGGCCAGCTCCGGCTCGGGGTCCGGCCTCGGCTCGATCCGGACGCGGTCCGCCGAGGGACGCAACCAGTCCGGCAGCCAACGCGGCGGAGCGTCGGGCGCGCGGTCGAACACCCCGCCGGTGGGATCGTCGATACGGCCGCCGTGCCGGACCAGATCGAGCCGCGGACGGTGGATCTGGCGAATGACCAACGCACACAACACGATCACCGCAAGATCGCGAACCAACACCGTGGTGGTGAACCACTGTTCGGGCAGACCTTTGTTCTGTTCGCCGTACAGATAGAGCATGCGCGGTATCCATACCAGGGCGTCGATCGTCATCCACGCCAACAGGATTCGGCGATGCGGTAGCGCCAGCACCGCCAGCGGCACCAGCCACAGCGAGAACTGCGGGCTCCACACCTTGTTGGTCAGCAGGAACGCGGCCACCACCAGGAATGCCAGTTGCGCCAGCCGCGGCCGCTGCGGTGCGGTCAACGCGATGTAGCCGATCGCGATACAGCAGGCCACGAACAACACCGCGGTGACGGTGTTGAGCACCGTCGGCGGCTGCCAGAAACCGAGATCCGGATCGAAGCCGCGCCAGTCGCTGAACGACTTCACCACGTTGTACAGCGAGTCCATGTCATCGCCGCGACGGGTGTTGAGCCGGAAGAACTCTGACCATCCCCGTGGGAAGAGCACCATGATCGGCAGATTGATCAGCAACCACGTCACGACTGCGGTCAGCGCGGCCTTACCGACCTCGCGCAGGCGCCCGGTGCGCAGCCCGAGCAGCAGCAGCGGGACGAACAGCAACAGCGGATACAGCTTGGCCGCCACACCGATTCCGATCAGCGCCCCGGCCCACACCGGTTTTCGGCGGGCCCAGGCCAGCATCGCGCCCGCGGCGGCAGCGGTCGCCAGCGCGTCGAAATTGGTGAACACCTGGAAGATCACGATCGGCGAGCCCGCCACCAGCGCGGCATCCCACACCCGCCGGCCGGCCAATCGCGAGGTGGCCCAGACCGTGGCCAACCAGGCCAGTGCCAGGCCGAAAGCCGAGATGTTGAAGAACATCACCACTTCGGCGATGAGCGGCACCGACACCAGCTTGGTCACCGCGGTGTAGGTCTTGGCCAGCGACATCGACACGTACTGGTAGAGCCCGGTGAGCACCGGATACTCCATGTAGCGGATCGCCGGGCTGCCGTCGTACTGCATGCGCGGCTTGCCCGTCGCGTCGTTCTCGACCCAGCTGGACTTGTAGGGGAACTTGCCCAGGTTCAACAACTCTGCGGTGTACAGCGGCACCGTGTCGGAGTAACACAGCTCGTAGTAGGCGCGGTTGTTCTCCCAGTTGGCCACCCGCTGGCCCGCGGTGCCGCTGCCGGTCGTCTGCAGACAGGCGGACTTGGTCGTATAGCCCAACGCCAGGAACACCACTGCGATCACGAACATCACCCGCAATGGGGTCATGAACCGCGCCCGGCCGATCAGCGCGTGACGGCCGACGGGTCCGCCCACGGTCTGCGACAGCGCCTCGGCCAGCCGGTCGTTGCGGCTGGGCAGATCGCGGTCGTCGGCGCTCCGCTGGTCTTCTGCCAGCGGAGCCGGCGAATTCAGCTCGGCGAGCGGAGCCGGCGATACCCGGTCCGTCACGGAGGCGGCGGTGGCACCGGGACACCCGGCGCGCCGGGCACGACGGGCGCTCCCGGCGGCGGGCCGATCGGCACGGTCGTCGGAGGCCCGATCGGGATCGTGATGCCCGGGGCCACTTCGATGGTCGGCTGAATCACGGTCTCCGACGGCATCACCGCGATCGGCGGGCCACCCGGTGTACCGGGAGCGGGCGGGGGCGGCGGGGCCTGCGGCACACCCGCGTAGCCACCGATCTCGGTCGGCTTCGGGAACGTCTCGTTGTCGGTACCTTTCAGCGCACCGTCCATGGTGGATTTCCAGATGTCCGACGGCAGTCCGGATCCGTAGACCGGCCCGCCCCCTGGTGTCTTCAACGGGTTCACGCCGTCGGAGGTACCCACCCAGACCGCGGTCGAAAGCGACGGCGTGTATCCGACCATCCAGGCGTCGCGGTTGTCGCCGGTGTCGCCGAGCTGGTTGGTGCCCGTCTTGGCGGCCGAGGCGCGTCCGCCGGCCAGGTTGTGCCCGCGCGACCAGCCGGCGATCGGCTGCATGGCCGCCGAGACGTTGTCGGCGACCGCCTTGTCGATGCGCTGTTCACCGTTGTCCTGGCTGGATGCGTCGAACAACACCTGCCCCGAGGAGTTCACGACCTTCTGCACGAAGTGCGGCTTGTGATAGACGCCGGAGGCCGCCAGCGTTGCGTACGCCGAGGCCATGTCGATCACCCGGGACTGGTACTGGCCCAGCACCACACCGTTGTTCGGCGGGCCACCCTTGCCGTCCTCGGACAGCGTGTGCTCGACGCCGGGGAAGCTCTCCGCCACGCCGGCATCGTGCGCGGCCTTGGCCACGTCCTCGGGACCGTGCTCGAGCTTGAGCATCAGCCGGTAGTAGCTGGTGTTGAGCGACCGCTTGAGCGCCTCGGCGATCGAGCAGACCCCGCAGCCCTCACCCTCGACGTTGGTGATCTTGATGCCGTTCACCGTGACCGGCCCGCTGTCGACCTGGTAGCCCAGGCCGATGCCCTGTTGCAGGGCCGCGACGAGCGCGAACACCTTGAACGACGACCCGGTCGGCAACCCGGCCTGGGCGAAGTCGAAGCCGTTGGCATCCGATCCGCCGTAGTAGGCCTTGACCGCGCCGTCGCGTGGATCGATGGAGACCACCGCGGTCCGCATGTCGGGGTCCTGACCGTCCATGTACTTGGTCACCGCGTTCTCCGCGGCCTGCTGGGCCTGCGGGTCGATCGTGGTGGTGACCTGCAGACCTTCGGTGTTCAGTGCCTGCTCACTGATGTCGAACAGATCGAGCAGTTCCTTCGTGACCTGCCGCTCGATCAGTCCGTTCGGGCCGGAGGTCTGGTTCTGCTGGCGGGCCTGGTCTGGTGGCACGGTCGGCGGGAACACCTGCCCGGCACGTTCCTGGGCTGACAGCGCGCCCATGTCGACCATGCCGTCGAGCACCCAGTTCCACCGCTCGGCGGCGCCCTCGGGATCCACCGCGGGGTCCAGCGTCGACGGCCTCTGGATCAGCGCGGCCATCAGTGCGCCCTCTGCGACGTTGAGCTGTTCGACCGGCTTGTCGAAGTACGCCTTGGCGGCCGCGGCGATCCCGTACGAGCCGCGACCGAAATAGATCATGTTCAGATACGCCTGCATCACAGCGTCTTTGGACCACTCGCTGGCCATCTTGGTCGAGATGACCAACTCCTTGGCCTTGCGGATCAAACCGCCGATACCCGAGCGCTCGTCACCTACCAGTGCGTTCTTGACGTACTGCTGGGTGATGGTCGATCCGCCCTGGAGATCACCGCCGACCAGGTTGTTCTTGATCGCGCGCAACAGCGCGGTGAACGAGAAGCCCGGATTGGTATAGAAATCGCGGTCCTCTGCGGCCATCACCGCGTTGCGGACGTGCTCCGGGATCTTGTCGATGCCGACGTCGACCCGGTTGCCTTCGGGCGGAACGATCTTGGCGATCTCGCTGCCGTCGCTGGCCAGGATCGTCGACACCTGGTTGGTCCGGATATCGCCGGGCTGCGGGACGTCCACGATCATGTACGCCATACCGAACGTCACCAGCGGAAGCAGGATCATCGCCACCACCGCGGCGATCGACAGACGCCGGACCAGCTTCCAGTTGATGTGGAACCGCCGAGTCGGCTCGGGCCCCTGCCCCGACGGACCCGAGGGGCCCGATCCGCGGCCGCCTCCCGGCGGCGGAGGCGGAGACTTGGGTGGCTGCGGTTTCGGCGGCGGAGTGCCGTCCATCGCCGCCCTGACGACATCGAGCGGCGCCGGCCCGCCGTCACGCACCGGCGGCAGCACCGTGGTCAGCCGATCGTCGGGCGGCACCGCCGGACGACCTGGACGTCCCGTCGGAGCGTTCTCCCGTCCCGTGGGGCCGTTCTCGCGGGCCGGAGGGCGGTTCTCCCGCACCGGAGGCTTCTCCAGCATCGGGGGCTTCTCCCGCGCGGGCGGATTTTCCCGCACCGGAGGCTTCTCCCGTGCAGGCGGCCGATTTTCGCGCGCACCGAGGCGATCAGCCGCATTACGGATGTCGTTGGCTGACCGGCTGTGGCGCCCTTCGCTATTCACTGGCCGTACGCGCCGACTTGCGCGTGCCTCGAGTGCCACGTGCCTTCGGCGGCCGAGGCGCGCCCAGGACGTATGACTTGACCAAATGATTCCAACTGCAGGTGCGGCATACCTCAACCACATGGACTGCGAACTCGTCGTAACGAGTTGCCAACATCACCAGCTCCTCCGCGGTGCGCGCTGAGCCCGACACCGGGCCCAGATGATCACCGAATACCCACGACACCAGCGTGAGCTGCTCTTTACGGCAGATCGGACACATCACCGAACTCTGCTTGCCGTGAAACTTTGCCGCGCGCAGCAGGTACGGGTTGGCGTCACAGACCTCCGAGACGCCGGTGCGCCCCGAATAGACCTCAGCCAGCAGGGACCGCCGCCGAAGCGCGTAGTCCACCACCTGTCTCTGCAATCGCACGATGACCAGAGTACGTCGACCCCCTACGCACCGAGGCGCGACCGCGTCACACCTCTTACGATCATCGGCGTGGCAACTCGGCAGACCTCGACGACCCGGGCCAAAGACAGCGATCGCAACGACACCTGCAAGGTGCTCGACAACGCGCTCGGTGAGGGCCAGTTGTCCATGGAAGAGCACCGCCAACGGGTGTCGGCGGCCACCAACGCCACGACCCTGGGGGATCTCGCCCGCCTCGTCGAAGATCTGCAGAACGCGGACGCACCTGTGCAGTTGCCGACGCTGGTCAAGCCCCGCGTGCCCCGCGTCCGGAAACCCTCCGGCCCCGGGTGGGGGCTGCGGCTCGCCTCGGCCGTCGTGCTGGTCCTGCTCGGCATGGGAATCGGCTGGGGTGTGTACGGAAACACCTCCTCGCCGCTGAGCTTCAACCCCGACCCGGGCGCGGTGCCCGACGGCATCGCCCCGGTGGTGCTGACCCCACCGACACAGCTGCAATCGCTCAACGGGGTCAAGGGACTGTTCGAGCAGATGCGCCAGAAGTTCGGCAACACCATGGGTTTCGAGCTGCACATCGATCCGGACTCGGCCTTGCTCTACCGACCGAATCCCCAGGACAGCCGCCAGAAGGTCTACTACCGGTACACCGGCGGCTGGGGTGATCCGAGCACGTCGCCCAGCAGTGTCGACAGCCACGACCGCCTCGTCGACCTCTCGGCGTTCGACTACGAGAAGGCGCTCGCCGTTCTCCGCGGCGCGCCCGACACGCTCAACACCAAACGCGCGGACGTGAAGAGCACGTGGCTGCGGCTGACCCCGTCCGAAGATCCGTCGACACCTGAGGCCA
>NZ_CP034072.1:6276502-6366652 GCF_003855255.1 Mycolicibacterium nivoides | reverse complement strand
TGGTGGTACCAGCCCTTCCAACCCCAACCGCCACCGAAAGCCGCATAGTCAGAGGGTGCGTCGGTAGCCTGGCCGATATGCCCAATGCGGCGGACCGGGCCGACGTCTTCGTCAAGCGCAATGACTCGGCGCCGCCTGGGTTCTTCGCGGCCGAGGCGGCCGGACTCAGATGGCTCGCCGTGAAGGGTGGCGTGCCGTGCGTCACGGTAATCGATTACGACGCAAACTCATTGACCCTGCGGCGGCTGTGCCCGATCACACCCACCGCCGATGCCGCGCGGGTCTTCGGCCAGAGATTGGCCCATACTCACGACGCTGGGGCACCGGCTTATGGCTGCGGGCCAGACGGCTACGACGGCGACGGGTTTTTCGGGCCGATGTCCCAGCCATTGTCAATGTCGTTGGCCCGCAAAGATTCATGGGGAGCCTTCTACGCCGATGAGCGCTTGATTCCGATGGCGCGGCTGGCTGCGCCCAGGCTGAGCGCCACGGCGCGGACCGCGATCGCGGAGGTGGCTGACCGCTGCGGCGCGGGTGCGTTCGATGACGACGACGTGCCGGCCAGGCTGCACGGGGATCTCTGGAGCGGCAACGTGATGTGGACCGGTGACGGCGCTGTGCTGATCGACCCCGCCGCGCACGGTGGCCATCGTGAAACGGATCTCGCGATGTTGGCACTGTTCGGTTTCCCGTTCATGGATGAGATGCTGGCCGGATACCAGACGGTGCGGCGACTGCGTGATGGATGGGCTGACCGGTTTGACCTGCATCAGCTCTATCCGTTGCTCGCGCATGTGGTGCTGTTCGGCGGAGGGTATGCGGGTCAGGTCGAGTCGGCGGCGCGACGCGTCCTGGAGAAGGCTGAGGCTGATTCCCCGCCGGATCGCATCGGTTGACAGATTCGCCGCTCACTGGCAAGGGCGAGCGCCCTCGCAATGCCGTACAGCAACATTGCTTCGGCAGGATGGCAGATGCATCCACATTAACTGGCGCGCGCGTCAATATGTCGATGCCCAGTACAGCCTGATAAAAGTACTCCTTCAAGGTTTGCGACGGATGCGAAATTGAAGACGAAAATTCTTTCCAGCAATTAGGTGATGAAGGTCACATTAGTGTTAAGTTGCCTGAGATCAACCTGAGAAGGCGGCCGAAAGGACTGGTCAGATGGCAGTCAAACACCGTAGGCAGCGGCGGCGCGTCAAGAGGGTCGCAACCCTCGGTGCGGCAACCGCAACAGTCACCGCGCTTACGGTTGGTATTGCTCCACCGCCGGCTCAGGCCGCCGCGGTCCAGCGCGATCTCCGGCTGCAATCCGGGGTCCAGATCTTCCCGCCGCCCGACCAGATCCCGGACCTCACCGGCGGCTTCGGGACCCAGGTCTACAACCAGTTCCAGACCGTCGGCGCGCAGCTCGAAACGGCGTTCGTCAACAACTTCAACCTGCTCGCGCTCCTGCAGGCCGCCGGAATCGATCCGACCGCCGCTGTCGAGGGCCCGCTCAATGACGCGCTGGGTGGAGCGCTCGGCGGTGCCCTTGGCGGATTGCCCATCGGCGACCTGGCCGACGCTCTCGGAATCGACCTCGACGACCCGCTGTCGTCGGCCGGGATCAACCTGATCACCACCGGCGGGCCGTTCACGCTGCTGCGACTGCTCGGTGTCGACCTCGGGTGGGTGCCGTCCTTCCCGAATTCGGTGGCCGACGAGATCAACAACACCGACTACCTCGACATCAGTCTCGAGTCTCTCTTCACGGCGCTCGGCCTGCCCACGAGTGGGGCGGCGTTTGCAGCTCTGAAAGTGACCTTCAAGCTCCTCACCGGCGTGGATCTGCCGGCCCTCAGCACGAACGTCGCCGACGTGCGGATCCCCATCGTGGCGGGCTGGGGATTCGGTGCCTTCGCCGCAGGCGCGGCGTATCAGCAGGTGGTCGACGATCTGCCGAATCAGCCCGGCGGGGCCAACTACACCGGCACCAACCCGCTTCTGGGCAGCTTCACGATCATGCCGATGCTCCTGATCGACAACCCCGGCCGGGCCAACGGCGGCATCTTGGCCCGTGCCTACCCGTTGTTCGGGCTGTTGGGCATCAACACCGTGACCCCCGATACTCAGGTGCAGAGCAGCGGGACCAGCATCATCGGCGACGTGCCGGTGCTCGGTGATGTGCCGTTGCTCGGGCTCACCCTCGGTGGCGCCAACCTGATCCCGATCAAGATCGATGCGACGGCCGAGTATCTCCCGCTCTCGGATTTCGCCGCCTGGCCCAACCCGTTCACCATGGCGAACAACGTTGCGGCAGGACTGTTCCCGACGTACATCCTGCGAAACCAGTCGCTGGACACGCTGGGCACAGTGCTGGTCGACCAGATCGTGACGCAGCTCGGCGCGGACATCACCGACTATCTGGCCGATCCCGGGGACGATCCTCAGCTGGGCCCCAAACTCAACATCTACGTCACGATCCCGGCGCAGAGCCTGCCGCTGCTCGAGCCGACGTACCTCGCGGTTGATGTCGTCAACCTCTTGACCGGCGCCAATCTCAACAACCCGATCGGGACGGCGCTGAGCCCGGTGCTCACCAGCCTGGTCAACCTCGGCTACACCGATGTGTACTACAACGAGCAGACCGGTGTGTATGACCGCACGCTCGACGAGGCCGATATCCCAACGGCTTTCGGCACACTTCCGGCCGATGTCGACTGGGCACAGGTTCCGGGGCATCTGGTCAACAACCTCGTGACGGGCATTCAGAAGGCGATCAGTGACGGCCTGATCAACCAGAACCCCGTCCCGAGCCCGATCCAGCAACTGCTCGGCCTGCTCGGGGTGGGTAACTCGCTGACGACCGGAGGAACCGGACTGGACCTCTCGGGTCTCACCGACGCGCTGAACGGCCTCACCCAGGGGGCGTTCAACAACGTTGGGACACAGAGCCTTGCGAAGACGGGCTTCGAGCCCCACGGCATCACGCAGACCGACGTCGGTTCGGACACCGTCAATCTGAAATCTGTCGTGGATGAACCCGCTGTGGGTGACACAAAGGTGAACGTGGACAACGGCACCAAGAAGCTCACGACCGCAGCCGATGATGCCCGCCAGGAGGTCGAGAAATCGGTCAAGGAGGCCGGCGCGCGTGCGAAGGACTCGGCAGAGAAGGCGCGTGAGCGGACGGCGAAGGCGGTCAAGGACGCCCAGGAGAGGGTGAACAAGGTCGCCGAGGATGGTCGCAAGCAGATCAAGTCCGCGGCCGATGGAATCCAGAAGGGCGCTGAGAAGGCGGTCAACGACGTGAAGGACAACGTCAAGAAGGCCGGCGACTCGGTGAAGCCCGCCAAGAAGACCGAGAAGAAGGACGCCGCCTGAGCGACCGACCGGTCGCCGGAAACTGCGATTGACCGGTGACTTCGGCAAGGCGTGGGCGCGGCAGGCCCGCCGGACCCGGCGTCGACGCTGAGCAGCGGCCCCGACGACCGTGTCGTGGCTGAACCGTTGGCCCAGATGGGTTGCGAGTTCCCGCAGATCGATCAGCGCCGCTCAACTCAGGCGCACTCGGTGACGTATGTGACGGTACCGAGTGACGGGGAGGGCAGCGGGGAGGGAATCGGCCGCTTCGACCATGCCGGCGGCAGCGTGCAGGCCTACTGCCCGCCCGGCCACAAACTGGTCGAGCCGATCTTCGTTCCGCGGCCGGGCAGCAGCGCCGAGGACGACGGATGGGTGCTGACGGTGGGCTACGACGAGACCCAACACCGCAGCCGGCTCATGGTGTTCGACGCTCCGCGCGTGGACGCCGGGCCGATCGCGGAGGCTTGGCTGCCGTTCCACCTGCCGATGAGCTACCACGGTGCGTTCACCGATCGGGTGGCCAGGTTCTAGAACGCTAGTTGGGCGCCAATGCGCTTTCGGTCAGGCGGGCCATCACCGGCGACAGCAGTTGCGCGTACTCGGCGGTGATGTGGTTGTCGTCGCGGAAGACCAGGGTGTTGCCGACGATCACCGGGCAGCGTCGGTCGGTGCAGAAGTACTGGTCCAGGCGCGCGTACTGCCCACCGCCAGCCTGCACCGCTGCGGCCTCGGCGGCAATCCCATTGTCGTTCACGGCGATCGGACGGTCGGGCGCGCAGGCTGAGGCGTCGTCCATGTGCGCCGACAAGCACGTCGGGACCGTCGTGTGCGGGTCGGGTACGGGGCCGAGCACCAGGACCCGCGCTCCGGTTCCGCGCAACTGCGACACCAGTCGCGTCAATCCGTCCAGCCAGGTCTGGTCGTAGCTGACGAACCCGAAATCCGCGCCGTAGCGGCGGACCACGTCGAGCACGATCAATGCGGGACGTTCCTTGGCGATCCGGGTCAGCACGTCAGCCCGCCACTGCTTGCATTCGGTGAACTCGCGTCCGAGATAGGGGCTGAGGATCGGGAGCTTCATCGGTGGGCAGGTGACTTTCGCGAAGGTGTCCAACCGCCAATGCGATTGCCGTGCGGCGGTTTCCAGGGCCGGCTGCCACATCCCCGCATGAGAATCGCCGATCAGGGCGACTTTGGTGGCCGAGTTGACGTCCCCGGACGTGCAGTCGGGTACGGCGACGTCCATCCAAGACAGGACACAACCGTTGACGAACGCCTCGGGTTTGGTGATGTTGCCCAGCGGCGGTGACAGATTCGACGGCACGGCCCCAAGGTCAGCCGAGGCGGCGACAGCCGCCTGCACCTGCTGCTCGGGAGTCAATGGCGGAGCGGCCGCGCGCGCAGGTCCGATCGCGGCGACGGGAACCGCTGCCGGACCAGATGCCGTCGGCACCGGACGTACCGCCAACAGCACCAGCCCCGCACAGACGGCCACTCCGGTGGCTGTCGCGCCGACGGCAAGGCTGCGCCACGACGATCCCCGCAGCGCCGCGGCGAACCGGGTCGGGTTCTCGACGAGGTGCAGCGTCAGGATCGCCAGGCCCAGCGCCATCACCATCATCGCCAGCCGACCGGCCAATCCAAGGCCGTGGCCGAACAGCGCGGGCGCCAACAGCAGCACCGGCCAGTGCCACAGGTACCACGAGTACGACAACCGGCCGATGCCACGCATCACCGGTTTCGACAGCAGCCGTCCCACACCCAGATCGGGTATCGCACAACCCGCCCCGATCACCAGCGCGGTGCCCATCACCGGAAGCAATGCAGCCGACCCGGGGTAAGGCGTGGCCGTGCCGAGCTGCGTGCAGGTCGCCAGGATCAGTGCCAGACCACCCCAGCCGACCAGCGCCGCACAGACCGGCGGCAGGCTGCGCCAGTGCGCCGCGGTCAACGCGACCAGACCGCCGGCGGCCAGCTCCCAGGCGCGGGTCGGCAGAGAGAAGAACGCCCAGGGCGGCATCGTCTGGGTCCACGAGAGCGACACCATCAGCGAGGCGGCGGCCACCACCGCCAATACGCATGCGTACGGGACGGCCGAACGGGTGCCCCGGCCGCTGCGGGTCAGCATCCAGGCAGTGCCGAGGATCAGGGCCGGCCACAACAGATAGAACTGTTCCTCGACGCCGAGCGACCAGTAGTGCTGCAGCGGAGACGCCGCCGTCTCCGCCGCCAGATAGTCGGTGCCCTCCGCCGCGAAGCGGTAGTTCCCGACGTACAGGGCGCTGGCGATCGCGTCGGCCAGCACCGAGCGGGCCCGCAGCGGGGGGAGTAGGAGAGTGGCCGCCATCGATGTCGCGACCAGGACCAGAGCGGCGGCCGGGAGCAGGCGCCGGGCGCGTCCGGCATAGAACCGCGTCATCCGCACCGTCCCGGTGCCCGAGGCCTCGCGCCACAACAGCCCGGTGATCAGGAATCCCGACACGACGAAGAACACGTCGACGCCGATGAACCCGCCATCGAATCCGGGCACCCCGGCGTGAAACAGCACCACGGCGAGTACCGCTACCGCCCGCAGCCCCTCGATGTCAGGGCGAAACTGCTTGTTCGGCAGCGCTTTCCGCCCGCTCGCGGTGCTGCCGCGGCGGGCCGTGGGCTCCGCAAGGGTGGTCACTCTGTTCACTCGAGTAACGATCGTCGCACGGCTGGCGCCGTTGACCCCGGATTTGCGGGGCCTGTTGCTAGCCTCATGCCGATGGGACGATCGCGCATTGCGGCGCTGGCAGTGCTGTGCGGCCTGCTTTCGGGCTGCTGCGCTCCGACTCAACCCACGTCATCTCCGGCGGTCTCGGCACCGGCATCACCGGCGAAGTCAGCGGCAGCGGACGGCACGTGCGACCTGGGTGGCCTTCCGCCGGAGGCGGACAAGACCGTAGAGCTGATCCAGTCCGGTGGGCCGTTTCCGTACCCGCGCAACGACGGCGTCGTCTTCGGAAACTACGAAGGCCGGTTGCCCAAGCATGAGCGCGGCTACTACCGCGAGTACACGGTCCCGACGCCCGGCAACAAACACCGCGGCAAGCGGCGCATCGTCACCGGCGGAGCACCGCGGAACGACCCGCCCGAGTACTACTACACCGGCGACCACTACGAGTCCTTCTGCCTGATCGGAGGCATGTGAAGACGTATCGGATCGATGGGGCCAAGGTTGCCTCCAAGGCGGACTTCTTCACCGAGATCGGCCGTGCGGTCAACGGCGACGGCGGTTACTTCGGCTCGAATCTGGATGCGCTGGCCGACTGCCTGCGCGGTGGCTTCGGCACCCCGGACAACCGCAAGTTCCGGTTCGTCATGACGTCCTACCGAAATATCAAAGAGGCACTCGGGCAAGACACCTGGAGCACCGTGCTGTCGATCTTCGCCACCGAAGGCGTCGACCTGTGGCTGGAGAACTGACCCTGAAGCCGACCAGCAAACCCCACGGATAGCGGCTTACGCGCGTCCCACGGGCGCAACAGCGCTTCGGCCGCGGGTTGGCAACAACGTTCTGCGGCAACGGTGTTGACCATAGAGACGCAACCTGCGGAAAGTGGTTACGCTGGCGTTCTGTGTGCCATCTGGCGCGGGATATCAAGCGAGAACCGGCAGGAGCAACGCGCGCGTGACCGAACAGCTGTCGACCGAGAAGGCATGGCTGATGGCCCGCACCGAGGGATCCGCACGCCTGTGGCAAACGCAACCCGCGGACATGGCGGCCGCGCTTCCGTATTTTCGGGCGACGATGACCCACTTTGTCGCGCTCCACGGCGGGATCCTGTCGACGAGGCAACCCGCCTGCGACGGTTTCACGGCCACCTTCGACCGTGCCGCTGACGCGGTGTCCTGCGCGCTGTACCTGCAGTTGACGCCGTTGGATCCGTTTGACCTGTGTATCGGCGTGCACACCTCACGCACCGGTACGAAGCGCTTGCGCGACATCGCTCACGGGGGACAGACGTTGATCTCGGGCACGACGGCGTCAGCGGTTGCCGGCGATCTTCCCGCGGGCGCGACACTGAAATACCTTGGCAGCCAACGCATGGGAGACGCCGAGCCCCAGGAACGACTTCTACAGCTGTGTCACCCGGGATTGCGTAAGTACCTGCAGCCCCTGCGGATGCCGAATGCTGTTCTGGCCGAGATCCTGGTGAACTAGCCGGCCGCTCAGTTGAAGGCGAGCCAGCTGGGCAGTGCCCGCTCGCGCGAGTCGCACAGCACCTGCCGGGTATCGCAGTTCCCGCGGGGCGACCCGGCGCCGCTCCACATGCCGCCGGAATCGCGGCGCAACACGATCGCCGACGAGCCGCCACCGTCGAGCAGCAGGGCGTTGTCCGCGCCCAGGCCGCGGAACAGGTCCTGGATGTTGTCCGGCGTGTAGCTGCCGCCCTGGAACACGAACAGCTGATCGGCGGCCCGGTTGTAACCGACCGCGGTGCGCGCCGCACTGGGGCCCGGGTCGTTGAGCTGACCGGTGTCGCCAGGGGCGAGCAATCCGATGCCGGCCACTGCCACGAACCGGGCGTTCTGATCCAGCAGCCGCTGGATCACCGGGGAGGCCGAGTCATAGTCGTCGGGTCCCTTTGGCATCACCACATACGGAGCGCCGCCCATCGGCAGGATCATGGTGGCCAGCGCCGCCCAGCGTTCGTCGCCGCCGGACAGGCCCTGCTTGCCTGCATACGCCAGGGTGCCGGTGACCGCGGTATTTGCCCGGCCCTGCCCGCGGGTGTTGTCCACGTACGCGCCCAGCGGGGATGAGCACTTGGTGTCGCGCCACGATCCGCCCTGCTGCCCGCGCACGTCGAAGAAGTTGGCATTGACGGCGATGGTCGGCTGCCCCAGCACCTGCCACGCGGCGAGGGGCGCATAGGTTTCCGACGCCTGCCAGAGTCCCTCGCTGGTTCTGGCTCCGGGGGTGCGCTCGCAGCGGGACTGATAGCCCTGATGGCTGTCGACCAGCAGGCGCGGGTTGAGCCGGCTGGAGGCGTTCTTCATGGCCATCAGGTGGCCGCCGTTGTTCAGCGTGTAGGCGCGGCCGTCGGCGGACAGGAACGGTGCGGCGAACTGGCCACCGAAGTTGTAGACGAGGTAGGCGCCCTTGGTGTTGGCGATCGCGCCGAGCAGCAGTGCCCGGGCGTCCTCGGCGCGCGCGACGGGGGAGCCGGTGGTGGCTAATGCCACACAGACGGCAACGGCGGACGCAGTGGCGACCGCACGCTTGAGGAGTTTTGCCAGGCCTGGCACGAACTACACAATAACCACACAGGAAACTCTGTCAACATGCGTAACAGCCTGGTCACGGTTGGGTCAAGGGGCGATCGCACCTGGTTGATCGGAGTTAGCTGGTTCGGCCGCCTGGGGCTTGCGCATCACCGCCGGCCGCAAATGTGGGGGCAGCGCACGCAGGCCCGCCGCGCACAGCGCTGTCACGGCAATCGCACCCGCGGTGGTCGCCAATACCGGGGCCGTCGGGAACGCGCCCTCCAGCAGCATCGCCAGACCGAAGATGACGAACAGCGCCGCCGCGCCCAGCTGGATCACGCGCTCGGGCAAGTGCTTGCCGGCGATCGCCCCGACCACGATGGCGAGTGCGTCGGCGGCCACCATGCCGATGGTGGAACCGATCCACACACCCACCCAGTCGTTGTCGGCGGCGAGCGTGATGGTTGCGAGCATCGTCTTGTCGCCGAGCTCGGCGAGCAGGAAGGCCGAGGTGACGGTGAAGAACGCCGGGGCGGTCGAACGCTGGGCACGAGTCGCCTCATCGTCGGACAGCTTGTCGCCGCGCAGGGTCCACAGCCCGAAGAACACGAACGCCACCCCGGCCAGGATGCCGAGCAGGTGCGTCGGCAGCGCAGCGCCCAGGTAGTGGCCGACCGCGACGGAGATCAGGTGAACTGCGGTGGTGGCGGCGGTGATACCGACGAGCACCACCCACCAGCGGTAGCGCAGTGCGAAGGTCATGGCCATCAGCTGCGACTTGTCGCCGAGTTCGGCGACGAAGATGACAGCGAAGCTCAAGAGCAGAGCAGCGAGCACTCAACAACTCCTCGGTCGTTGGGTGCCGTTGGGGGCTTATCCATATGCCTCCGGCCGGCAACCCAATGGTCTACGGCCGAAGGTCTCGCCCACCGGCCGTGACCGGTTCGGATAACCGGGCCGTTGATGCATCGCTGCGCGGCCAGTATGTCGAATATCCGATTGGGGGCTACTCCCCTTCGCTGTTGTCCACCATACGCACCTCGGACGGGGCGGCGCAAACCGTCCCATCCGAAAGTGCTTATTCGACAATAAGTTTGGGGATCAACACCGGAAAGTTCGGACGCCCTGACAATGTTGGTTCAGTTACCCACATATTCGGCGAGGTGTTGCCCCGTCAGTGTGGCGCGCTCGGCGACCAGATCTGCCGGGGTGCCTTCGAAGACGACGCGACCGCCGTCGTGTCCGGCGCCCGGTCCCAGGTCGATGATCCAGTCGGCGTGCGCCATCACCGCCTGGTGATGCTCGATCGCGATCACCGACTTGCCCGAATCCACCAGCCGGTCCAGCAGTCCGAGCAACTGCTCGACGTCGGCCAGGTGCAGGCCCGTGGTCGGCTCGTCGAGGATCAACGTATCGGCCTTGTCGGCCCCGGTGTCGCCGAGGCGCGCAGCGAGTTTGAGTCGCTGCCGCTCACCACCGGACAGTGTCGTCAGTGGCTGCCCGAGCGTCAGGTAACCCAGGCCCACATCGGCCATCCGTGACAGGATCTTCTGTGCGGCAGGAACTTTCGCATCGCCTTCGCCGAAGTACCGCTCCGCCTCACTGACGGGCATGGCCAGGACCTCGGCGATGTTGCGTCCGCCGAGGGTGTATTGCAGCACCGACGCGCCGAACCGCTTGCCCTCACACTCCTCGCACGTGGTCTCGACGGTGGCCATCACCCCGAGGTCGGTGTAGATCACCCCGGCGCCGTTGCACGCAGGACAGGCCCCCTCCGAGTTCGAGCTGAACAGTGCCGGTTTGACGTCGTTGGCCTTCGCGAATGCCTTACGGATCGGGTCGAGCAGCCCGGAGTAGGTCGCCGGGTTGCTGCGGCGCGAGCCGCGGATCGGGCTCTGATCGACCACCACCACGCCGTCCCTGCCTGCCACCGAGCCGTCGATCAACGAACTCTTGCCCGAGCCCGCGACGCCGGTGATCACCACCAGGGCGCCCAGCGGGATGTCGACGTCCACATCGCGCAGATTGTGGGTGTCGGCCCCGCGGATCTCCATGGCGCCGTTGGCTTTCCGCACTGAATCCTTCAGCCCGGCGCGGTAGCCCAGGTGGTGGCCCGTGACGGTGTCGCTGGTTCGCAGGCCCGCAACACTGCCCTGGAAGACCACCTCGCCCCCGGCCGATCCAGCGCCCGGACCCAGGTCAACGACATGGTCGGCGATCGAGATCGTCTCGGGCTTGTGCTCGACCACCAGCACGGTGTTGCCCTTGTCCCGCAGGGCCAGCAGCAGATCGTTCATCCGGGCGATGTCGTGCGGGTGCAGGCCGATGGTCGGCTCGTCGAACACGTAGGTGACATCGGTCAGGGACGACCCCAGGTGGCGGATCATCTTGACGCGCTGGGCCTCTCCGCCGGACAGGGTGCCCGCCGGGCGGTCCAGCGACAGATAGCCCAATCCGATCTCGACGAACGAATCCAGCGTGTGCTGCAACGCCGCCAGCAGCGGAGTCACCGACTTGGCGGCGGGCTTCTTCGCGAGGCTGCCCAGCCAGGCGGCCAGTTCGGTGATCTGCATCGCGCACAGCTCGGCGATGTTGACACCCTCGATCTTCACCGAGCGTGCGATCTCCGACAGCCGGGTGCCGTCGCACTCCGGGCAGGTGGTGAACGTGACCGCACGTTCGACGAACGCCCGGATGTGCGGCTGCATGGCCTCGACGTCCTTGGACAGGAACGACTTCTGGATCTGCGGGATCAGCCCGAGGTAGGTCAGGTTGACCCCGTCGACCTTGAGCTTGGTCGCCTCCTTGTGCAGCAGCGCGTCGAGCTCCTTCTTGGTGAACTTGTTGATCGGCTTGTCCGGGTCGAAGAAGCCGCAGCCCCGGAAGATCCGGCCGTACCAGCCGTCCATGCTGTAGCCGGGGATGGTCAGCGCACCCTCGTTCAGCGATTTGGTGTCGTCGTACAGCGCGCTCAGGTCGATGTCGTTGACCGCGCCACGTCCCTCACAGCGCGGGCACATGCCGCCGACGATGTTGAAGTCGCGACGCTCCTTGACGGTGCGCCCGCCCTTCTCCAGCGTCACCGCACCCGCCCCGCTGATCGAGGCCACGTTGAACGAAAAGGCTTGCGGCGAAACGATATGCGGAGTGCCCAGCCGGCTGAACAGGATACGTAGCATCGCCCCGGTATCGGTGGCGGTGCCGACCGTGGAGCGCGGGTCGGCGCCCATCCGCTGCTGGTCGACGATGATCGCGGTGGTCAGCCCGTCGAGTACGTCGACCTCAGGGCGTGCCAGGTTCGGCATGAAACCCTGGACGAAGGCGCTGTAGGTCTCGTTGATCAGCCGCTGGGACTCCGCGGCGATCGTGTCGAACACCAGCGAGCTCTTGCCCGACCCCGAGACGCCCGTGAACACCGTCAACCGGCGCTTGGGCAACTCGATGTCGACGTCCTTGAGATTGTTCTCCCGGGCACCGGTGACCCGGATCAGATCGTGGCTGTCGGCGGGGTGGGTCGTGGCGGTGCTCATCGGTTAGGGCAACTCCTGGATTCGGATCATGGTTCCGGCGGGGTCACGGACGGCGCAGTCGCGCACGCCGTAGGGCTGGTCGGTCGGTTCCTGGACGATCTCGGTATCGGTGGCCTGCAGTTTCTCGAACGTGGCATCCAGATCCTTGGTGGCCAGCACGATGATCGAGTACGTGCCCTTGGCCATCATCTCGGCGATCAGGCGGCGCTCGTCGTCGGTGATCCCCGGGTCGGCGGCCGGCGGATGCAACACGATGGAGGTGTCGGGCTGGCCGACCGGCCCGACGGTGATCCAGCGCATCTTGCCGCCGCCGACGTCGAGGCGGACCTCGAAGCCGAGGACATCGCGGTAGAAGGCCAGGGAGGCTTCCGGATCCTCGTGCGGCAGGAAGGTGTTGTGAATTCTGATGGCCGTGTCTGTCATGTCATGTGTCATGCATCCGACGCTAGGTGCAGACCCACCGCAGCCGCTTCTCGATTCCTGATCGGTTTGGTGACGTGCTTCTCCATGCACGACGGCAGGCCATCGGTCACCTCGGCGGTCTGCTCGCGGTAACGGCTGGGCGGGATGCCGACGAGTTCGGTGAACCGGGTGCTGAACGTGCCGAGAGAGGAGCAGCCGACGGCGAAGCAGACCTCGGTGACAGACATGTCGCCGCGACGCAGCAGCGCCATGGCACGCTCGATACGACGGGTCATCAGATAGGAATACGGTGACTCGCCGTAGGCGATCTTGAACTGCCTGCTGAGGTGTCCGGCGGACATGTTGACCCCGCGGGCAAGTGCCTCGACGTTCAGCGGCTGCGCGTACTCGCGGTCGATACGGTCCCGGACCCGGCGCAGCAGCTTGAGATCGCCTAGCTGTTGGTCGGCCACAACGGCGATCGTACGTCTAAGGCGCCAGCCGATACACCGCGCCGGCGTAGTCATCGGTGATGTACACGGCGCCGTCCGGGCCGGCAATCGCGGCCACGGGGCGGCCCCAGCGAGTGCCGTCGTCCGCTTGGAAACCGGAGACCAGGGTCTGCTGCGGGCCCAATGTTCCATTGTGCCAACCGAAGAACGATACCTCGGGAGC
This sequence comes from Mycolicibacterium nivoides, assembly GCF_003855255.1. NCBI lineage: Bacteria > Bacillati > Actinomycetota > Actinomycetes > Mycobacteriales > Mycobacteriaceae > Mycobacterium > Mycolicibacterium nivoides. The sequence continues at coordinate 6,353,459 of NZ_CP034072.1, read as the reverse complement.
CTGCGGCGACTCCCGGTTCCACGAGCCGTGCACCCCCACCAGTGCGCCGGGACCATGGCCGGAAAGCTCGGTGAAACTCATCCCCAGTGGCGCCGAATGCGCGCCCAATGTCTGCTCGACCGGTGCCAGCGCCGCGCAATCCATCTTGTCGCCGTCGGCGTTGGTGTCCATGTCCCGGATGAACCCGGCTGGTGGTGCTCCGTCGGGATTGCAGTAGGGCCAACCCAATTCGCGCCCCGGCGTTACTTTGGCCACTGTCTCCGGTGGGTGGTCGTCCACATAGTCCTGGCGCACCCGGCCCTGTGGATCGGGCACGTTGTCGCGGTTGTTCACCGCCGTCCACAGCGCGCCGTCCGGCGCGAGGGCCAGGCCCGTGCCGTTGCGCACCCCGGTGGCGAACGGCGCCGCAGGCCCACCACCGGGCGGCACCCGCATGATGGTGGCTCGAGGCGGGGTGGCGGTGCGGTCCTCGGCCGAGGTGTTGCCGGTCGATCCGATCGAAAAGTACACCGCACCATCGGATCCCACGACCACGCTCTTGAGTGCGTGGGAATAGGCGCCCCGCAGTTCGGGGCTCTTGGCGTCGGGCAGGTCACCGGCGATGGTGCGGTGGTTGACGGCCCGGCCGTCGGCGTAGTCGTAGGCGTCGATGCGGTTGCTCTCGGCGACATACAGGGTCGTCCCGGCGAAGAAGAGTCCGTGTGGCTGTTCCAGTCCGTCGAGCAGAGTGCGCCGGTCAGGGCGCACCGTGAGCACCTGCCCGGTGGCCGGCACCGACACCAGCAACGCGCCATCGGGGGCGAAGGCGGCCATCCTGGCCTTGGGTACGCGGGCGATCACCTCGATGGTCCAGCCGGCGGGGATCAGCGCCTGGCGCGGTTCGTCGAGCGGGGCCTGGGCGAGTTCGGCGGGGACGTGCAGGGGCGCGGAGGCCAGCCCGGCGGGCGGTTGCGCGGCGCTCGATACCGACGGCGGGGGCGAGGGTTCGGGGTTCGTCCCACACGCGGCCAGCGCGGCCGCGGTGATCAGTGCGATCGCGCTACGCGCCGCCCAAACCCGCATTCATCTCCCAGACCAGGATCTCGGCGTCAGTATCGGCTGTGACCCGTCCGCCCGAATCGGTGAGCCGGGCGGCGTCACCCTCGGCCAGCGGCCCGGATCCCTCCAGCGTGACCGACCCGCGCGCGACGAACACGTGGAGGTAGCGGGCCCGCGGCAGCTCGACCGAGTCACCGGGCTGCAGGCGGGCGCCGTACAGCGTGGCATCGCGGTTGTGCAGGGTGACGGCCGCGGCGACCGCACCGGAGGCGATCGGCGTCAACGTATTGGCCAGCTCTATCTCCTGCTGCTGATAGCTCGGCGTCACCCCGGCGGTATCGGGGAGCACCCACATCTGCACGAAATGCACGGGCTCACTGGAAGATCCGTTCTTCTCGGAATGCTGCACGCCCGTGCCGGCGGACATCCGCTGGGCCAGGCCCGGGTAGATCACCCCGGAGTTGCCCATCGAATCCTTGTGCGCCAACTGGCCCGACAGCACCCACGTGACGATCTCCATGTCCCGGTGCGGGTGGGTGTCAAAGCCCGAGCCGGGCGCGACGATGTCGTCGTTGTTCACCAACAACAGCCCATGGTGGGTGTTGGCCGGGTCGTAGTAGTCGGCGAATGAGAACGAGTGCCGCGACTGCAGCCAATCGGTCGTGCTCGCACCGCGGTCGTCCGCGCGTCGGATATCGACTCTGGACGTCCCGGAAGCCATGGCGTCAGCCTACCGACGGCCTTGGCTGACCAACCGGTGGATCGGGTAGCGCAGGGGCTTAGTGTGTTGGGCGTGGAACTCAACGGAGCAAGCGCCATCGTCACCGGTGGCGCATCAGGTATCGGCGCGGCGACTGCCCGCCAGTTGGCTGCCAAGGGAGCCCGCGTCGTCGTGGCTGACCTGCAGGCGGATAAGGGCGAGGCCCTCGCCAAGGAGATCGGCGGCGCCTTCGTCAGCGTCGACGTCACCAGCACCGAGCAGATCGAGGCCGCGGTCAACAAGGCCGTCGAACTCGGCCCGCTGCGCGCCCTGGTGAACTCGGCCGGCATCGGCTGGGCCCAGCGCACCATCGGCAAGGACGGCGAGTTCGCCTCCGCGCACAACCTGGACGCCTACAAGAAGGTCCTGGCGATCAACCTGGTCGGCACCTTCGACTGCATCCGGCTGGCCGCCACCGCGATGAGCCGCAACGAGCTCACCGACACCGGCGAGCGTGGTGCGATCGTCAACATGACCAGCGTCGCGGCCTTCGACGGCCAGATCGGCCAGGCGGCCTACTCGTCGTCCAAGGGCGGTGTGGTCGGCCTGACCCTGCCCGTGGCCCGCGACCTGTCCGCGGTGGGCATCCGCGTCAACACCGTGGCCCCCGGCCTGATCGACACCCCGATCTACGGCGAGGGCGAGGCCTCCGAGGCGTTCAAGGCCAAGCTGGGTGAGTCGGTGCTGTTCCCGCACCGCCTCGGCAAGCCGGACGAGCTGGCCTCCATGGTCGTCGAGCTGCTGACCAACTCGTACATGAACGCCGAGGTGGTCCGCGTCGACGGCGGCATCCGGATGCCACCCAAGTAACTCTCGCGAACAGACCCGAAGGTCCCCCGGAGCGCACGTTCCGGGGGACTTTTGCGTCTGCCCGGCATGGCTGGCGATGATCGTCAGGTGGTCGACACCTGGTGGGGTAACACGCTGCTCGGCCTCGGCGCCGCCCTGCTGCTGAGCTGGCTCGTGCTCGTCGTCGCCCTGCTCGTCGTGCGGCCGCGCGGAAACCTGCTCGGTGAGGCGCTGCGGATACTTCCGGACCTGTTGCGGCTGATCCCACGGCTGGCCGCGGACAGATCGTTGCCCATCGGCGTGCGCGTCCGGCTGGCGCTGCTGGTGGTCTATTTGGCGCTGCCCATCGATCTGATCCCCGATTTCATCCCTGTGCTCGGCTACGCCGACGACGCCATCATCGTCACCGTGGTGCTCCGCAGCGTCGTCCACCACGCCGGCCTGGACACCGTCCGGGCGCACTGGCCGGGCACCGACGACGGGTTCGATGCCCTGGCGCGGCTGACCGGGCTGTCCCGCTGAGTCGCAAAAGCCCCCTTTTCCACACTGAAAAGGGGGCTTCCGCCGCTGCTCGCGCAGAGACTGTTACCAGTCCGACTCGTCGAACTTGATGACGCCGCGAATGTTGTTGCCGTCCAGCATGTCCTGGTAGCCCTGGTTGATGTCCTCGAGCTTGTAGGTCCGCGTGATCATGTCGTCGATGTTCAGCAGGCCCGACTTGTACAGCGCCGTCAGCCGGGGCGTCTCGACGTGCGAGTTGCCGCCACCGAAGATGTTGCCCTTCAACGTCTTCTGCAACATGGTGAACAGGAACAGGTTGAGCTTGACGTCGGCGTCCATCATCGAGCCCATGCCCGTCACCACGCAGGTGCCGGTCTTGGCGGTGAGGATCATCGCCTCTTCGATGTACTCGCCCTTCATCTCGCCCACGGCGATGATGACCTTGTCCGCCATCAGACCCCAGGTGGTGTCGATGACCGGCGCGATGGCTTCGGCCATCGATGCGTAGACGTGCGTGGCGCCGAACTTGATGGCCTGCTCGCGCTTCCACTCGTTCGGGTCGATCGCGATGACGTGCTTGGCGCCCGAGATGACCGCGCCCTGCAGGGCGCTCATGCCGATACCGCCGACGCCGACGACGATGACGGTCTCGCCGGGCTTGACGTCGGCGACGTTGGTGGCCGAGCCGAAGCCGGTCGGCACCGCGCAGCCCATGATGGCCGCGGTCTCGAACGGGATGTCCTTGTCGATCTTGACGACGGAATCCTTGTGAACGGTCATGTACGGCGCGAAGGTGCCGAGCAGGTTCATCGGCGACACCTCTCGACCGCCGGCGGTGATGCGGTTGGTGCCGTCGGCGATGGCCTTACCGCCCAGCAGGACCGCGCCGCGGTCACACAGCGAGCGGAAGCCCTTCAGACACGGCGGGCATTCACCACAGGCCGGGATGAAGGCGAGGATGACGTGGTCGCCCTCCTCGATGCCGGTGACGTTCTTGCCGACCTTGGTGACGACGCCGGCGCCCTCATGGCCGCCGAGCGCGGGCAGCGCCATCGGGGTGGCACCGGTGGTCAGGTGGTAGTCCGAGTGGCACATGCCCGCGGCGTGCATCTGGATCTGTACTTCGTCGGCGACGGGGTCGCCGAGGTCGATCTCGTCGACCTGGAATGGCGAGTTGAGTTCCCACAGCAGGGCGCCTTTGGTCTTCATGAGAGGCGATAATAGAACAGGTTGCAATACCGTTCGGTAACTGGCCGTTGAACTGCGGCGATACTGGCTTGATTTCGTTGTCAGGTGATGTGTTGTGAACACGCGGCGATGAGAAATGTGCCTGCCATCGGTCTGCCCCAACATGACCGAGATCAACGCAAGCATCGTCCCGAATCTGTGGTTCGACCGGGAGGCCGAGCAGGCCGCCCACCACTACATCGCCGCTTTCGGCGGCAACGGCCGCGTCATCAACACCATCGCCTCGCATCCCGATTCGCCGTCCCCGCAGGACGTGCCGGTGGTGGTCGAGTTCGAGCTGGCCGGGCAGCGCTTCGTCGGCATCAACGGCGGTCCGCAGTTCACCTTCACCGAGGCCGTCTCGCTGGAAGTGCGCGTCACCGGCCAGGAGCAGCTCGACCAGATCTGGGCCGCGCTGGTCGAGGGTGGCGAGGAGTTGCCCTGCGGCTGGCTCAAGGACAAGTACGGGCTGGCCTGGCAGATCACCCCGACCGAGTACTACGACCTGCTGGCCAAGGGGGATTCCGAGGCCGATGCCCGGTTGATGTCCGCGGTGCTGAGCACCGTCGGCAAGTTCGACATCGCCAAGCTCGAAGCGGCGTACAAGTCAGAGTGAGGCGGGCAGCCCGAACTTCTCGAACAGGGCCAGCTCCATGAACGCCACCACATGCGAGATGCCCTCGGGACGTACCTCGAGGACGTGCAGCTGGAACGCCTCGTGCCGGCCCGTCTCGCGGTTGAGCATGTACATCGCGGCCGCGGGCTGGCCGTTGGCGCTCGTCGCGATGAACCGCATGTCCCCGGGTTCCTCGGCCGGGCACTTGTACCGGGACAGATCGCCGATGGCCTCCGGTCCCTGGTACCAGCTGTCGAACGGCGGCATCTCCCAGACAGCCTCGGCCGTGAACAACTCGACCAGCTTGTCGATGTCGTAGGCCTCGAAGGCGGCCATGTAGTCGCGCAGCAGGTTCTGGGCGTGCGGGGAGTCAGGCGGGTCGATCGCATCGTCCTGGCTGGGGCCCACCGCGTCGAGTTGAGCCCTGGCCCGCTGCAACAGGCTGTTGACGGCTGCCGTGGAAGTACCGATCGCCCCGGCGACCTCGGCGGCCTTCCACTGCAGCACCTCGCGCATCACCAGCACCGCGCGTTGCCGCGGCGACAGATGCTGCAGGGCTGCGACGAACGCGAGCCGCACCGAATCGCGGGTCCCGACGATGGTGCTGGGATCCGCCGGGTCGTCGGTGGAATCCGGCAGGGGCTGCAGCCATGGGATCTCGTGGTGCTCGGAGATCTCGTCGGTGGGCGACGAACTCGGGTTGCCCAACCCCGACGGCAGCGGACGGCGTTGCCTGCCCTCCAGCGCCGTCAGGCAGGTGTTGGTGGCGATGCGGTACAACCAGGTACGCACCGAGGATTTGCCCTCGAAACCCCCGTAGGCCTTCCAGGCGCGCAGGTAGGTTTCCTGCACCAGATCCTCGGCATCGTGCAGCGAGCCCGTCATCCGGTAGCAGTGCGCCAGCAGCTCACGTCGGTAGCGCTGGGCGTCGGCCAGGAACGCATCGGCCGGGCTGTCATCGTCAAGGCGGTGAGCGAGGACCGTCACATTCGCGAGCTTACGCAGCACCCCCGACAACTTCGATCGAATACGCTCGCCAGGGTGACCAGCACCCGCAGTGAACAGACCTTCGACGGCGTCGGCGGGGTCCGCATCGTCTACGACGTATGGACGCCCGACGTCGCGCCGCGAGGCGTCATCGTCCTCTCCCACGGCCTGGGCGAACACGCCGGGCGGTACCACCACGTCGCGCAGCGGTTCGGGCAGGCGGGCCTGGTGGTCTACGCCCTGGACCACCGCGGTCACGGCCGCTCCGGCGGCAAGCGGGTGTACCTGCGCGACATGTCCGAGTACGTCGGCGACTTCCACACGCTGGTCGGCATCGCGACCGCCGAGTACCCGCAGCTCCCGCGCATCGTGCTGGGGCACAGCATGGGCGGCGGCATCGTGTTCAGCTACGGCGTCGAATACCCCGACGAATACACCGCGATGGTGCTGTCCGGGCCCGCCGTGGCCGCGCAGGCATCGGTGTCGTCGGCGCTGGCGGTCGTGGCCAAGGTGCTCGGCAAGATCGCCCCCGGGCTGCCCGTGGAGAATCTCGACGCCGACGCGGTGTCCCGCGACCCCGAGGTGGTGGCGGCCTACAAGGCCGACCCGTTGGTGTGGCACGGCAAGGTCCCCGCGGGAATCGCCCGGGCGCTGATCATCGTGGGCGAGACCATGCCGCAGCGGGCCTCGGCCCTCACCGCGCCGCTGCTGGTGGTGCACGGCGAGAAGGACCGCCTGGTGCCCGTCGAGGGCAGCCACCGCCTCGTCGAATGTGTGGCCTCCCAGGACGTCCACCTCAAGGTGTACCCGGGTCTGTTCCACGAGGTGTTCAACGAGCCCGAGAAGGAGCTTGTCCTCGACGACGTGACGACCTGGATCGAGACCCACCTGTGAGAAAGCTTGCGGTGGCACTACTTTCGGTGCTGCTGGTGGCCGGCTGCGGTTCGGGGACCTCGACGGAGGCTCGGCAACCGGCATGGACCGATACCGACGTCACGTTCGACGCCGACGGTCTCACCATCCACGGCACCTATCGGCACCGGGACACGGCGGGCCCCGCCGCGCTGCTGATCTCCGAGAGCGGACCCACCGACCGCAACGGCGACAACAAGGTCGTCGGCCCGATAGGCAACATGCGTCAGCTCGCGGAAACGTTGTCGGACAAGGGCGTCGCGAGCCTGCGCTACGACAAGGTCGGCACCGGCGCCACCAAGCTCGGCCCGTACGAGAAGAAACCCACCGAGGTGGTCAGCGGTGTCTACACCAGCGGGGCGGCCGCCGCGCTGCGCTTCTTGGCCGGCCGGCCCGACACCGACGCGGCCGAGCTGTCGATCTACGCGGTGGGCGAAGGCGCCATCCACGCCATGACCCTGGCCGGTGCAGGCGATCCGAAGGTTCACTCGCTGGCGCTGTTTCAGCCGCTGTCCGGCCGCTACCTCGACATCATCACCAACCGGGTGCGTTCCGGCGCCACGCCCGAGGTGCTGACCGCCTGGCTGGGCGCCGTCGACGAGATCCGCACCAAGGGCACCGTGCCCGCCAACCTCCCCGAGGGCCTGAGCGCGATCGTCAACAAGGACAACCTCAACGCCATCGTCGAGGCCGACAAGATCGACCCGCTGCAGCTGGCCGCCGCGCTGCCCGACGGTATGCCGGTGCTGCTCACCTGCTCGGACTCGGATTCCCAGGCCAGCTGTGAGATCGAGCGTCCGCTGATCGACGCGCTCAAGCACACCGCACTCACGCTCGTCGAGCTCAAGGGCGTCAACCACGTCCTGCGCGACGATCCCACCGACAGCATCGCCAATTACGGCAAGCCCGGACCGTTGTCACCGCAGGTGGTGGACGCGGTGGGAGGCTTCGTCGGGAAGTGATGTCAGAGGAGGTTTCTAGGATCGCGGGCATGACGGCAAGCGAGAAGCGAAGCGGATCGCGGTATGTCTGACGACAAGATGCTGGCGCGGATCGCCGCACTGCTGCGTCAGGCCGAGGGCACCGACAATCTGCACGAGGCCGAGGCGTTCATGGCCGCCGCCCAGCGGCTGGCCACCGCCACCGCCATCGACCTGGCACTGGCCCGCGCGCATTCGGCCGAGCGGACCAAGGCGCAGATGCCGGTGCAGCGCACCATCACCATCGGCGAGGCCGGCACCAAGGGGCTGCGCACCTATGTGCAGCTGTTCGTGGTGATCGGCATGGCCAACGATGTGAAATGCGATGTCGCGTCCAACTCGACGTTCGTCTACGCGTACGGCTTCGCCGAGGACATCGACGCCACCCACGCGCTCTACACCAGCCTGGTGCTACAGATGGTGAAGGCGTCGGAGAGCTACATCGCCTCGGGCGCGCACCGCCCGACCCCGACCATCACCGCCCGGCTCAACTTCCAGCTGGCCTTCGGAGCCCGGATCGGGCAGCGGCTGTCGGAAGCCAAAGAAGAGGCCCAACGCGAGGCCGATGTGGCCGACCGGCCGGGCACCGCTATCGCCTTGCGGGACAAGGATATCGAGCTGCGCAGCTTCTACCGGGAGACGTCGCAGGCCCGCGGCACCTGGCGGGCTGCCAGCGCGTCGGCCGGATACTCGTCGGCCGCCCGGCGGGCCGGGGACCGCGCCGGTCGCCATGCCCGGCTCGGGGCCAACCAGGAGATCTCCGGCGCACGCGGCGCCCTGGAGCAGTGAGCGCGCGCGACGGCCAGCGGGCCCGCGTCTATGCCGCGGAGCAGTTCGTGCGGACCATGTTCGACCGTGCGGCACAACACAGTTCGCGGGCCATCGACTTCTTCGGCACCTCCCTCACCTTGCCCCCCGAGGCGAAATTCGGGTCGGTGGACTCGGTGCAGCGCTACGTCGACGACGTCGTCGCCCGGGTCGGTGCCGATCCGGTCGCCGTGCGGCGCCGCCGGGGCGTGACCGCGGCACACTACGAGCTGATGGACGGCAAGGCCGTCATCGCCGTGCCCGAGCGCGACACCTGGGCCCTGCGAGAGTTGGTGGTACTGCACGAACTTGCCCACCACCTGAGCCATGCGGACCCGCCGCACGGACCGGATTTCGTCGCCGCCCATATCGAGCTGTGCACGGCGATCATGGGGCCGGAGGTCGGCCTGGTCCTGCGCATGGTCTACGCCAAAGAAGGTGTGGTCTGAGCCCGAGTACGCGATCATTGCCATATTGACGGGCTAGAAGGATTGGCGAATGGCCGGCCAGGTCTCTGAGACGGCCGACCGGTGTCAATCGTGTGCCAGCGACCTGCGGCCGCGGGCACGATTCTGCGACATGTGCGGGACGCCGGTCGGCGCGCGCCCGGAGGCCAGCGAATACAAACAGGTCACCGTGCTCTTCGCTGACGTCGTCGGGTCGATGAGACTCGCCGCCGCAGTCGATACCGAGCGACTTCGCGAAATCATGAACGATCTGTTCAATCGGGCCGCGGCCGTGGTGCAGCGCTATGGCGGGACCGTGGACAAATTCACCGGCGACGGTCTGATGGCACTGTTCGGTGCGCCGGCCGCGCTGGAGGATCACGCCCTGCGAGCCTGCATCGCGGCCCTGGAGATCCAGACGGCAACCACTGTGCTGGCCGCCGACGTCGCCCGCCGCGATGGGGCCGCCCTGAATCTGCGGGTGGGGCTGAACTCCGGTGACGTCATCGCCGGGGCGATCGGCTCGGGCGGGTACACCGCCGTCGGACACCCCGTCGGCCTGGCGCAGCGCATGGAATCAGCTGCCCCCGCCGGAGGGGTCATGTGCTCACTGTCCACCGCGCGATTGGTCGAGTCCGCCGCGCGGCTCGGACCCACGGATTACGTCACGGTCAAGGGCTTCGACGAGCCGGTGGCGGCGCGGCAGCTGTATTCGGTGGAAACCGGCAGCGGAGTGCTGGGCCGAGGCGACGGCGTCCTGCTGGGCCGTGCGGCGGAACTGAACCGCCTGCAGGAGGCCTTTGACTCAGGGGACGGCGAGTTTGTCGGCCTGATCGGTGAGCCGGGCCTGGGTAAGAGCCGGCTGGTCGGCGATTTCGCCGCGGCCGCTGAACGGCAGGGCGTCCGGGTCGTGGTGGCCAGGGGCGAGGCGCACGCCTCCGTGCTGGCCTTCCGGATGCTGTCGCTGTTGCTGCACGGCATGTTCGGGGTGGACGGGTTGAGCCCTGCCGCCGCACGCGAGCGCGTCATCGCACAATTCGGCGGACGCTTGCCCGCGGAGTCGCCGGATGCGAGCGTGCTGTTCGAGGCCATGGGTCTCAGCGATGCGCAAGCGCCCGATCTGCATGTCGCCATCGAGGGTCGACGACGCCGGCTGGTTGAACTCATGGCCACCGCGGTTCGAGTCGCCGCAGTCCCGACGGTCTTCGTCCTCGAGGATGTGCACTGGATCGACGCGCCCAGCGACGAGGTCCTCGCCGATTTCGTTGTCGCGATCGGCGATGTGGCGACGGCGACGGTCGTCGCGACCTATCGGCCGGAGTATCACGGAGCGTTGCACCGGGATCCGTCAGCGACCATCAGGCTGCAGCCGCTGACGGCGTCCGTCACAGCCTGCCTGGTCGGCAACCTCCTCGGCGACGATCCGTCACTGGCCGGGCTGGCCGCCCGCATCGCCGGGGTCGCCGTCGGGAACCCGTACTTCGTCGAAGAGATCGTCCGCGATCTCGCTGGGCGGGGCGTGTTGGCCGGGAGCCGCGGGAACTATCGGATGACGAGCAATCTCGACCGCATCTTCGTCCCGGCGACGGTTCAGGCCGCCCTGGCGGCACGTATCGACAGGTTGTCGGCACACGCCAAGCAGGCCCTCAATGCGGCTGCGGTGATCGGCGCGGACTTCGACACCGACACCCTGAGTGTGCTGCGGCCGGACCTCGAGGCGGACGGACTGCCCGAGCTGGTCTCCGCAGAACTGATCGATCAGACGGAATTCTTTCCCCGACAACGGTATTGCTTTCATCATCCGCTGGTTCGCACGGTGGCCTACGAGTCGCAGCTGAACCGTGACCGGGCGCATGCCCACGGCCGTCTCGCCGCTGCCATCGAGCGACGTGATCCCTCAGCCGCCGATGAGAATGCTGCGTTGATCGCCGCCCACCTCGAGGCGGCCGGTGAACTCATCGCCGCCTACCGGTGGCATATGCGTGCGGGGCAGTGGATCCGACTGCGGGACATTCCCGCGGCGCGCGAGCAGTGGGAGCATGCCCAGCGCATCGCCGACGAGCTGCCGCCGGATCAGGCCGGGGTGGCCGACATGCAGGTGGCATCTCGTGCGCTGCTGGTGTCGACCTCGCTGTACGTGGGCAACGACGTCGACACGGCTTCGCGGTATCGCGAATTCCGTGATCTCGCAACGCGAACCGACAACGCGAGGTCGCTCGCCATCGGAACCGCCGGGCAGCTGTGGTCGATCACGGTCAACGAGGAGAACCTCCATGAGGCCGCGGCGCTCGCCTCGGAGCTGCACCGGATGGCCGAGGACGCCCAGTGGGACGCCGAGGCCACTGGCATCGTGGTGAACGCGGTCGCCTTCGCGAAGCTGGCCAACTGTGAACTCGACTCGGGCCTGCGGGCCATCGACCTACTTGACGTGGACCGGACACCGCCCACCGAACTCGCTCCCGCGCAGGCGCTGCGCGGTGTCATGGAGTTGTGCCTTGGCCAGTCGGAACAGGGACGACGCCACCTGCGCGAAGGTATCGAGCTGGCTCAGGCGGATCGGCCGATGACCTTCACCCACACTGTGCTGTACGCGGGAGCTGCGGTGGCGCTCGGTCTGTGCCACGCGGACGAGTTCATCGACGCTCTCGACGAGGCGGCACGCGCCGCTGACGCGCTCGGCGACAGCAGCGGCGTCGTCTGCACCCTGTGGGCTCGCGGCACCGCCGTACTGCGCGCGCGGCCCGAGCCGAGTGCCGAAGCGATTGATGCGCTGCGGCAAGCACTTTCGTATATCGACGAGCACAGCTCGATGACGTTCATCAGGCCCACCATCATCGCCGACCTCGCCGCCGACGTGGCCCGCAAGGGAGACCGGGAACGAGCGCTGACCGATCTGCGTGCGGGTTTCGCGAAGTATGCCGACAACGGCTCAAGGTTCCTCCTGGGATGCCTGGGGGAGACACTCGTCGAGATCCTGGTTGCGTCCGGATCCGAGGGCGAGCGGGCCGAAGCCCGGCGAATTGTCGAGCAATGGCAAGAGCTGCGGCCCGGTATCCCGGCGCTGGACCTGTGGTGGTTGCACTCACGGACCTTGCTGGCCCGAGCGGAAGGCGACGGGCCGGGTTATGCCGAATTGTGCGCGCAGTACCTGGCATTGTGCGAAAAGCTCGACGCCCGAGGCAGAATCGACGCCGCCCAGAGGATGACGTAACGGTGGCGACGATCCTGGCCTACACCTCGCCGGCGCTCGGTCACCTGCTCCCGATGAGTGCGCTGATGGTCGAACTGGCAAGTCGAGGACACACCGTGCACGTGCGCACCCTCTCCGCCGGATTGGATACCGCGCGGCACCTCGGCTTCGTCGCCGAACCGATCGACCCGCGGATCGAGGCGATCCAAATCGACGACTGGCAGGCCACCAATCCGCGGGAAGCGCTGAAGATCGGCGTTGCCGCCTTCGGTCACCGCGCCGAGTACGAGATCACCGATCTCGCCGACGCGGTGCGGCAGGCGGACCCGGACGCACTGCTCATCGACGTGAACTGCTGGGGCGCTCAATCGTTGGCCGATTCGGGGACCGTCCCGTGGGCGAGTTTCGCGCCGTACACCGTGCCGTTGCGGGCCGACGGGGTGCCGCCGTTCGGGTTGGGTTTGCCGCCCCGGACCGGGCCGATGGGCCGGATCCGCGACGCCGCCGTCCGCGCCGCGGTGGTCGGGCCTCTCGAGAAGATCATGCTGCCGCCGATCAACCGAGTTCGCGCGAAGGTGGCTGTCTCGCAGGTGGATTCGATGGACGAGTTCCTGCGCCGGGCCTCACTGATACTGCTGGCGAGCGGCAAGCCGTTCCAATACCCCGCCACCGAATGGGGCGATGCCGTCCAGATGATCGGACCCTGTGTGCTCGATCGGGCCGGCGAGGTCGTGCCTGACTGGCTGGGCGCGATCGATCGGCCGATCATCCTGGTGACGACGTCGTCGGAGAAACAGGCCGATGCCGATCTGGTGACAGTCGCCGTGCAGGCCCTGGCTCACGAGCCGGTACACGTGGTGGCGACGATGCCGGCCGGGCTGCCGCCGGGCATCGAGTCGACGGCCAATGCGACCGTGTGCGAATTCGTTCCGCACGCACTCGTGCTGGACCGCGCGGTATGTGCCGTGACACACGGTGGGATGGGCGCGACCCAGAAGGCATTGGCCCGTGGCATCCCGGTCTGTGTGGTGCCCTACGGGCGGGATCAGCTCGAGGTGGCGCGGCGGGTGGAGGTGGCGCGGTGCGGGACCAGGCTTCCCGCCCGGCGGCTGACTCCGGACAGACTGCGCGACAAGGTGCGCGAGGCGATGCGGATGGCTGACGGGGCGCGTCGGGTGGCTGCCGGATTCGCCGCGACCGGTGGGGTGTCGCATGGCGCCGACGTCGTGGAGCGGCGGCTGCTCGGCCGGACCCGATGACGCTAGCCTGGCGCACATGACCGAACCCCGCGATGTCGACCTCATGTTCAACGAGGTGCTGCGCACCGAGGACGAGGCGCTGGCCGCGGCGCGCCAATCCGCGCACGACGCTGACATGCCCGCCATCGAGGTGTCAGCCCAACACGGCAAGCTGTTGTCGCTGCTGGCCACGATCTCCGGGGCGCGACGGGTGCTCGAGATCGGCACACTCGCCGGATACAGCACCATCAACCTGGCCCGCGGCGTCGGTCCGGAGGGCAGCGTCGTCACGCTCGAATACGAACCCCGCCATGCCGAGGTCGCGCAGGCCAATCTGGCGCGGGCCGGTGTCGCCGACCGTGTCGAGGTGATCGTCGGCGCCGCACTGGACACGTTGCCCCGGTTGGCCGAGCGCGGTGACGTGTTCGACCTCGCCTTCATCGACGCCGACAAGGAGAACAACGTCAGCTACGTCGAGTGGGCGATCAAACTGGGCCGGCCGGGATCGATCATCGTGGTGGACAACATCACCCGATCCGGACGGGTGCTCGAACCGGCGGCCGACGACCAGCAGGCCCGTGCAGTGCGCGACATGCTGGAGATGATGGGTAGCCATCCGCGACTGGATACGGCGGCCATTCAAACCGTGGGAACCAAGGGCTGGGACGGCTTCGCCGTCGCGCTCGTCAGGTAGGCGGGCCGGCCAAGCATCGCGAGCGACCGCAAAGGTACGCAATTCACGGCGTGTCTACGTACAGACACGGTCGCTCGCGGTGCTGAGGTAATCCGCTAGGCGAGAGAGTCCTGCGGCTCGCGCTGGACCGGCTTGGGCCACGGCTCGGGCTTGGGCCGCTGGCGCACCATCTGCGGCCACCAGAACCACTTGCCCATCAGCGCTGCGATGGACGGCGTCATGAAGGACCGGATGACCAGGGTGTCGAACAGCAGACCGAGGCCGATCGTGGTGCCCACCTGGCCGATCACGGCGAGCTCGCTGACCGCCATCGACATCATGGTGAACGCGAACACCAGGCCCGCCGACGTGACCACCGACCCGGTGCCGCCCATCGCGCGGATGATGCCGGTGTTGAGACCCGCGTGTATCTCCTCTTTGAACCGGGAGACCAGCAGCAGGTTGTAGTCCGCGCCCACGGCCAACAGGATGATCACCGACATGGCCAGCACCATCCAGTGCAGTTCCAGTCCGATCAGGTGCTGCCAGATGAGCACCGAGAGACCGAACGATGCGCCCAGCGACAACACCACGGTGCCGACGATGACCGCCGCGGCCACCATGCTGCGCGTGAGGATCAGCATGATGATGAAAATCAGGCACAGTGAGGCGATTCCGGCGATCAGCAGGTCGTAGTTGGCGCCTTCCTGCATGTCCTTGAACATTGCCGCGGTACCGCCGAGATAGATCTTGGAACCCTCCAGCGGGGTGCCCTTGATCGCCTCCTTGGCGGCCAGCTTGATGGGTTCGACGTGAGCGACCCCTTCGGGGCTCATCGGATCGCCTTCGTGGCTGATGATGAACCGCACCGCATGCCCGTCGGGGGACAGGAACATCTTCATGCCGCGCTTGAAGTCCGGGTTCTCGAAGGTTTCCGGCGGCAGGTAGAACGAGTCGTCGTTCTTGGCGGCGTCGAAGGCCTGACCCATGGCGGTGGAATTGTCCTGCATGGCCGCCATCTGATCCTGCAGGCCGCCGTTGGTGGCCTGCATGGTCAGCATCATGGTCTTCATCGTCTTCATGGTCGCGATCATGGGCTGCATGTTCGCGATCATCACCGGGATGAGGGCGTTCATCTTGTCCATGTCAGGGACGATCTGCTCGAAATCGGCTGTCATGGTGTCGACGCCGTCAAGGGTGTCGAACACCGAGCGCATCGCCCAGCACATCGGGATGTCGTAGCAGTGCGGTTCCCAGTACAGGTAGTTGCGGATCGGCCGGAAGAAATCGTCGAAATCCGAGATGTGGTCGCGGAGTTCCTTGATGTCGTCGACCATGCCGTGCATCTTGCCGACCATGCTGTTCATGACCGTCTTCATCTGCTCCATGAGCGCGATCATCTTGGTCATCGTGTCGACCGTGACCTGCATTTCGTCGGCCTGCTTGAGCATGTCGTCCATGCGGTCCTGCATGTACTTCTGATTCATGGTCTGGGTCGTGCCCTGCATGCTGATGTTGAACGGGATCGAGGTGTGCTCGATCGGCGTTCCCTGCGGGCGCGTGATGGCCTGTACGCGGGAGACGCCAGGCACACCGATGATGCGCTTGGCGATCCGCTCGATCACCAGGAAGTCCGCGGAATTGCGCAGATCGTGGTCGCTCTCGATGAGCAGCAGTTCGGGGTTCATCCGGGCCGGGGAGAAGTGGCGGTCAGCCGCGGCATACCCCGTGTTGGCCGGCAGATCCGCAGGCAGGTACTTGCGGTCGTTGTAGTTGGTCTTGTACCCGGGCAGGGTCAACAGGCCGACCAGCGAGATAGCGATGGTGGCGATCAGGATCGGTCCGGGCCAGCGCACCACGGCCGCACCGATTTTGCGCCAGCCGCGGGTGCGCATGGCCCGCTTGGGCTCCAGCGTCTTACCGAACTTGGTGGCCACCGAGATGATCGCCGAGCCCAGGGTGAGCGCGACCAGAACCACCATGACCATGCCGATGGCCAGCGGGATACCGAGGGACTGGAAATAGGGCAGGCGCGTGAAGTGCAGGCAGAACGTGGCGCCGGCGATGGTCAGGCCCGAGCCCAGGATCACGTGGGCGGTGCCGTGGAACATCGTGTAGTAGGCCGACTCTCGGTCTTCACCGACACTTCGGGCCTCTTGATATCGGCCTATCAGGAAGATCGCGTAGTCGGTGGACGCCGCGATGGCCAGCATCACCAGCAGGTTGGTCGCGAACGTCGAGAGCCCGATGATGTTGTAGTAGCCCAGGAAGGCAACCAGTCCGCGGGCGGCCGACAGTGACAGCACCACCATGAACAGCGTGAGGATCACGGTCACAATGGAGCGATAGACCGTCAGCAGCATGACGATGATGACCACGAACGTCAGCGCGGTGATCATTTCAAGGCTGCGGTTACCGGCAATCTCCTGATCGGCCGCCATCGCGGCCGGTCCGGTCACGTAGGCCTTGACACCTTCCGGCGCCTGGACGCTCTGGACGATCTTCTCGGTGGCCTCGACCGATTCGTTGGCGAGCGCCTCGCCCTGGTTACCGGCGGTGTAGACCTGCACATAGGCCGACAGTCCGTCGGAGCTCTGGGCGCCGGACGCCGTGAGTGGGTCGCCCCAGAAGTCCTGGACGTGCTCGATGTGCAACTTGTCGGCCTCGAGCTTTTCGACGATCTGGTCGTAGTACTTGTGTGCTTCGTCGCCCAGCGGCTTGTCGCCCTCGAGCACGACCATCACCGAGCTGTTGGACTTGAACTCCTGGAACACCTCGCCGACGCGCTTCATGGCGATCATCGACGGCGCGTCGTCCGGTGTCATCGACACCGAGCGCATCTTCCCGACCTCTTCGAGCTGGGGAACGATCACGTTCAGCAGGGCGATGACAGCGATCCAGCCGATGATGATCGGCACCGACAGCCGCCGGATCCACTTGGCGATCCCGCCGTGGTTGGTGTGCTTAGGTGCGGAGGCGACCGGGATCGAGTCGGTCGGGGTGTCGTAATTGCTCATGCAGATTTCACCAAGCAGAAGGTCTGGGCGTTCACGCCGTTGGAGGTTCTCTCGTCCTTGAGTTCGTCATCGACGGTGATGCGGCAGCTGATCGAGCTGCCGTCGCCCTGGGCCACGATGTTGGGGAACACCGACGGCGCGGTGGACTCCAGCCGCAGCGTCCACGGCAGGGAGACCCCGTCGATGCGCTGGGGCTGGGCGTCGAGATCGAGGTAGTTCACGTCGGCGGTCGCACCGGGCTGGCCGTAGATCTCGTAGACCACGACCTTGGGATCGAACGGCTTGGTGTCATCGACCTTCGCGCTGGCGATGCCGGTGCCGTCGCCTGAGCCGAAGAACGTGCGGACCCGCATCACCGTGAACCCGCCGACCAACACCACCGCGGCGATGATCAACGGAATCCAGAACCGTCTCAACAGCTTCATATTCGCTGGTCGGCCTTTCGGAGGTCAGGTACGCGGTGACGTACCGGCTAGCGGCGCAGCTCCATTGCCACTTCGTGATCATGTCGGCGTCGGCGGATTCCCGCCAACACCTTTCTACGTCGACATCCCCACCCGAATCGTCCCGGAAGGGACTGACCGACATCTCCGAGATCAGCCGGCTGCCCGGCCCGCTCATGACGGTGATGTCGGCGACGAGCCGACGCTGCTCATCCAATGGGATGAAGGGTAATACGCCCTCCACACTCCACAGGGTGGCCCGGTCGGCGTCGAACCCGGCCTGGGTGAGCGCCGCGGGCCAGTTTCCGCTGATGTCAGCGGGGACGCCTCGTACGGCCGCCGTGGGGGTGGTGTCGGCCAGAGCCTCGGTCTTCACCTCGAGGATCGCCGGGTCGTCCACCACGTACACGGAGGTGCCGACGGGCCATGGCAGTTGATAAGGACGCGGGTCCAGATCTGAGGCCAGGAAAACCACCTGCTCGACGCCGGATTCGGCGGCTGTCATGAGATAGGTGTCGAGGAGATCTGCCAGAGGCGCCATGCATGAGCTCGGCATCAGTACTCCTCCCCGCAGCTTTCCTTGCCGGATGTAAAGTGAAACCTATACAGTCGGCTAACTTCAATCAAGTTAGTTCGTTTAATTGACGGTGTGATCTAGCACCCTTGGGTACGCTCAGCGCGACGAAGGGACAGGTGTGGCGAAGGCTGTGGCGCCGCGTGGTTTTGCGCGCGAGCGGGTGCTGGAAGCGGCGCTGAGCCTGTTCGCGGAGCACGGCGTCAACGGCACGTCGCTGCAGATGATCGCCGACCGCCTCGGCGTCAGCAAGGCTGCCGTCTACTACCAGTTCCATTCGAAGGACGAGATCGTGCTGGCTGTCATCCAGCCGGTTTTCGACGACATGATGCGGCTGGTCCGTATCGCCGAGGCGATGTCCACGCCGGAGGCCCGGCGGGAGGCCGCCGTCAGCGGCATGGTGGAGATGGCCGTGCGGCACCGCCGGGTGACCGCGGTGTTCCACGGGGATCCTGTCATCGACGGACTGGTGCACAGTCGCGACGAACTGCAGGACACGATCGAACGGCTTACCGGGATCCTGCTGGGCCCCGACCCCGATGTCGCCGACCGGATCTGCATGTCGGTGCTCGCTGCCGGTGTCTACGGCAGTGCCACCGACCCCACGCTCAACGACGTCTCCGACGAGGAGCTGCACCGCGTGCTGCTGGACTGCGCGCAGCGGTTGCTGCGCGCGCCGGCCACGCCCGTCGTCTCCCGCTGAGCCCGCAACTAACCCCGCAGCGCCGACGCGAAGATCGCGGGCAGCTTGCCCCAGCCCGGTGCCGCCGCGAAGTCCACCAGCAGCCGGCCCGTCGTCGCCGCGGTGCGGTTGTTGACGAACCACGGGGGCTTCGGCGACAACGACCACTCGCCGCCGAACACCGACCGCGGCGCGGGTCGGAACGGGCCGCGGACCACGGTGCGCTCCGGACGGTCGAGCAGAAAAGCGTTGTGCACCACGCCGGTTCCGCTCTGGATGTCGTTGCGCTTGTGCCCGGGGAATGCTCCCCAGGTGGCGGTCGGGGTCAAATACCCCACGCCGGTCCAGGCGTTGATCGCGATGGTGCCGTAGCGCAGCCGCTCGACGAGGTGGTCGAACTTCTCGCCGAGGCCCGCGATGGTGCTCGGGTGGGCGATGATGTTCACCCCGAGGGTGCCGACGAACTCGTCGTTGGCGATGCGCACAGCCTCTTCGGCGAACTGGTCATCCGGGACGTCGAGATCGATCACGCCGAGCACCGGTCCGAAGTATTCGGTGCGCAACAACGCTTCCCGGTCATCCGGATCCACCACCAGGACCCGGGCACCCCTCGAGCCCAAGTGCTGTGCGTCCGGATACGACGTGTCCGCGCCGGCGACCCTGACGTCGGAGCCGGGGTAGTAGGCGGCCCGCGCCGGAGCGTCGTTGACAGCCTTGCGGATGGCGGCGACGAACTCGTCGCGCTGCGCCCAGCGCTTGGGCAGCACAACCACCTGCGCGGCCACGCAGTTGTAGCCGTTGTTGTGCAGCCGTTGTGTGGCAACGTGATTGGCCTGGAACTCGATGTCGGCCTTGCTCCAGGTGCCGGGCAGCACGATGGTCGGCGACACCCCGCCGAGCTCGGCGGTCATCTCCTTGTCGAGCACCGGCTCGTCGGCGGCCTTGCGCCGGGCGCCCTCTTCACCGGTACCGAACACGATGGCGTCGTAGGTCAGCGCGCTACCGGTCATGTGCACGTGGTCGACGAGCTTGTGGCGCACCAGATATGTGCCGGCCTCGGCTCCGCCGGTCAGGATGCGCACCGCGCCGATGGCGATGAACGGGGCCAGCACCTTGGTCAGCACCGGCAACAGGGGATCGGTGATCGGATTCAGCTTGAGCGCCACGACACGGTTGTTGGCGTACAGCTCGTAGATGGTGTCCAGCGGGGCGATCGAGAAGATGTTGCCCGCACCCAGAACCGCGCCCACGCCGTTGGTGCGGGACGGGTCGCGTTGGGCCAGACCGGCCGACCGAATCGCCTCGGCCTTCTCGATACCGGGTTGCAGCCACACCTCGGCGCTGAACCCGGACAGCAGCAGCTGGTCGAAGGTGTTGAGCGGCAGGGCCTTTACCGTGGTCCGGCCGCCCGGGGCGTAGCCGAACGCGGCGCCGTCGAGCGGGCTGCGGCCGGCTTCCAGCTTGGCCATGCTCTCCGACAGTGCGGCCAGCCCGGCTGCCAGTGAGTACGGACCGGACATCCATTCCTCGCCGACCAGCGGTGAGGAGGGGTCGAGCTGTTTGATCCCGACGGCAGCGTCCACCCACTCGGCGGCGTGGCGCGCGGTCAGTGCGCGCACCTCGTCGAGCAAGCCGCGCCGGGCCGCCAATGACAGGGAAGCCCAGGTCTTTTCACCCTCGACGAGTTCCTCGAGGGCCTCGTCGATCTGCGTTTCAGTCATGTCAGCTCGCGCTCTTGTCGAATTGCACCAGTGCGTCGTGGTGATTGTGGGCATACGGTGTGGGGCCGTCGCCCACCTCTCGTTTGGCCACGATGGCAGCGTACTGCTCGAACGGAGTCGTCCGGTCCCATTTCGCCCTGCCCTCGGCGGGGGTGTAGGTCACGGTGTTCCTGGCCGGGACGTCCAGCAGGGTGGAGCCGAAGAAGCCGTAGTCCTCGGCCGGCGCCAAGGGTTCGGCGACAGCCGGCAGGCCTGTCGCTCTGCGAAGTGCGATTAGCGCGTCCATCTGCGTCGTTCCCTTCGAAATCTAGTGGTACATGACGTACCAGTTGAAGGAATGGTACGTCATGTACCACTAGATTGGCTAGGGTGTATCCGTGGAGAGCGGCACAACCGGGCGATGGGCGGGCCAGCGGGAACGCCGGCGGGTGGAGTTCGTCGACGCCGCACTGGCCGCGATCGCCGAACACGGTCCGCAGACCTCGACCGAGCAGATCGCCGCTCACGTCGGGGTCACCCGCACCAAGCTCTACCGGCACTTCTCCGGCGCCGCCGACCTGCAGCGCGCGATCGCGCAGCGCGCCGCCGAGATGCTCAACACCGAACTCGCGCCGCTGTGGACACCGCACGGTTCGATGGCCCAGATCATCGAGGCCAGCGTCGGCGCCCACGTGGGGTTCCTCGTCGAGCACCGCAACCTGTACCGCTACCTGGCCCGGTGCTCGCTCGGTGAAGACGGCTCGGCGCCCGACGCCATCGCCGACATCAGGCTGACCATCGGTACCCAGCTCGGCACGCTGTTCACCGTGTACCTCAACGCTTTTGGTGTGGACACCGATCCGCAGCCGTTGGCGTTCGCCATCGTCGGGCTGGTCGAATCGACGACCGGCCGGTGGCTGGATCAGCCCGGCTCGACCGGGCAGGACCGGCTGGTGGCCGACCTGGTCCGGTGGATCTGGCTGCTGGTCGACGACACCCTGCGGGCCGGCGGGGTGTACGTGGACAGTGCCGAGCCGCTACCCACCCCCGATGTGATCGCGGCGCAGGCTGAGATCTACCGAGATCCGCAACGGGTGGGCGTCGCCTGAAATTGGCGCCCTAGCGTTCGGTTTCGATGACTTAGGCGTGTCTCCCAATTCTGTTAATCTCCGGGGCCGTTGGTTCATCGCGGTGCGCGAGCTGCTCGCTGCCTGGCGCGTGATCCGCAAACGGGTCCCCGGATGAGGTCAGTCACCACTCATGCTGGGGTCGCCTGCGTGCGGCAGCTGCTCAGTGGGACGTGCCCGCGGCTGCGGAGGCCTTCACCGCCTCGATGTGGTCCGCGCCCGGAGCATGGCGCAGCGTCCTCCCGGCAGTTCTGCTTGAGACGTCGGCCCCGGAGCACGAGCTGAGGCCGTGGAGTGAGGATTCTGCCGATGTGTGTGAGGTGTGCGGCTGGAAGGCACGGCGCACGCAGGTCGTCGAGGAGTGGGCATCGCGGATGGCGGGAACGACGCCGCTGGACGGAGACCTCGTCGGTTGTGGGCTGGTGCTTTCGTGGACGGTGGGGGACCGGCCTGTCGCGACCGACTACGAAACTCTGCCCGAGCGGGGTGGCTGGCAGGCGGCCATGGAACTTCACCGAGCTTTGAGGTGGCAGGCCTCTACGGGGCGAGATCGGCGACAGCCTGTGCGGCCGACGTGACCCGGTCCAATCGCAACGCGGTGTCGCCGGCGTACAGCGCGGCCCGTTCCGCCCAGTGCGCCGGCATGTCTGCGGTAAGTGTGATTGGGGTGAGGAACGGCAGCGCCGGATGTTGCAGGTGCAGCAGTGCACCATCCCCGCGGTCGGGAATCCTGGAAAGTGGCGCGCTGAACTTGTTGATCGCCGCCGGCAGCCGGCGTGCGCTCCCGTCGGGGCGGCACCAGCGCCGGGTCGTGGCGTTCGGGAGAACCCGATGCCGTGCCGGCCAGGCCAGACCGAACACCGTCGTCTCGATCGTGCTGTCCGCGTCGATGATTCGCTGTCGGTACGCCGGATGGGCGCCGGATTCGTGGGTGAGCAGGAACCGCGTGCCCGCCACCGCACCCGCGGCGCCGGCATCGAGAACAGCGCGGGTATCGGCTGCCGTGGCGATGCCACCCGCGGCGAAGACCGGGCGGGAACCCGCCAATGCCAATGCCTTCGGCAAGAAATCGGCCTGCGCCACGGTGCCGACCAGATGTCCTCCGGCCTCACGGCCCTGTGCGATCAATCCGTCGGCTCCGTAGGCCAGCGCCTCGGCGGCCTGGTCTTCGGTGCCGACCATCACCATGACGAATATGCCTTCGCCTGAGAGGCGTTGGATCAACGCCCGATCGATCTCGAATGCCATCACCGCGATGTCGATGTCCGATTCCAGGCAGATCTCGATATGACGACGACCGATGAACGGCATCAACAGATTGACCGCGACCGCACGGCCGGGCGCCCGGTCGCGCACCGTCGCGATCGCTGACTTGAGCTGACCGGGCGGCAGGAGCCCCAATGTGCCCAGTCCGCCTGCCGCTGACACCGCTGCGGCCAGTGGCGCACCCGCGATGCCGCCGCCCATGCCCGCCTGGACCACGGGTACATCGAGTTTCAGCCGATCTGCGATGTCCATTCCGCGATTCTGCGTCACCAGCGGCAGATGTCGGCGCCCGAACCGGAGTCGACGGCGCGGAAGGCGAGCAGATGGCGTTGCCACCACGGCAGCGGCGCCGCGAGGACCGGGTCGTTCGTCGCGTCGTTCACCACCTGCGGCGGCCCGCTGTGCAGGTAGGCGATACGGACGCCGGTGATTCCCGCGTCCTTCCAGAGCAGCACGGTGCGCCGCAGCTCGAGCCAGGGGATGCGGACCGGAGGATCTTCGTTCATCCAGCGGGTCTGCCGGCTGAGGGCGGCCATGTCGCCCGGTTGCTCGGGCAACTCCAGTCCGACCACGGTGACGGTGTCGCGTGGGTAATCCGCCAGCTCCAAGGCGGTGACGCCGGGAAGCAGGTGGTTGGTTGTGCCCTCCTCGGTGTGCAGGTTGCTGAACATCGAGAAGTTCGCGACGGTCTTGAGCCCCACGTAGGGCGTGACCCCGTTGGCGAGTGCCAGCAGCGGCGCGACGAGCAGCACCAGGGGGCGCAGGTGCCAGTTCGGGGCGCGGACGCCGGCCGACTCCGCGGCGCGGTAGCCACGCAGCAGCGCGACCATGAACGGGATCACGGCCACGGCCCACGTGAGTACGAGCAGGGTGTGCCACGGCAGGCCGATCGGGCTGGCCGGCGAATCGGCCGAACTCGACACCACGCTCAGCAGCACATGGGCCGCGAAACCCGTGAGCGCCACCCGGCGCAGCGCGGTGGTTCGGGGTGCCAGGGTCGCGAACACCTCGGTCGGGACCAACAGCACGTACACCGCGAAGACGACGGTGGCGAAGTCGTAGAACGAGGCCAACGCCAGGATCGAATGGAACCCCACACCGAGAAGCACGCCCCAGAAGCGCAGCCGCGGCACCGCCAGCAACGCGAGAATGGCGGCCTCGATAACCACCGCGACGATGGCGACGAACTGTCCGACGGCAGGGCCCGGTACCACCTCGTCGAAACCGTTGAGCCAGATGAGCTGACCGAACAAGTCGCTGCCGCAGGAGGTTTCCGGGGCGAGGTAGGCGGTGTTCAACTTGTCGAACACCGTGAACAGGTAGACCACCAGCAACACGAAACCGACCGGGCTGCGCGCGGCATCCAGCCAGCGCTGGACGAAACTGTCCGGCACCCCCGGCCGGTTCCGGACGGCCAGGGCCCACAAGGCGGCGGTGCCGAGGGCGACGGCGACCAGCAGGCTCAGCACCAGATGGTTCGACGCCGCGGGCAGGTTCAGAACGGCCACCGTGGCGCCGGCCGCGACGGCCAGGGCGGCGGCGGCCACCGAGCCGGGAAACAGCAGGGCGGGCAGTCCGGCCAGCAACGCCGGCACCACCGCAAGCGGCTGGCTGTCGGAGTAGTGGAAGACCAACGCCATCGCGAACAGCGTTGCGAACCAGCCGAGTTGCTGCCGCGCGCCGGTGGGGTCGTCCGTTCGGGCGTTGCTGCGCCAGCGCATTGAGAAGACTGTACTTGCCGGCCGTCCGGGGCGGTCGGCAGCCGCCGCCACCAGGCCGATTACGGCGTAATCTGAAAGGCGATGGATGGGTGCGGTAGGGCCCAAACGCCTTGCCGTGTAACGGAAAGGACAAGAAATGAGTACAGTCCATTCATCAATCGACCTACACCCGGACATCATGGCCCTACGGGCGGGCTATGACCGTGTCGCAGAGTCGATGGCCGCGCAGGTCACCTTCGGCCTGACGTTGCTGACGGCGATGTATGTCGCGCTGTCACCCTGGATCGTCGGCTTCGACGCCTTCAACAGGCTGACGGTCAACGATCTGATCGTCGGAGGGGCGATCGCGTTCCTGTCAATGTGTTTCAGCTTCGCGCTGGACCGCGCGCACGGCATGACCTGGACACTGCCGATCTTCGGTGTGTGGCTGATCATCTCGCCGTGGGTGTTCGTCAGTGGACCGACCGCAGGCATGATCTGGTCGCACGTGATCAGCGGTGCGCTCGTGATGGTGCTGGGTTTCAACGCGATGTACTTCGGAATGCGGGTGCGCAATTCTGAAGCGCGGCACGCCTAGCAGGCCGAAGGGCCGGTAGGCGCAGCTGGTAGGCCAGCCGGACCCCGGCTGGGAGGGGAGTCTGCGTGCCAGGGCCGACCCTCGTATCGAACGATGCGTCAATTTGCGCCCCGGTGCGGGTTCTGCACCATATCCTGGGCAATCGCAGGACTTCCATGACGGCGATGGCGGGTACGAACTGCTGAGATGAAGCTGGCGGGGCGGGAAGACGAACTGGCGGTGATCCGTCGCTCCCTTGGTGGGCCGGGAACCCATCACGGTGTGGTGATCGTCGGCAGTGCCGGCGTCGGCAAGACCCGGTTGGCCCGGGAGGCCCTCAGCCATGCCGCGTCGTCCGGGCACCGGACCAATTGGTTCGTCGGAACCGAATCCGCACGCGCCATTCCCCTCGGAGCGTTCACCGGGTCGATCAGCCAGGGCATGTGCGATCCGCTGCCGGATGTGCGGCGCGTGATCGATTCCTTCGTCGCCCAGCAGCGCATGGGCAAGGTCGTCATCGGCATCGACGACGCCCACCTGCTCGACCCGCTGTCCGCGCACGTCGTACACCAGTTGGCGCAGACGCAGGGGGTGCGTCTAGTCGTCACCGCGCGTTCCGGCGGCCCGGAGCCCGACGCGGTGACCGCCCTGTGGAAGGACAGCCTGCTCGACCGGATCGACCTGGAGCCGCTGTCCGCCACCGCGGCCGCCACCCTGATCGAATCGGCGGTCGCCGGCCCCGTCGACAGCCGCAGCACACGCCGGTTCTGGAAACTCACCGGAGGCAACGCGCTGTACCTGCTGCAGTTGGTGAAGGACCAGATCGCCGCCGGGCGGATGCACAAATCCGCCGGGGTGTGGATGTGGGACGGCGATGTGGCCGTATCGCAGAGCATCACCGATATGGTCGGGCGGCGGCTGGGCGAACTCGAACCCGGTATGGCGCTGGTGCTGGACACGCTCTCGCAGTGCGAGCCGCTGAGCGTCGACGTCCTGGTCGACCTGGTGGACCAGGCCGATCTGGAGGCCGCCGAGCAGATGCATCTGGTCACGGTCGAGCGTGCCGGACGTGGTCTGGTGGCCACCCTTGCGCATCCGCTGTACGGCGAATTGCGCAGGGCCACCGCCGGTGAGATGCACCTGTCGAGAATCCGTGGAAGGCTCGCGCGGCGGCTGGCGTCCGAGCCCGACGGGGACATGCGCGCGACGGTGCGCCGGGCGCTGCTGGCGCTGCACTCCGACCTGCCTCCGGATCCGGAGCTGTATCTGACGGCGGCGCGGTGCGCCGCGGTCCTGCTCGATCCCGACGCCGCGAACCGATTCGCCGCTGCCGCAGGGGAATGCGGTGCACCGGAGGCGGCACCGATGCGGGCCATGACCCTGCTCCTGCTGAGCCGGGGCGACGAGGCCGAGGTCGTCTTGCGGGAGATCAGCGCCGACGGTGCGCCGGACAGCCACCATTGGGCGACCGTTCGGGCGGCCAACCTGGCCTGGATGCTCAGCAGACCGATCGATGCCCGCATGATCTTGGAAAAGCTCTCCGGCGCAGCGGAATCCGATGAACAGCGGATGGAGCGCCTGGCCATCCAGGCCTGTGTCGACGCGGTACTCGGCCACTGTGCGAGTGCCGAGGAGAAAGCCAGGACCGCCCTGGATTCCGGTGGGTTGCCCGATTTCCACGCGATGATGGCCTCGATCGCGTTGATGATGGCCTTCGGTGCACTGGGGCACGTCGATGACATCAACACCGTCGCCGAGCAGGCCATCGAAAGGGCCAACACATCTTTCGAGTCCTCGCCCACGAGATTCTGGTTCGGCGCCGTTCACGGCCGCGCCTGCCGGCTGACCGGCCGCATCGATGATGTGACGGCGATGGCGGCCCGGTTGGACGAGTCGGCGCGCGACGTCCCTGGTCTGGTGTACGCCAACCTCGCTCATCTACTCGGCCACGCCGAACTGGTCCGGGCCGATCTGGCTGCTGCCGTCAAACACTTGCATGAGGCCTATGCCGGTGCCGAAACACATGAGATAACAACCGGTTTGCGTATGGCCAGCTGCTTCGCGCTGGCCGAGACGTACGCCAAGCTCGGCCACGCGGCCGCGGCAACCGAAGCTCTGGCCGGGGTCGGGCAGCCGGTGCCCGAGGACTACGTGTTCATGGGTACCGCGATGGCGGTGGCCACCGGGTGGACGCTGGCTGCCGGTGGCTCGCTGACCGACGCCATCGACGTGGTGCGCGAAGCGGGCCGGGATGCGGCGCGGCGTGAACAGCCGACGCACGAACTGCTGTGTCTGCAGACGGCCGCACAGTGGGGTGACACCGCCGGGGCTGCGCGCGCACGGGAACTCGCGGACACGCTGAAACTGCCGCTGGCCGAGACGGTCGCCCGCCACATCGAGGCGCTGGCGGCCGACGACGGCGCCGGATTGCTCGCCGCCGCAGACGGTTACCGTGCCATCGGTGACCGGGCCACGGCCATCGACGCCACCGCGCAGGCCGCGGTCGCGTTCGGTCGCCATGGTCAGGGCAAACGCAGTGCCTATGCGGCTGCCGTCGCCCAGGAGAATGCCGACGAATGCGGCGGGCTGTGTACCCCGGCGATGCGTAACCCGGCCGGTCAGCCGCTGACCGGCAGGCAGCGCGAGATCGTCGAACTGGTCGTCGCGGGCCTGAGCAACAAGCAGATCGCCGAGCGGCTGGTGATGTCGGTGCGCAGCGTCGAAGGGCACCTCTACCGGGCCTGTCAGCGGGTGGGCGCGAGCTCACGCGAGCAGCTCGCCGCCATCATCCGTCGCGGCCCGAAGGGGGCCGTATGACGTGGCGGCGCAGCAGGTCCGCAGCCTCGGTCTGGTAGGCGTGCTCGGCCCAGGCCAGAGGAGTCGAGCCGAAGCGTCGGTCGGTCATGGTCGTGTCGGCCCCGGCGTCGAGGAGACGCCGGATCAGCTCGTGGTCACCGGCCCAGGCTGCCTGGTGCAGGGCCGTGGCGCCCTCGTCGTCCAGCGCGTTCGGGTCGTCCGGGAACACCGGAGCGACCACATCCACTCCGGCTACGTCGATTCCGTGCCGGGCAAGCAGATCGAGCCGACCGGTGAAGCCGTGCTCGGCAGCCCAGTCGACCTGGCGCCGCCACATCTCGTCGCGGGATTCCATCGCCTCACCGAGGCGCAGCTCCCACGGGCTCGGCCCGGCGTCGGCCAGGCCGTGCTCGAACAGCAGCTCCAGGTGTGAATCGTCCGCGCGAAACATCCGGTTGTACAGCGTCTGCTGGTCGGCCGGATGCGCGCCTCTCGTCAACAGCAATGAGGCCAGTTCGGGTGCGAACGGATGCCGGGGCTGACGCCGCGGGCCCTGTTCACCTTCGCCGAAGACCCCGGTCAGCACCGTGAAGGGCGTCGACAGCCCGCACCAGAGGTAGCCGGCATTCGGGTCGGCGCCGGCGTCGAGCAGCAGGTTCGTCGCCGCGAGGACCTCCTCGGAGCTGTGGCCCAATGGAACTCGCGAATAGCACAGGTACATCAGCGGAACCCAGCCGAACGGCCCGCCACCGGTGTTCGCCAGTGCCGGCCGGCTCGTCAGATGACGGGCCAGCGCCGCAGGGTCCGCGGCCGACGCGGCGGCCCAGATGTGCCGGTCGACCACGTCGGGTTCGGCGGTGAGCAGGGTTGCGGCGGCGTCCCAGCGCGGCGGTGCATCGGTTTCGTTGTAGCGCAACGATGCCCACGAGCAGAACCGGTCCGCGGCATCCAGGGCGTCCTCGTCGAGCGCGCCGGGATCGACGCTGAGCTCGGCCGCGTCGCGGAGGTAGTGCACGAGCCTGGGCCAGCTGCTGAAACCGTAGTCGCGGGCGACGGCGAACTGGGCTTGATGCAGTGGGGTGCGATCGGCGCGCTGCAGCTTGCGGGCTTCCGCACGCAGATGGTCGATCGAAGGGTTGGTCGGCAGACGGCTGGCCATGACGGCCTCCTCTCACACGCCCGTGTCCGCAATCGGGCTGAGAAGAGGTCGGTCACAAGGCAACTCAGTGTGCAGGGAGGCTTGGCCCCTTCGAGCGGACGTCGGGCGTTCCTGCACGCCCGACGTCACTCTACCGGCCTGTTCTCCTAGTTGCAGACAGCGCCGACGGCGGCGGACTGGACCAGCTTGGTGTACTTGGCCAGCACGCCGGTCTTGTAACGCGGGGGCAGTGGTTCGAAACCGACTTTCCGGGCCTCGAACTCGGCCTCGTCGACGAGGACGTCCAGCGTTCCGTTCGCCACGTCGAGGCGGATCCGGTCACCGTCGCGCACGAACGCGATCGGTCCCCCGTCCACGGCCTCCGGGGCGATGTGCCCGACACACAGACCTGTCGTCCCGCCGGAGAACCGGCCGTCCGTCATCAGCAGGACGTCCTTGCCCAGCCCGGCACCCTTGATGGCGCCGGTGATGGCCAGCATCTCGCGCATGCCCGGGCCACCCTTGGGCCCCTCGTAACGGATGACCACGACGTCGCCGTGGGTGATGGTGCCGTCCTCCAGTGCATCCAGGGCGGCCCGCTCACGCTCGAAAACCCTTGCGGTGCCCTCGAACACGTCGGATTCGAAGCCCGCCGACTTCACCACGGCACCCTCGGGAGCCAATGTGCCGTGCAGGATCGTGATGCCGCCGGTCGGATGGATAGGGTTGTTCATCGCCCGCAGCACCTTGCCGTCCGGGTCGGGCGGCGCGATGTGAGCGAGGTTCTCGGCCATGGTCTTACCGGTGACGGTCAGGCAATCACCATGCAGCAGACCGGCGTCCAGCAGGGCACGCATCACCACCGGCACACCGCCGATCTCGTCGACATCCTTCATCACGTGGCGGCCGAAAGGCTTGACGTCGGCCAGGTGCGGGACCTTGGCCCCGATGCGGGTGAAGTCGGCCAGCGTCAGCTCGACCTCGGCCTCGCGGGCGATCGCCAGCAGGTGCAGCACCGCGTTGGTGGACCCGCCGAACGCCATCACGACGGCGATGGCGTTCTCGAAGGCTTCCTTGGTGAGGATGTCGCGCGCGGTGATGCCGCGGCGCAGCATCTCGACGACCGCCTCGCCGGACTTGCGGGCGTATTCGCCGCGCCGCTTGTCCACGGCCACCGGCGACGCGCTGCCCGGCAGCGACATGCCCAGCGCCTCGGCAGCCGACGCCATGGTGTTGGCGGTGTACATGCCGCCGCAGGCGCCCTCGCCCGGACAGATCGCGCGCTCGATGATGTCGACGTCCTCCCGCGACATCAGCCCGCGCACGCACGCCCCGACCGCCTCGAAGGCGTCGATGATCGTGACTTCCTTCTCGGTGCCGTCGGTGAGCTTGGCGATGCCCGGCATGATCGAGCCGTTGTAGAAGAAGACGCTCGCCAGGTCCAGCCGGGCAGCCGCCATGAGCATGCCCGGGATCGACTTGTCGCAACCGGCCAGCAGCACGGTGCCGTCCAGGCGCTCGGCCTGCACCACGGTCTCGACGCTGTCGGCGATCACCTCGCGGGAGACCAGCGAGAAGTGCATGCCTTCGTGGCCCATCGAGATGCCGTCGGACACCGAGATGGTGCCGAACTCCAGCGGGTACCCGCCGGCCTCGTGCACACCGTTCTTGACGTCTTTGGCGAGCCGCTGCAGCGACATGTTGCACGGGGTGATCTCGTTCCACGACGACCCGACGCCGATCTGCGGCTTGACCCAGTCGTCGTCACCCATCCCTACCGCGCGGAGCATTCCGCGGGCTGCGGTCTTCTCCAGGCCGTCGGTGACGTCGCGGCTGCGGGGCTTGATATCGGGCTGATCGGCAGACATGCAGGTAAGTATGCCCCTCGGTTAGTTAGCCGCCCAAATTCTTTCTCATACCCAAGGGGGGTATACCTCGAATGGGGGGCGGGCTCGCCGCGCAGGTCAGCCGGTCCACTCCGTGGACTTGATGGTGAGGTCTAGCCCACTGAGGAACCCCACGACGGTGCACACGATCGACAGCACGGGCCACACCCACAGCCAGCGGCGCGTGAAGAACACCATGACGATGCTCCCGACGAGCCCGGCGCCCAACCCGCCGCCGATCCAGCCGAACGTCGTCGGATAGACCCGGTCGTCATACGGGGTCGGTCCGCAGGTCGCGTGGCAGGTGTCGGTCGACATCCCGAAGAACAGCGACAGCCACGCGGCAGCGGCGGCGCCTAGCACGGCCGCAATCCACAGCGCGATCGTGAGGACGACGCTGATCACCGTGACCGTGGTGCCGAGGGCAGACCGCTTGCCCGCAGGCAGCGGCTGGGGTTGTGGTTGCACGGGCCAGCCCGGCGGCGGGTAGACCGGCGGCTCACCGTACGGACCGGGCCAGGGGGGGGCTGTGACATCGCGTCGAGCGTATCGGCCCCAGTGGCGGCCCGGTCGCACCATTTCGCCCGGCCAAATTAGATATGCATACCCCGGTGGGGTACCCGTATACTAGAGCCATGGACGTGGCTGAAAACTCGGGTGCACATGGCTACTCGGCGCAGAAGGAGAACTACGCCAAACGGCTGCGCCGGATCGAGGGTCAGGTCCGGGGCATCGCCAAGATGATCGAAGAGGACAAGTACTGCATCGACGTCCTGACCCAGATCAGCGCCGTCAACAGTGCGCTGCAGTCCGTGGCGCTCGGCCTGCTCGACGAACACCTGGGACATTGTGTGACGCAGGCCGTCTCCGAAGGCGGGGATCAGGCCGAGGCCAAGCTGGCCGAAGCGTCAGCCGCCATCGCCCGCCTGGTCCGCTCCTAGTCGCTCAGCGCCTGCTCGATCCGCTCGACCTTCGCGGTGAGCTGCCCGGTATAGCCCGGACGGATGTCGGCCTTCAACACCAGGCTGACCCTCGGGGACACCGCCGACACAACCTCCACGGCCTGCTTCACCACGGCCATCACCTCGTCCCATTCACCCTCGATGTTGGTGAACATGGCGTTGGTCTCGTTGGGCAGGCCCGAAGCCCGCACCACCCGCACCGCTTCGGCCACCGCGGCGCTGACACTTCCGGTTTCATCCCCGCCCGTCGGGCTGATGCTGAACGCGACAATCACAGAATCGATTGTGCGCCCGCGTTCGTAACGCAGTGGCGGCCGGAGCCGGTGGGCGAGTACTAGTGCTTGCTGAACAGCGTCGGGCGCACCGCCAGGATCACCCGGTCAGGGGCGTCCGCCGGTACCTCGTTCAGCGATCCGCTGTAGCGGTCGTTGAGCGACAGGAAGAACGCAGCGGTGGGATCCGGCACGATCTCATCCACCACGCCGCGCACCTCCAGGTAGCGGTACGGGTTGTCCGGATCGTGGATCGACATCGCCACCTCGGGGTGCGCCGTCACGTTGCGGTACTTCTGGCGCTTGGTGGTGTGGGTGAACCGCAGATGCGTGCCGTCCCACTCGAACCACATCGGATTCACCTGCACGGTGCCGTCGGGTCGGGTGGTGGCCAGATGGCCGAACAACGGCCGCGTCAACAGATCCTCGTAGCCATCGGGCACTGCAACCATTACGCATCCTCTCGGGTCGGCAACCACGCACGGCAACGTTATGGCATTACCGTGGCATTCCAGCATGACCTCCAGCGTCACCGGCGAATCGCTCTCCGCCCACGTCAACCCGTGGACACCGCGCGTTGCCACGCAACTCGCCGTGCTCGCGGCGGCGGCGTTCGTCTACGTCACCGCCGAGATCCTCCCGGTCGGTGCACTGCCGGCGATCGCCACGGATCTTCAGGTCAGCGAGGGCCTGGTCGCCACCCTGATGGCCAGCTACGCCCTGGTCGCCGCGCTCACCACGGTCGCGCTGGTGCGGCTGACGGCACGTTGGCCGCGACGCCGGACCCTGGTCGCGACGCTGGTGTGCCTGACGGTCTCCCAGGTGATCTCGGCGCTCGCGCCGAACTTCGCGGTGCTGGCCGGCGGCCGGGTGCTGTGCGCGCTGGCTCACGGGCTGATGTGGTCGGTGATCGCGCCGATCGGGGCCCGGCTGGTCCCGGCCAGCCACGCCGGCCGGGCCACCGCCGCGGTCTATGTGGGCACGGGCCTGGCCCTGGTGGTGGGCAATCCGCTCGCCGCGGCACTCAGCGAGGTGTGGGGCTGGCGGAATGCCGTGGCGGTCATCGCCGTGGCCGCGGCCGTGGTGGCGCTGGCCGCCCGGACGCTGCTGCCGCCGCTCGTGCCGGCATCCGGTGCCGCCCGGGCCGCCGGGGTGCCGCGCGGGCACCGGCGTAATCGCCGCCTGTTCACCCTGTCGGTGCTGACGCTGATCGGTGTCACCGGGCACTTCATCGCCTACACCTTCATCGTGGTGATCAACCGGGACGTGGTCGGGATACACGGTCCGCATCTGGCCTGGCTGCTGGCCGCGTACGGGATTGCCGGCCTGGGTGGGATGGCCGCCATGGCCCGTCCGCTGGACCTGTGGCCCAAGGCCTCGGTGCTGGGTTGCCTGGCGGTGCTGGCGGCGGCGCTTCTGGTCCTGTCGGTGCTGGCCGTCGAATCGTGGTCCGGACGGGCTGCGGTGGTGCTCGGCGCGGTGGCGGTGGTGGTCTGGGGCGCGGCGTCCACGGCGTTGCCGCCGATGCTGCAGGCCTCGGCGATGCGTACCTCCCCGGAAGACCCCGACGGCGCCTCCGGCCGGTACGTCGCGGCCTTCCAGGTCGGGATCATGGGCGGTGCGCTGATCGGTGGCGCTATCTACGACCACGGTGGCGCCGCCCCGACCGTCGGCGCCGCCGCGGCGCTGATCATTGTCGCGATGGGCGGCGTCGCGCTGTCCCGCGGCGTCTTCACGGTTTCCTGCACCTCCGCTGAGAAGTAACGCGAGCACGCTCACAGTCGATAAACACCGCAGTTCAGCGCCGTGGAATCGGTCGCTGTCGGGGAATGAGGGCTTCTCGCGGCAGTAGCTGGTCATCGCGTTGTGAGACACTGGATCGAGTTGTGCTGTCTGGAGGTTACTCATGCCGAAATCGGCAAAACATGCACTGATCACGGCATTCATGGCCGCCGGAGTGATCGGTGGAATGGTGCTCGCCCCATCCGCCTACGCAGACCCCGAGGCGCCGCCGGCACCCGTCGATCCTGTGGTCCCGGGCCCCCCGCCGGGCGCGTACATCCCCCCGCTGCCGGCCGACCCGGCGGCTCCGGCCGCCGCCGCCCCGGCGACACCCGCGCCGATCATCAACTACGGTTCCCCGACCATCCCGTTCACGGAGGGCGACGCGCCCGGGCAGAGCTCCCAGCCGTTCACCGGTGAAGCACCGTTCCTGCCGCCGTCGTTCAACCCGGTCAACGGGTCGATGGTCGGGGTTGCCAAGCCCATCTACATCAACTTCCAGCGGCCGATCGCCAACCGGCAGATGGCCCAGGACGCCATTCGGATCACCTCGAACCCGCCGGTGGCGGGCCGCTTCTACTGGGTCACCGACACGCAGCTGCGCTGGCGCCCGCAGGACTTCTGGCCGTCCAACACCGTGGTGAACATCGACGCGGCCGGCACCAAGTCGAGCTTCCGGGTCGGCGACTACCTGGTGGCGACGGTCGACGACAAGTCCCACCAGATGGAGATCATGCGCAACGGGAAGCTGGAGAAGACCTTCCCGGTGTCGATGGGCAAGCCCGACGGCAAGCATGAGACCAAGAACGGCACCTACTACGTGCTGGAGAAGTTCCCCGACATCGTCATGGATTCCTCCACCTACGGTGTGCCGGTGGACTCCAAGGAGGGCTACAAGCTCAAGGTGAAGGACGCCGTCCGCATCGACAACAGCGGCGTCTTCGTCCACAGCGCCCCGTGGTCGGTCGCCCAGCAGGGCCGGAGCAACGTCAGCCACGGTTGCATCAACCTCAGCGCCGAGAACGCCAAGTGGTTCTACGACAACTTCGGCAGCGGCGACCCGGTGGTCATCAAGAACACCGGTGGCGGCTGGTACAACACGCCCGACGGCGCGTCCGACTGGCAGATGTTCTAGTCGAACCTCGATACCGAAAACCCCGCAGCTCGCTGCGGGGTTTTCGGCATCGGGGCTAGATCAAGTCCAGCGGCTCCCCGAACCGGTGAAAGTAGACCTCGTAGGCGAGCCCACCAAGGTTGGCTGGATCACCGACGTCGACGTGTGAGGGCATCCGGCTTGGCTCTGCGAGGACCGCTTCATATCTCACCCGCCCTTGGCTGACCACCCAGTGTGCTGCGTCTTCTAGACCATCTTCAGACTCGTCGGGCCCGAGGCTGGACCGGTATGGCTCGTCTTGGAGCTCGGCGGCGAAGTCCAAGAAAAGATCTTGGAACTTGTAGACGGCGTCCTTCGGTAGGCGTCCGAGAATTTCACGAAGGTGATCGCGGCTCCGCGAGGCCGCCGCTATGACGTCCCAGAACCAGTCGGCGTCAGAACCCTCGTCGTGACGAACATCGTCAACCAAAGCCGCTCCCGATCTTCCGGGTGAACAGGCCCACCGGCCCTAGTTCCAGATCCGGACCCGTTGGGCCGGCTCCAGATACAGCTCATCGGAATCAGCCACCTCGAACGCTTCGTAGAACGAGTCGATGTTGCGGATGACGCCGTTGCAGCGGAACTCCGGCGGCGAGTGAGGATCCACCGCCAGGCGCCGGATCGCCTCGGCGTCACGGGATTTGGTCCGCCAGACCTGCGCCCAGCCGAAGTAGACGCGCTGCACGCCGGTCAGCCCGTCGATCACCGGCGCTTCCTTACCCTTCAGTGACAGCTGATAGGCCAGCAGCGCGATGGACAACCCGCCGAGGTCCCCGATGTTCTCCCCGACCGTGAACGCCCCGTTGACGTGGTGCGAGCCGTCCAGCCCGCGCGGGCTGAACTGTTCGTACTGATCGATCAAAGCCTTTGTGCGGACCCCGAATTCAGCACGGTCGGCATCGGTCCACCAGTCGACCAGGTTGCCGTCACCGTCGTACTTGGCGCCCTGGTCGTCGAAACCGTGGCCGATCTCGTGCCCGATCACCGCGCCGATACCGCCGTAATTGGCCGCGTCGTCGGCATCGGCATCGAAGAACGGCGGCTGCAGAATGGCTGCGGGAAAGACGATTTCGTTCATCCCCGGGTTGTAGTAGGCATTGACCGTCTGCGGTGTCATGAACCATTCGTCGCGGTCCACCGGCCCGCCCAACTTGGCCAGCTCGCGGTCGGAGTTCACCACGTGGCCCCGGCGGTAGTTGCCGTACAGGTCGTCACGCTCGACCACCAACGCCGAGTAGTCCCGCCAGCGGGCCGGATAGCCGATCTTCGGGGTGAACTTGTCGAGCTTCACCAGCGCCTTGGCCCGGGTCTCCGGAGTCATCCAGTCCAGCTCGTTGATGCTGACCCGGTACGCCTCGCGCAGATTGGCCACCAACTCGTCCATCCGGGCCTTGGCCTCGGGCGGGAAGTACTGCTGGACGTAGAGCTTGCCGAGGGCATCACCCATCAGGCCCTCCACCAGGGAGACGCCGCGCTTCCAGCGGTCGCGGTTCTGCTCGGTTCCGCTCAAGGTGCGGCCGTAGAAGTCGAAGTTCTCTGCCACCAGATCTTCGGTCAGCAACCCGGCGCGCGAATGGATGACGCGCCAGCGGGTCCAGGCCTTCCAGTCCTCCAGATCTTCGCTCGCCCACAGCGCGGCGAACGCCGTCACGAAGTCGGGCTGCCGCAGCACCAGCTCGGAGACCTTCTCGGGGGTGGTGCCGAGCGCGCCGAGCCAGCCGGTCCAGTCGAATCCGGGGGCATCGGCGGACAGGTCGGCGAACTTGCGCAGGTTGTAGGTCAGGTCGGCGTCGCGGCGCTTGACCACATCCCAGTGCGCGGCGGCCAGCTTGGATTCCAGCGCCACGATCCGGGCCGCCGTCTCGCCCTGCTCTCCGCCGTAGACAAGCGTGAACATGCGGGCGATGTGCGCCGGGTAAGCGGCCAGGATCTCGGCGTGTTGCTCGTCGCGGTAGTAAGACTCGTCGGGCAGCCCGAGGCCGGACTGGCTCATGTGCAGCAGGTAGCGCGTCGAATCCTTGGAATCGGTGTCCACGTACACACCGGCCCCGCCGGACACGCCGGTGCGCTCCAGGCCGCCCAGCACCGAGGCCAGCGCATCGCTGTCGGCAGCGCCGTCGATCAGGGCGAGCTCGGCCAGCAGCGGGGCCAGGCCACGCGTGGCGATGGTCTGCTCGTCCATGAAGCTGGCGTACAGATCGCCGATGCGCTGCTCATCGGTGCCGGCCGCGGAATCACCGGAGGCCGCTGCTCCGTCCGATGTCGCCGCCGAAGCGGCTCCGACGATCAGATCGCGGATCTGCTCCTCGGCACGGTCGTGCAGCAGCCGGAAGGCACCGTCGGTGGCGCGGTCGGCGGGAATCTCGTAGTCGGTCAACCATCGGCCATTGACGTGGCCGAAGAGGTCGTCTTGCGGGCGGGCCTGCGGGTCGACATGGCTCAGGTCGATACCCGACTTGATCGCTTCTACCGTCACCCCGACATTCTTCCAGAAGGCCGCGGGTGCGCTGGGTGGGTTGCGCTGCCGGTACCCTCACGGCCATGCCCGAGGCGCCGAGCAAGGACAGCAAGGACAGCACAGCCGATCACCCCAATGGCGTCATCACCGGCTTCGGCTTCGCATCGGCGGTCGCGGGCCTCATCGCGGTCGTGGCTGTGGTCCTGGCCACCATGGTGTGGTCCGCGCACCGCAGCGAGTCCGACGAGCGCGCGTACCAGACCCGGGTGCTGCGGACCGCCGCCGACTGGACCAACGTCCTGATCAACATCAACAAGGACTCGGTCGAAGCCGGTATGCAGAAGCTCCGCGAGGGCACCGTGGGCCAGCTCAATTCCGACTTCGACGCTGCCGTGCAGCCCTACCGCGATCTGGTGCAGCGACTGCAGGCCCGCACCACCGGGCAGATCGACTCGGTGGCCATCGAATCGCTGTACCACCCACCGCCAGGCCCGGACGGCCGTCCGGTGCCCGCACCCAAGACGGACCTGGCCGGAATGGTTTCGCGCACCGACACGGTGCTGGTGGTGGCCACCTCGGTCAGCGAGAACGCCGGCAGCGACAAGCCCCAGACCGTGCGCTGGACGCTGCGGTTGGATGTCTCCGATGTCGACGGCACCCTGATGGTCTCGCGGTTGGAGCCGATCCGATGAGAAACCGGTTGCGCGTGCTGGCTTTCGACATCGCGGCCCCGCTGGCCGCGATCGCGGCGGTGCTGTACATCGGCCTGGCGCTGTCCTGGCCGCTGTGGTGGGTCTCGCTGTGCTCGGTGCTGTGCCTGCTGATCGTGCAGGGCGTCATCGTCAACATCGTGCTGGCCCGTCGCGACGGCGTCACGCTGGGCACCGACGACGATGCGCCCGGGCTGCGGCTCGCGGTCGCCGGCGTTGCCGCGGCCGCCCTGGTGGCCGCGGTGACGGTCGGTTACCTGCGCTGGACCGTGCCCGACCGCACCTTCAACAACGACCGTGACGAGGTGGTGCGGATCGCCAGCAGCGTCTCGGAGGCCACCGCCACGTTCAGCCCGCAGAGCCCGACCGCCTCGATCGACCGCGCAACCGGGATGATGTCACCGAAGCAGGCCGAGCAGTTCAAGAACGAATTCGCCAACGTGGCAAAGGAATTGGCCAGCAAGAACGTCTCGGCCACCGCAGCCACCATCTCCGCCGGGGTGGAGGCGCTGGGCCCGCAGGTGGCCAGTGTGGCCGTGGTCCTGCGCGGAACTCAGAGCGCGCCGGGCAAACCGACCGACAATGCGGTGATGGCCCTGCGGGTCGCCCTCAGCAAGACCGACGGCCGCTGGCTCGTCGACAATGTGACCCCGCTGCACTCCCGGTAGGAGCCGGCACAAAGCCGGCTCCTACGGGTCAGCTCAGTGCGACGATCGCGTCGATCTCGACCGTGGCGCCCAGGGGCAGCGCCGCCACTTCGATGGTGGTCCGAGCCGGGGACCGCACGTCGAAGAACTCTGCGTATGCGGCATTGATGTCGGCGAACGAGCTCAGCCGGGTCGTGTAGATCGTGGTGCGCAGGGTACGGCCGAGGTTGGTGCCGGCTTCGGCGCACACCGCCGCGAGGTTGGCCAGGCTCTGGCGCACTTCGGCGGCGATGTCGGCGGCCTCGATCGTTCCGGTGGCCGGGTTCAGCGGCAGTGAGCCGGAACAGTAGAGGATGCCCGCGTGCGCGACGGCCTGAACGTAGGGGCCTACTGCTTTCGGGGCCTCGGGTGAGGAGATCGTTTTCAGTTCAGTCATAGGAATCCACGTCCGTTCATCGAAGGGGGTCGACAGCGCGCAACGCTGGCGAGGTCTGGCCGGTGGCGATCTGTAGAGCAAGGAGCTTTCCGGTGACGGGGCCCAGCGTGATGCCCCACATGCCGTGGCCGCCGGCGATGAACACTCGCGGATCGGTCGATTGTCCGATCAGCGGCAGTCCGTCAGCGGTACACGGGCGGGCGCCCACCCATTCATCCTCACGCTGGTCGAGGTGGGCCCCGGCAAGCAGACCCGATGCCGCGTCGCGCAGTACTCGGATGCGCCGAGGGTCCAGTGGGGCTTCTACGTCGCGGAATTCCATCATTCCGGCGATGCGAAGGCGATCGCCGACGGGTGTGCATGCGACGCGCTGGGCGGGGAAGTACACCGGTCCGATCGGCAAATGGTCGACCTTGACGGTGAAGCTGTATCCGCGTCCGGCCTGGACCAGCCGTTTGACACCAAATGGCCGGGCGAGGCGGTTGAGCCTGGCCCCGGTCGCGAGCACCACGGCGTCGAAGGAGCGGCCGGCGATGCGGACCGGGCCGGCGCCCTGGCCGATGCGGTCCACGTCCGTATCCCGCACGATCTTTCCGCCGCGGGCCACCACGGCGTCGGCGACGGAGTGAACGAAGGCGGCGGGGTTGAGGAACCGCTCATCGAGAATCCTGATCGCGGCATTGATCTCCGACGAGAGTGCGGGTTCCTGCGCGCGCGCCTCGGCTCCGTCGAGCAGCTCGAAGTTGACGGACTGGCCTGCAGCCCGGATGTGGTTTATCTCTTCGAGCAGCACCTCCCGATCAGCGGAGGTGCGGTATGCGGCGATGAAAGGTGCTGCAGGAGCAGATTTTTCAGCGAGATCCAGCTCCATCTCGGCGAAGGCGGCGAGCGCCTCGTTGTTGAGTGGGATGAGGGCCTGCATCGCCTTCCGCCACCGCTTCGCGGTGCTGTTGCGTGCGAATTGTGCAAGGAAACGCAACAGCGTCGGGTTGGCGGTCGGCGGGACATACACCGGCGACGAGTGGCTCAGCAGGGCGCCGAGGCCGTACTTCAGTACGGCCGGTTCCGGCAGGGGAGTGGCGATGCTCGGCGTCAGCCATCCGGCATTGCCCCAGCTCGAGCCTGCTGCGACGTCATCTCGGTCGAAGACCGTGACTTCGATGTCGTACTCCTGGAGGTACCAGGCGGTGCACAACCCCACCATGCCGGCGCCGATCACGGCCACTTGCTTCCGCGGGACACTGTTGCGTGAGTTCACGGATTCAATACTGTGGCCTGCAACAGGATCCACCCCTGTTCGGAACTGACACCGTGCCCTCGCGCGACTGTGCGGTCTCTACAATCCGCTCATGCTCCAAGGTGTAGACCTTTGCGAAGCGCTGGGCGCAGGGGTGGTAACGACGCTGGTGGAGGGAGATCCACGGGCGGTATCCGCCGTGCATCTGTGGGGCGACCGCCAGCCGCCCGGCGCTGGTTCGCTCATCGCCGCCATCGGCGCCACCGACGAGCCGGTGCAGATGGAGATCATCGACGTGGCGGCGTCCGCCGGAGCTGCTGCGGTGGTGCTGCCGCAGCCGGTTCCGCCCGACGTCTGCACCCACAGCGCCGCGCGAGGTGTCACATTGGCGGGCCTGAACCCGCAAATGGAGTGGTCGCACTTCATCTGGTTCGCGCGGGGCCTGCTGCTTGAGGGGCAGTCGGCGGTGGCCGGGGCGGCGTCGGCGCAGCAGGGGCTGTTCGCCTTGGCCGAAGTGGTCGCGACGATCTTGAATTCTTCGGTCACCATCGAAGATGCCCGAAGCCGCGTGATCGCCTACTCGGCAACGACGCAGACCGCCGACATAGCCCGCACCTCCACCATCATGGGCCGAGCCGTGCCCACCGATGTCCTGAAGCGACTGCGGGCCAGCGGGGTCTTGAAACGACTGGCCCGGGAGGGCCGTCCGTTTCTGGTGCCCGCTGAAGAGCCCGGTTTTGCGCAGCGTCTCGTCATCCCGTTGCGCGTCGGTGGACAACTCGTCGGCTCGATCTGGGCGATTTTCGATGGACGCCTCGACCCGGATCTCGTGGCGAGACTCTCGGCGGCGAGTACCGCGGTCGCTTTGCACCTCGTACGGTTCTGCGCCGAACTCGAGTTGACCGGCAGGTATACGGCGGGTCAACTACGTGCGGCGCTGACCGGAACGGCCAGCGACGCCGGTCAAGATGTGCCGCTGCTGTCTGAACCGGTCAGAGTCGTTGCGTTGCAAAGACTCTCGATGGCAGATGCTCGAGAAGACCTGGCTCTGTGGCGTACCTTCCTGCGAAAGAAGTCGTGGGAGGATCCGGTGCTCGTCGACATCGGTGATGTCGTCTACGCGGTGGTCGGGCAACGCGCGGGGCCGGGCGGCTGGCCCTGGCTGTGCGGGATCGTCGGATCCGCATCGCCTGGGGCGGTCGGCGCGAGCAGATTGAGTCCGGGCCACGCGGGGTTGCCGGCCGCCCGCGTGGAAGCGGACGAGACTCTTGCCGCCGCGTTGCGCCTCGACCTGAGATCTGCGACGCACGAGCAGGTTTGGGACACCATTGTTCTGAGCCGCGCTACGACCGCCGTGCAGTCCGTGGCACACAGCGAACTGCAGCGGGTGCGCGACTTCGACCGCACGGACGGGACTGAACTGACCATCACGCTGCGCACCTGGCTGGAGAACTGGGGTGACGTCAACGCCACCGCAGCGGCGCTGAACGTACATCCGAACACCGTCCGGCTACGCATGAAAAAAGCCGACCGGATTCTGCAGGGGCGGCTGGACACGCCAACCCAGCGGATCGCCGCCCTACTGCTGCTGCGTGGCTGGCAGCGCTAGGCGAAGCGGGCGTACTCGACCTTCAGGCAGAGGTCCTGGATGACCGTGAGGCCTGCCGCGGCTCCGTCGCGGGCCACCTGCTCGTCGCGCAACCCCAGTTGCAGCCACAACGTCTTGGCTCCGACCGCGATGGTGTCGGCGAGCACGTGCGGAAGTTCTTCGCGGCGACGGAACACGTCGACGAGATCCGGTACCTCGGGAAGCGCGGCCAGGCTGGGGTAGACGGGGGTGCCGTCGACCTCGGTGATCGTCGGGTTCACCAGGTACAGCGTGTAGTCGGTGGCCGCCTTCAGATACTTCCAGACCTCGTGGCTGGCCCGCGCGGGGTTGGCCGAGGCGCCGACGATGGCGACCGACCGGGTATCACGCAGGACGCGTTGCACCGTCGCGGCCGACTGGGACGTCATGGACCGGGAGAATCCTGGCTATTTGGCGGAACGCTGTGCGGAGAGCTTGGCGAACCGGTCGGAGAGCCGTTGCATGCGCAGCAGCAGTGAGGCCGGCGGGCTGGTGGTGCCCTCCAGATAGTCGGCGAAGGATTCGTTGGACACCCCGACGCGCGAAGCGAACTCGGGTGCCTGCAGCTCGGACCGGCGCAGCATGGCCTGGATCTGGCGAGCCACCTCGGCCCGCTCGGTGGCCTCCAGGTGCTCACGGGTGCGCACCAGAACCTCCGACAGCGCCTTGGACACCCCGTAGGGGCGCGCGGTCTGCAGCACTTCCTCGACCTGGCGGGCGGTGCGGCCGTAAGGATCACGCTTGATCGCAGCGACGATGCGCTGCCAGACCGCCATGTCGTCGGTCTCCAATGCCGCGCGAATGGCGGCGGTCGGCCAGTA
Source organism: Mycolicibacterium nivoides (assembly GCF_003855255.1). Taxonomy (NCBI): domain Bacteria; kingdom Bacillati; phylum Actinomycetota; class Actinomycetes; order Mycobacteriales; family Mycobacteriaceae; genus Mycobacterium; species Mycolicibacterium nivoides. Next base: position 6,310,284 of record NZ_CP034072.1, on the reverse strand, counting down.
CTCGACCGGCCGGTCGTCGAATGCGGGTTGGCGCTGCGGCGGTGCGGCCTTCGCCGGACGTGATTGTCGCGGCTGCGCCGGTTGCTGCGAGCGCTGTACCGGTGTGCGTGGTGTCTGCGTGCCCTGCCCCTGTGTGCGCTGTGCCTTGGTGTCCTGCACGGGAGCGCGTTGCTCCTGTGTCCGTTGTACCTGGGCGGGCGCGTTCTGGGGGCGTTGTGCGGAACTGCGTTGCGCTGAACTGGGCGGCGTCGTAGTCCGCGGGGTGGCGGCGCGCGGGGTGGCCGCCGTCCGTTGTGCGGTTGTGGTCCGCTGGGCCGAGGTGCGTTGCGCCTGGGGCGGCTGGGTGCGCTGACTCGGGGGACGTCGCGGAGACGATTGAACCGGCTGAACCTCGTCGCGGCGCGCCATCCGCGCATCCCTCGATTCCCGGACGTCGGGGGCCAACGTCACTTCGCCTCCTCCAGCATTGCTACCGCAACTGACAGGCAGCGCTGCCTGACCTTCTCCCATTCGGCAGCTGCATCCGGGTCCGACATCACGAAGTCGTGTTCATCGGACGGCTGCGGGTCGGCCAGCCGCCGCACCAGCTGCGTGGCCACCCATCTGCTCTTCGGGTTCTGCCCACAGTAATACCGGTCCATGCCCGACAACACCAGAGCTGCAGTCTCGGTTTCTACCGAATCGACAAGATCAGCAAACTCTTCATAGTCCTTGGTGCTGTTCCGGCACATGATCAGATAACTTTTGAGCCGCAGAGTTTCGGCGCCGGTCGGGATCTGCAGCCGATCACCGGTCGGCAGTTGAACATTCGTGGTCTCCACCGGACCCAGGCGTTCCATGGGCGTGCGCTGTGCGTCGGCCTCGGTCTCCAGGGCGTCCACGGCTACCGAGAGTCTGCCCCGCCACATCGTCACCGGATGCACTCCCGGGCAGCGCTTCGGGCCACCGGGCCGCCGCGCCGCCAACCGGGAGGAAGGCTTGCTGCAGCCGCTGAAAGCCAGCGGGTCGGTGACGATGATCGTTTGCGGAGCAAGGGTTTTCATTCGTGCGGCAGTGCGCACCATCATGCGCAGGTCCGATCCGCTCGGACCCATTGCGGAGATGTCGTCGGGAATGATCACCAGATCGTTGACTTCGACCTTCGGCAAAGGCTTTTCGAAATCCACCTCGGGCAGCAGCCGGTCCAGCCAGTGCGGCAGCCACCAGTTCCACTCGTCGAACATGGCCATCAGGGCGGGCACCAGGATGAGCCGGACGACGGTGGCGTCGACCGCGATGGCCACCGCGCACGCCACACCCAGCTGGGCCACCAGCGGCATGCCGGCAAAAGCGAAACCGATGAACACCGCGATCATGATCAGCGCGGCGCTGGTGATGGTGCGTGCGCTCGTGCTGACGCCGTAGGCGACCGCGTCGCGGGTGCTGTTGGTCTGCAGGAACCGTTCCCGAATCCGGGTGAGCAGAAAGATCTCGTAGTCCATCGACAGGCCGAAGGTCATCGCCAGCACGAGCGGCGGAACGGTGCTGTCGAGCGAGCTGATCTTCTCGAATCCCAGCCCCTCGAACCAACCCCACTGGAAGACCACCACGAGGCTGCCGTATGCCGCGGCCACCGACAGCACGGTCATCAGGACACCCTTGAGTGCCAGGAACACCGATCGGATCGACACCAGCAGCATCACGAAGGCGATCAACGCGACGAACAGGAACACCAGCGGCTGGGTGCTGGACACCCGATCGTCGAAGTCCTTGATCAGCGCGGTCGGACCGCCCACATCCACGCGCGCATTCGGCCCCGCAGCCTGGGGCAGTTTGTCCCGCATCCAGTCGATGGACTCGCGCGCGGCCAGGTCCTCGGGGTCCACCGACAGCACGGCCGACAGCAGCGCGCTGGTGTTGTTGTCGGCGAACACCGGCGGCTGCACGGTCTGCACGTTGGGTGCCCGGGTTATCTCCTGGCGCACCGCGTCGATCGTGGCGGTGCCCTTGGCGCCGTCAGCGTTGCCGTCGGGGAAGGTCACCAGCACTCGCACCGGGCCCAGCGCTCCGGGACCCAGCGCGTCGGCGGCGGCGTTGACCCCGCCGCGGATCTCGTGGGTCGGCTCGAACTGGCGCTGCATGCTGTTGCCCAGCACCATGCCGAACGCCGGTGCGGCCAGGGTCAGCAACAGGATCGTCGCGGCGACGGCCGAGGCCCACGGCCGTCGCATCACCGCGCCGGTCCACCGGGTCCAGAACCGCGACTGGGTCGCCTCGGCGCGGCGGGACCAGTGCAGGTACGACGAGCGTTTGGCCGCCGCATTGCCGAACGTCGCCAGCACGGCCGGGGTCATCGTGGTCGAGGTCAGCACGGCGACCGCGACGGCCAGGATCGCGCCGGTGGCCATCGACACCAGCACCGGGGTGTTGATGATGTAGATGCCGGTGACCGAGGCGATCACGGTGAGGCCGGACAGAGCCACGGCCAGACCGGAGGTGGCCATCGCGGCGTCGACCGCATCGGCCGGGTCACGGCCGGCGCGCAGCTCCTCGCGGTAGCGCATCAGGATGAACAGGGAGTAGTCGATGGCCAGGGCGATACCGAACATCGACACCGTCGACGTCACGAACACGCTCATCTGCGTGTACATCGACAGCAGATAGACCAGGCCCATGGTCACCACGACCGTGCAGATGCCGAGCACCAGCGGCAGCGCCGCGGCGGCCAGCGATCCGAACACCGCCAGCAGCACGATCAAGACGATCGGCAGGTTCCACTTCTCGGCCGCGGCGATGTCGTGCTTGGTGGCCTGTGTCGCGGCCGCACCGAGTGCACCCTGACCGATGACGTAGAACTTGACCTTGCCGTTCTCGCTCTCACCGGGCTCTTCGCCGTGCACACCGACCTTCTGGCGCAGCTGTTTGGCCACATCGACCGCGCCCGTGTTGTTGAAGTCCAGTTGCAGGGTGATGACGTAGGGCCGGTCGGGCTGCGGGGCCGGCTGTTGGGGATTCGGCACGATCTTGACGCTGGGCACCTCGCCCGCGATCTTCTCCAGCCACACCACCGCGGCGTTCATGTCCTGGAACGAGGCGTCGGCGCGGGGCGCGGCGATGAGGGCAAGCGGGGACGCGCCCTGGTCCGGGAAATGTTCCTCGAGTTGCCGCTGGACGTGGAGCGACTGCGAACCTTCGACGTCGAACCCGCCGCCGGTCAGGTTGGACGACTGGTTGATCGCTAGGTAGATCGAGGGCACCAGAAGCAACAACCAAGTCGCGAAAACCGCCCAGCGGAATCTGCGCAGATAGCTGCTCAAGCGCATCATGAACTGCTGGATGCGACTTCCCCGCTTTCTCCCCCCAACCTGGCTGGGCGTGTCCTGGCTCGTACCAGCGAGAGCGTACCTCTACCGGTGTAATGTGGCTCGCTCTCTTCCGGTTCTGAGATCGCCCTGAGACTTCTCACAGCTGATATCCGTAGCGTTGTGCGCACGCCGCCGGCCCGGAGCTGCTAACAGAAGCGCCCTGTCCGGCGACATAGCCAAGGACGACCCCGGCTGACGTGTGCGCCGGGGCCCACGCTGAAGGAGTACTCCATGCAACCGACCAACGGTGGATTGCGCCGCAGTCTGGCCGCCGCTCTCGCGGTGACCGGCGTCGGCGGCGCCGTGGTGGCCGCGCTCATGGTCCCGTCCGCTACGGCTGCGACCGATCCGTGCGCCGCGAGCGAGGTCGCCCGCACCGCGGGCGGCGTGGCCACCAATATCGGCAACTATCTGGACACGCATCCACAGACCAACCAGGCCCTGACCACGATCAGCCAGCAACAGGGTGGAGCGCAGTCGATCGCGGCCCTCAAGACCTACTTCGATGCCAACCCTCAGGCCGCCAAGGACATCCAGCAGTTGCAGCAGCCCCTGGCCAGCCTGGGCACGCGCTGCAAGTTGCCGGTCACCCTGCCGCAGCTGATGGGGCTGATGCAGGCCACCCAATCGCAGGGCACCCCTACCAGTGGTTTGCCGGCCGGGGCGCCCTCGGCGCAGAACGTCGGGGTGCCCAGTGTCGCGGTGCCTGCGCAATCGTCGCGCCCGTCGTCGGTGACGGCGGGCTCCGGTCCGCTTCCGGGCCCCGCCACGGCTACGACGCGCTAGGCGGGCGGCCGTCGCGTCGTCGTAGGTGGTACCGCTGAACTGCGGGTTCACCGACCGGAGAGCCGGTTTGCGCGCAAGGCAGGAAAGTCGTCAAGGATTCTGCTTAGCTTTCTTGAGCCGATAACCGATTGGGGTTACGGCCTACCCCATCCGATGAAGGAGCTTGACCATGTTGCTCTCGGCCCGAAATGCGCGGCGCGTGGTAGCTGGCGTGGCCGGCGCCGGCGCTGTAGCCGGTGCGATGCTGTTCGGCGCCATCCCGTCGGCGCTTGCCGACGACCCGGCGAACAACCCCCCCAACTGCAGCGCGGCCGATCTGGCCGGCGTGGCTTCGGGCGTCTCGGCATCGACCTCGGCGTACCTGTTCACGCATCCCGATGTGAACAACTTCTTCACCAGCCTGGAAGGTCTGCCGCGTGAAGAGGTCCGCACCAAGGTGCACGACTACCTGGAAGCGAACCCGCAGACGAAGGCGGAGCTGACCGGTATCCGCCAGCCGCTGGTAGACCTGAAGAACCGCTGCGGCGAAGCTCCGGCTCCTTCCATCCCCTAACCGAGTGCGGGTGGAAGCAACCCCCGCCAGCGGCGAAGGACACGTGACGCTCGAGAGCGTGAACCGCACGGTGCTGATGGTCGACGACGACCCGGATGTGCGTACTTCGGTTGCCCGCGGATTGCGGCATTCGGGGTTCGACGTCCGGGTCGCGGCGTCCGGCAAGGAAGCACTGCGCCTGTTGTCGAACGAGTCGCACGACGCGCTCGTTCTCGACGTTCAGATGCCGGAGCTCGACGGCGTCGCTGTGGTCACCGCCTTGCGGGCATTGGGCAATGAGATCCCGATCTGTGTGCTCTCGGCCCGCGACACGGTCAACGACCGCATCGCGGGACTGGAAGCCGGCGCGGACGATTACCTGACGAAACCGTTCGACCTCGGCGAGCTCGTGGCACGGCTCAACGCGCTGTTGCGCCGGGCCAGTCATGCCGATCGGCCGTCGGACACCATGACCGTCGGGGCGCTGACCATCGACACCGCCCGCAGGCTGGTGTTCGTCGGCGGCGATCGCGTCGACCTGACCAAGCGGGAATTCGACCTGCTGGCCGTGCTGGCGGAGAACACCGGTGTGGTGTTGTCCCGGCAGCGGCTGCTCGAGCTGGTCTGGGGATACGACTTCGACGTGGACACGAATGTGGCCGACGTGTTCATCTCGTATCTGCGGCGAAAGCTCGAGCGGCCCGATGTGCCGCGCGTCATCCACACCGTCCGGGGCATCGGCTACGTGCTGCGGGAGGATGCGTGAGGGCCGCGTGACGGGTGCCGTGAGGAACAGGCAGTAGGTGCGGATCTTCGGCTTCATCCGCTCCGCGTCATTGCGCACCAGGGTCGCCGTGGCCTCGGCGCTGGCGGCGGCGGCGGTGGTCGCGGTGTTCACCATCCTCACCTCGGTGGCGCTGGCCAACAACGACTCCGCGCAGTTGGACCGCAGGCTCGATTCGATCGTCGACGCCAGCATCAGCCCCGAGCATCTTCAGGATCCCACTCGCGGGGTGCTGACCACCGGCCGGTCGCGGTCGACCGGGCAGGTGGTGTTCCAGCGGGGCTTCCAGTTGCCGGCGCTGCCGCCGGGCACCGAGACCGTCGAGGTGAACGGGGTCGACTACCGGGTGCGCACCGTCCACGTGGACCAGCACGGCGGTGTGCTGATGTCGATCGGTATCCGTGCGGACAGTATTTTGTTGAGTCCCAACAGAATTCCGCTCTACACCGGATTCGGTGTGGCCACCGTTCTGGTGGCCGGAGGGCTGGGCTGGCTGTTGGCCGGGCCGGCCATCCGGCCGCTGCGCAAGCTCACCGAGCAGACCTCGAAACTGGACAGCGGCACCGAGGCGATGCCGAAGGTGCGCGGCGTGCGGGAGGCCGAGGACCTGTCGGAGGCCATGGCGGGCATGCTCACCCGCTTGGCCGCCGCGCAGCGCGCCACCACCAATTCCCTTCAGGCCGCACAGGATTTCGCCGCCAATGCCGCGCACGAACTGCGCACCCCGCTCACCGCGATGCGCGCCGATCTGGACACGTTGCGGATCCACAACCTGCCGGAATCCGAACGCGACGAAGTGGTCGCCGACCTGTCCCGGGCCCAGCGCCGCGTGGAGGCCATCATCACCGCGCTGGGCCAACTGGCCTCGGGAGAACTGGCCCAGGCCGAGGACCGCGAACTGATCGACATCGCCGATCTGCTCGACCGGGTGGTCAGGGAGAACGCCCGGGGCAGCGAGCATGTCCGGATCGACGTGCAGGTTGCCGATGACGTCGGCTTGGTACTGGGCTGGCCGGGCGGGCTGCGCATCGCCGTGGACAACCTGGTGCGCAACGCCATCGTCCACGGTGAGGCCACCCGGATCGTGGTGACCGCCCACCGCAGCGATGAGCACCTCGTGATCACCGTCGACGACAACGGGCGCGGACTACCGGTGGAGGAGCACCGGACCGTTCTGGGCCGGTTCCGCCGGGGCAGCACCGCGATGGCGGGGGGATCCGGGCTGGGCCTGGCCCTGGTGGCGCAGCAGGCTGTGTTGCACGGTGGCGAGATCACGTTGTCCGACGGGCCGCTCGGCGGTCTGCGCGCCGTTTTGACGCTGGCCGCGCCGGTATCGGCCTCCGGCGAAGGGGCTCAGGCGGATTGACGACGCTGCACGGCTGCCAGCACCCCGCGCCAGCCCAGCAGCAACACCGCGGTCACCAGCGAGGCGACGATGACGAAGCTGACCGCGACGCCGGCCGAGGTGAATCTGCGCAGCACCATGCCGACCACGACGGTGCTGACCCACACCACGAGGCCGGTGGGTGCCAACGATGTCGGGCGCTGCCAGCCGCGCGAGAGCAACCAGCCCACCACGGTCCCGGTGAGAAACGGCCACGCGGTCTCGGCGACCCCGGCCACCGTCAGACCCTCGGCGTGGCTGCGCCGTCCGATGGTGCAGAACACGACCACGCAGATCAGGTCGGCCAGGAACGCCGCGCCGCTAGCTCGTCGCATATGTCATCACATCCAGTACCAGTGGGCTGACGTCGGTTTGGTCGCGCTCGGCGAAGCCCGGTTGCCGCGCGGCCGGCTTGCCGTCGAACAGCGCATCGGCGGCGGCCAGCGAGGTGAGCCGCGAATCGAGCCGGAACGATTTGAAGGTAAATGGTAAGCCATTGGACGCCAAAGGATCCGGCCCGTCCATCACATGGAAGTGCAGGTGCGGTGCATCGGAGTTGCCGGAGTTGCCCAAGGCGCCGATGACCTGCCCGGCGCTGAGCTTGTCTCCGGGCTTGACCTTGAGGCTGTTCGGTTGCAGGTGCGCGTAGAAGGCGTAGTTGCCGTCGCCGATGTCCTGCACGATGTGGTTGCCGCCGTACTGGGCGAGGGTGAGGCCGTTCGGCGCGACACCCGGGACCTGCTCGTTCAGTCCGTCGAGCACCGCGACCACCGGGCCGTCGGCCACCGCGTGGATCTCGGAGCCGAAGTACGGGTAGCTCGCGACCTTGGCCCGGTCCCCGGCGAACAGCCGCCCGTCGGCGCCCAGCTGCACATAGTCGATTGCGAATCGTTCTGCAGCCCAGACCTTTCCGTTGATCGGATTCAACGCCATGCGGTGCGGCGTCATATCGCAGCAGCTGTTGGCGTCCACCCAGTTGTCCCCGGTCAGCGGCGGGGTGATGGACACCGGCTTGCGGGTCTGCACCGCCACCGGCGCCACCGGCTCGGTCAGTGTGGGCGGGACCAGTGGCGGCATCGGTTTGGCCACGGTGATCCCGAGTTCGTGGGTGAGTTCGGTGGGCACCTGCGTCGGATCGTCGGCGACGACGTCCAGCCACACGTACGCGCTCTGCCCGGGGCCGAGCACGTTGGTTGGCACAGCGGAATTGCCCACGGCCCTGGTCCAGTACTTGAGGCTGTCCCCGGACAAGGTGAGCAACTTGCGGTCGGCCGTAGTGGCGCTCAGCGAGTTGAGGGTTACGGCGCTCGGCGAGGTGTTGGTCAGCATCAGCTCGTAGGCCAGGTGGGTGCGGCCATCGGTGGCGGCCACTGGAACCGGTTCTGCCAGAACCGATCCCACCACCGGGGTGACCACCGGTGGCGGGGTGGTGGTCGTGGGGGACTCGGATTGCGGACTCTGCGCCGACGAACACCCGGCCAAGGTCAGCGCGACCACTGCGATCGGGTACCGGATTCGCATCGACGTCTCCTAGGGCTTTTCAGGATTCAGGATTCAGGATTCAGGATTCAGGGTTCGGGGAGGCGGGACCGTCTGTGTCCGCCGTCCCGGCCGTGTGTTCGTCCGGGTCGAGGTCCTTCTCGGTGCGGAACATGAAGAAGAACACCACCCACCCGATCGAGGAGATGAAGATCCAGCTGACCAGGCGGTAGATGAGCATCGCCGAGATCGCCGACGCCAGCGTCATTCCGGAGGAGACCAGTCCGGGCACCAGCACGGCCTCCACCACCAGCAGACCGCCTGGCATCAACGGGATCGATCCCACCGCGCGGGCCGCGGCGTAGGCGACGGTGACCCCGGCCAGCGATGGGTGACCGCCGGCGGCGTAGCAGGCGAACGCCAGGCAGGCCACGTCGGCGACCCAGTTGAACATCGACCAGCTGAACGCCACCGCGAGGTCCCGCCGGCCCAGACTGACCGACTCCAGCTGCTGCAGGATCTCGCGCCACTTGGCCAGCCCGGTGTCTGTGGGCTTGCCGCGCAGCGAGTTGACCCACGCCAGCACCTTGGCCCCGATGCCGTCGATCAGCTCGGGCCTGGTGGCCACGGCTTGCGCCAGCAGGATGATCGCCAGGAACGCGCCGAGCGAGAAGATCAGTGACAGCGGGTTCTTGCTGGCCCCGAGCAGAAGCGCGCCGCCGAGGCCCAGCAGCGCCAGGCCCACGACCTGCAGCACCCCCGACATCACCAGCTGCCACGAGGCCACCAGCGGTGAGGCACCCCAGATGCGTTGTTGGCGGTACACGAACGTCGCCGAGAGCACGGGGCCACCCGGCATGGTGGTCGACAGTGCGTTACCGGCGTAGAACGCGGCCTCCGAACGCCACTGTCTGACGGGCACTCCCGCCGATCGCAGCAGCGTCCGCTGGATCTGGGCGAAACTGTGCATCGAGGCCATCGCGGCGCCTACCGCCGCCAGCACCCACCATCCGTTCGCGGTCAGCAGGCTCCGCCATGCCTTCGCCAGCTGATCCCAGACCAGTGTCACCTCGACGGCCAGCACTGTCACCGCGAGTGCGATGACCGCCCACCGCACCCACCAGTACTTGCCGCGCGTGGAGCCGACCCTGTCCCGGGTTGTGTCGGCCGGCGCGTCCTGTGACACGCCCTACAGGGTAACCGCGCAGGTCGTGTCGACATCGCCGGTTGCTGGGCGCGCCGCATTACGCTACCGAGATGGCACTGGATCCTGTTGCTGATGAGGCCGTCACGCCGTTCGTCCGCAAGGTTGCGGCCTGGTCGTGGCGGCTGTTGGTCATTCTGGCGGCCGTGGTGGCACTGCTGTGGCTGATCAAACACCTTGAGGTGATCGTGGTGCCGGTGGCGCTGGCCACCATGGTCGCGGCGTTGCTGCTGCCCGCCGTCGACTTCATGGACCGCCGCGGTGCCCCTCGTGGCGCCGCCGTGGCCCTGGTGTTGCTCGCCAGTTTCGCGGTGGTGGGCGGCATCTTGAGCTTCGTCATCTCCCAATTCGTCGAGGGTGCACCACAACTCGTGGAACAGGTGACCCGAAGCATCGACGGGCTGCGCAACTGGCTGATCAACGGCCCGCTGCAGCTGAGCAAGGAGCAGATCGACCAGGCCGGCAACACCGCGATCGAGGCGCTGCAACGAAATCAGGAGAAGCTCACCACCGGGGCGTTGTCCACCGCGGGCACCCTCACCGAACTGCTCACCGGCGCGCTCCTGGTGCTGTTCACTCTGATCTTCCTGTTACAGGGTGGGCGCAGCATCTTCGCGTTCGTCACCAAGGCGTTCCCGACGCACGTGCGTGACCGGGTTCGTGACGCCGGGCGAGCGGGCTTCCACTCGCTGGGCGGCTACATGCGGGCGACGTTCCTGGTCGCCCTGGTCGATGCCGTGGGCATCGGTACCGGCTTGGCGATCATGGGTATCCCGTTGGCGCTGCCGCTGGCCTCGCTGGTGTTCATGGGCGCCTTCATCCCGCTGGTCGGTGCGGTCGTCGCCGGATTCCTGGCGGTCGTGGTGGCGCTGCTGGCCAAGGGGTTCGTCTACGCCCTGATCACGCTCGGGCTGATCATCGCGGTGCAGCAACTCGAGGGTCACGTGCTGCAGCCGCTGGTGATGGGCCGCGCGGTGTCGATTCACCCGCTGGCGGTCGTGCTGGCCATCGCGGGCGGCGGTGTCCTGGCCGGCATCGTCGGCGCTCTGCTCGCCGTTCCCACAGTGGCGTTCATCAACAGCGCGACCCGGGTTCTGCTGGCCGAGGATCCCGAGGCCGAGGAGGCCCGGCAAGAGGAATCGGACGACGTGCTCATTCAAGCCCGTGCCGATGACCTGTCGTCGGACGATCCCGACCGCTAGCCCAGGATCAGAGCCGGCCTTCGCGGCGCAGCAGATCCTGCGCACTCATCCCGCCGCCGCGACGAGGCGGTTCGTCGTCGCGGGGGTTGAGCTTCTGGGTCGACGGGTCCTGATCACGCTGGCGTGGATTCGGCCCCGGCCCTTGGTTCGGGCGCTGTGCGCTGAACGCGGTCGTCGGCGCATTCTCACCACCACCGGCGGGCGGACGCTGCTGCGGTTGATCTTCACGCTGCGGGGGTGATGCCGGGCCACCCGCGGGCCGCCCGGTGGGCTGCGGCGTGCGTTCCGTGCCGGCGTTGGTGCTGCCGGTCGCGGTGTTGACCGTGTTGACCGCAGTGTTCACCGCGTTGCGCACGGCGTTACGGGCCATCGCGAACCGCGTGGTGGCCGGTTCTTGCTGGGCACTCGGAAGCTGCTGGGCCGGTGGCTGCGGCGGCGTGATCCGCGCTGTGCCGGCAGCCGAGGGTGCGTTGGTCCGCGGCATCAGCGGGCGCCGGGGCTCGGCGGCAGGATGTGTCGGATCGTGCGGGCGCGGTGCCGGCAGCGCGCCGACGCCGGCCAGGGCGCGGGGGTCCTCTGCGGACTCCTGCCCCATCGGGCGCTTGCGCTCGTCGGGCAGTTCGGTCTCGCCGAGGCCGAGCTTCTCCTGGATTCGTTTCATCCAGTGCGGAGCCCACCAGCAATCGTCGCCGAGCAACTTCATGATCGCCGGCACCAGGAACATACGGATGACCGTGGCGTCGAGCAGCAGGGCGATGAGCAGACCGAAGGCCAGGTACTTCATCATCACCAGGTCGGAGAAGGCGAACGCGCCTGCCACCACTGCCAGGACCAGGGCGGCACCGGTGATGAGGCGACCGGTGGTCGCGGTACCGATGCGGATGGCCTCGGCGGTCGACATCCCGCGTTCTCGGGCCTCGACCATGCGCGAGACCAGGAACACCTCGTAGTCGGTGGACAGACCCCAGATCACCGCGATGATCAGACCGATCATCGGTGCCATCAGCGGCTGTGGTGTGTAGTTCAGCAGTCCTGAGCCGTGGCCGTCGACGAACATCCAGGTCAGGATGCCCATCGTCGAGCCGAGGGTCAGGGCGCTCATCAACGCGGCCTTGACCGGCAGCACGATCGAGCCGAAGGCCAGGAACATCAGCACCGTGGTGGTGATGACCAGGATCGTCACCATCAGCGGGAGCCTGGAGAACAGGCTGTGGATCGAGTCCTGCTCCAGGGCCGGGGTACCGCCGACGAACACCTCGATGCCGTGCGGGGGCTGCAGGGCTCGTAGGTCCGCTATGTTCTGCGCCGCGTCGCCGCGGTTGACCAGGCCGTTCTGGATGACCCGGACCGACTTGTCCTTGGACCCGCTGTCGGTGGCCGCGCGCTCTTTCCACATGGCGTCCGGGTTGTTGTCCGGATCGGTGAAGCCCTTCACGTTCAGCGCCTTGGCGCGCATATCGGCGATCTGGGCATCGGTGATCGGCTCACCGTCTTCGCGCTTCATCACCAGGGTGATCTGCTCGGTGCGGAATCCGGGGAAGAGCTTGTCGAACTGCTCCTGGGACTGGCGCACGGCGTTGTCGGGCGGCAGGTACTTCTCGCTGATACCTGCGAGTGTGAGCGAGCCGATCGGGAGGACCAGCAGCGTCATGATGACCAGGATCGGCGTGGCGAAGGCGATGGGTCGCTTCATCACGATGTTGACCAGCCGGCCCCAGAAGCCCTGCTCGACTTCTTCGCGGGTCTTGGTCTTCTGGGTCTTCTCGGCGAACCAGTCGATGATCCGCCGCGAGAACGGCCAGTTGGCCAGGAACGGCACCTTCAGCAGTGTGGTCACGCCGAGCGCGTCGACCCGGGGTCCCAGGATGGCCAGGACGGCGGGCAGCACCGTGATGGACAGGAAGGCTGCCAACATGACCGAGGCGATGATCGCGTAGGTGATCGACTTCAGGAACCCGAGCGGGATCAGCAGCAGCGGCAACGAGGACGCCACGATGATCACCGCGGAGAATGCCACGGTCCGGCCCGAGGTCATCACCGATCTTCGTACCGCGGCCTCGGTGTCATAGCCCTCGGCGAGTTCCTCTCGGAACCGGCTCACGATGAACAGGCCGTAGTCGATGGCGATACCGAAACCCATCATCGTCACGACCGGCTGGGCGAAGAAGTGCACAGGCCCGAACTCGGCGGTGAACCGCAGAATGCCCAACGCGCCGCCGATGGTCAGGCCACCGATGATCGCGGGCAGGGCGGCGGCGACCGCACCGCCGAACACGAAGAACAGCACGACCGCCACCAGCGGCACGATCGCGAGCTCGGCGCGTTTCTGGTCGGTGCCGATGGTCCCGGTCAGCTCACTGGCCAGCGGGTTGAGGCCGGCCAGCTTGATGTCGCCGCCGTTGACCTGCTGCAGATCGGGCTCGACGGCCTGATAGTTCTTGAGGATCGCGTCGTCGTCGTCACCCTTGAGGGGAACGCTGATGAACGTGTGACGCTGGTCCTCGGTCTTCATCGCGGCGAGCGAGGCGACGTCAGGCGCCTTCAGCCAGCCGACCCAGGCCTGGACCTGGTCCGGGTGATCCTTGACCACCTGGTCGAGTTCCCCGGTCACCTTCTTCTGCCACGCTTTGTCGGTGACCAACTTGTCATCCGGCGGCGTCAGGATGGCGACGACATGGCTGGTGCGGTCGCGGCCGTAGACCTCGTCGCCCAACAGCGACGCCTGCACCGACTGGCTGCCCTCGTCGTAGAAACCACTCTGCGTGACGTGCTCTCCGAGACTGGCGCCGTAGACGCCGCCACCTAGGCACAGCGCCACCATGACACCGATGACGATGTACCTGAACTGGTACACCGTTCGACCCCACCAGGCGAACACTTAGGCTCCTAACGCTTTGATACTTCGCTCTAAAAATTTTGGTGACCCGCGCTTGTACTGGACGAAGGTCTTCAGTTGTCACACACGTGCGGTCAGTAGTGATGACAGCGGCCGGAACGGCTGCAGCCATGCTCCCTGCTCGGGCAGCGAGTCCAGTCCGATCCGTGGCAGCGGTTCCCGGAACACACCAGGAATGTCCTCCAGATCGACAAACTCCAAGGTATCCGACGCTAACGCCCAGCTCGCATGTTCGCGAAATCCAAGCACCTGCACCGGGGTGCCCTCACGGGCGATTTCTTCCAACGGCTGGCGGAACGCTTGTCCGTCAGCCGAGGCCACGAGGACCGCTGCCAGCCCTTCCTTGCGACGCAGGGCGATGTGCTCGAGCATGTCACTGTCGACATCACTGTCATCGTCGATCTTCGGCTTGGCGAAGACGGCGAAGCCCACGTTACGCAACGCTTCCACCCACGGCCGCACTACATCGGCGCTACCTGGGGCGATGTTGGTGAACACCGTGGCCTCGGGCTCCAGCGAAACGTCTGTGTTGTCGCCGGCAACGCCGCCAGAGGCCGCCAGATCAGAGGTGTATCCCAGCAGCCAGCGGCCCAGCGCGTCGAACCGTGGACGGTGCGCGGCGGTCGGGCGGCCGCCGAGGATCGCACCCAGTCCCATGTCCAGGTTGGGGGCGTCCCACACGAGCAGCACCCGCCGCGGGGGCGCAGTGATCGAGGTCTCGGACTCCGCCTCGGATCGGGCCTCTGCCTGCGCGGTCTCGTCTTGCATGTCTTCGGTCACACTCATGGCCGTTTCTCCCAGACCAACTCGGTGACGTCGGGGCCGGCAAGCGCTTTGCGCTCGTACTTGGTGACCGGGCGCTCGACCGATATCGGCAAATGCGCTCCGAGCTCGACCCGGCGCAGCAGCGGCTCGGCGTCTCCCACCTCGGCGATGTGCTCGGCATACCCGGCGTGGTCGGTGGCCGCATGCAGAATTCCGCCGGGCCGCAGCCGGTCGGCGATCAGGGCAACCGTGGCCGGCTGCAGCAGGCGGCGCTTGTGGTGGCGGGCCTTGGGCCAGGGATCCGGGAAGAACACCCGCACGCCGGTCAGGGTCTCGCTCCCGAACATGTGCTCCAGCACGTCGACGCCGTCGCCGCGGATCATGCGGATGTTGGTGACGGGGGATTCGGTCTGTGTCGTGCGGTCGATCGCGCTGAGCAGTTGGGCCAGGCCCTTGCGGTAGACCTCGACCGCGATCACGTCGAGATCGGGTTCGGCCTGGGCCATGGCCAGCGTGGAGGTGCCGGTGCCCGAGCCGATCTCCAGGATCAACGGGGCCGAGCGGCCGAACCAGGCGGTGGTGTCGAGGTCGACCACCGGTGTCGAGACCTCGTCACGGGCCTGCATTCCGAGCTCGGGCCACAGCCGGTCCCAGGTCTGTTGCTGGGCCGGCGACAGCGTCGACCGCCGGGTGCGAAAGCTGGTCACCCGGGGAAAACGGTGCGGCTGGGCGGGCGGCACGTCGGCCGCCTCATCTGCCGGCGCCTGCCCATCGATGTCGGACCTGGACGGGTGCATCCGTCCATGGTCTCTTATCTCCGGCGATGTGCCCGCATCGTGGTAGAGATTGATACCCAACAGTTGCCTCCTACTGTTAAGGCTCAAACCTCTGTTCGCGCGTCCCCGCGGGCCGTGTCACGATTTTTCGTGGGCGCAGGGGTAGGCCCGTCACCACGCAGGGAAGGCTGCCAGATTTTCGCAGACGAGCTCACACGCTTTGCCGACCGTGACGGCGATGCGCGGTTGGCGGAGATCAGTGCACGGGTGTCGGCTCCCGTCAGTGTCCGTGTGTGCGGGCGTCGTGGCGTCGGCGTGAGCACGGTGGCCGCCGCCCTGGAAAACGCTGCCCTGGAAGACGCCGCCCTGGAAGACGCCGCCTTGGAGAACTCCGCGCCGGCCGGTGCGGGTCTCGAGATCGCCGAGTCAGGTGATGTCACGGTGCTGGTGATCGCCGAGGTGCTCAAACCTGAGGATGAGGCAGTGCTCGCCGAGCTGGCGCGGGAAGGCAGGCCGGCGATCGTGGTGCTCAACAAGGCCGATCTGGCCGGGTCCGGGCCCGGCGGACCGGTCGCCACCGCGCACCGCAGGGCCTCGCGCCTGCAGAAGCCGGCCGGAGTTCCGGTGGTGCCGATGGTGGCGCTGCTGGCTTTGGCGTCCACCCGGACGCTTCCTCCGCACCTGGTCGACGCGCTGTGCCTGCTGGCCGGTGAGCCCGCCGACCTGACCTCAGCCGATGCCTTCGTCGCCGGTTCACACCGAGTGCAGCGCACGGAGCTGCTGGAGCGTCTGGACCGGTTCGGGATCGCCCACACCACCTTGGCGATGAGCCGTGGCGCTCAGCTGGAGGCGGTGCCGGGGTTGTTACGTCGGCTCAGCGAGGTCGACCGGGTGGTGGCGGCGATCGATGCGGCGGCTGCCCCGGTCCGGTACCGGCGGGTGCGGTGGGCCCTGGCCGAGCTGCGTGCAGTGGGCGGCCCGGCGGTGGGACGTTTCCTTTCAGCCGATGCCACGGTGATCGCGGTGATGGCCGCGGCGGTCGACGTGGTCGAGGCCGAAGGACTGACCGTCGACCCCGGCGACGATCGCAACGCCCATCTCTGCCGTGCCCGGCGCTGGCGGCACTACCGCGACGGTCCGGTGAATGCCCTGCATCGCAGTTGCGGTGACGCGATCGTGCGGGGGTCGCTGCGACTGCTGGGCGCGGCGGGCAGCCGAGGATGACCGACGTGGATACGGCCCGAGACCCGGTAGCGGCGCGCACGCGTGAAGCGAAAATCGCCGACGCCGACGCCGTGGTGGCCGCGATCGACCCGGGCCTGAACTCGCCGGGAGTGGAAACTCGCGACGCGGTGCTGGTCGCCGGGCCATGGCTGGCCGGATCGACGAGTGTGATGGCGGCGTTGCGGGAGCGGATGCCCCAGACCACCTTCGTGGAATCCACCGAATTGGTGGCGGGCGAGGCGCCGGCAGCTGTGGTGTTCGTGGTTTCGGCGGCGTCCCCGCTGACTGAATCAGATTGTGCCCTGGTCGATTTGGCGTCGCGATACACCGACCTGGTGATCGGTGTGGTGTCCAAGATCGATGCGTACCGCGACTGGCGCGACGTGCGCGACGCCGATGCGGAGATCCTCAGTGAGCGCGACGCGCGCTACGCACGCATGCCCTGGGTGGGGGTGGCGGCCGCGCCCGACCTCGGCGAGCCTCAGCTCGACGAGCTCGTCGAACTGCTCACCGGTCAGCTGGCCGATCCCGACGTGGCTCGCCGGAATAGGCTGCGCGCCTGGGAAACTCGACTGGAAGCGGTCATCCTCCGGTATGAGGCCGACGGGTCCGGCGCCGACCGTCAGGCCCGGGTGGACGTGTTGCGGGAGCGTCGCGCCGAGGTGGCCAGGGCACGCAGGCTGACCCGCACCGAGCGCAGCATCGCATTGCGTAGTCAGCTGCAGCAGGCCCGGGTCCAGCTGGGCTATTTCGCCCGCAACCGGTGCAATTCGGTGCGCACCGAACTGCAGGAGGACGTCGCGGGCATGAGCCGGCGCCGGATCGAGACGTTCGAGGAGTACGTCCGGCAGCGCGCCCACGAGGTCGTCGGCGATGTCGACGAAGGCGTCACCGCGCATCTGCGTGGCGTCGCGGCGGAACTCGAGCTGCCGATCCTCGAGCCCTCGGCCCCGGCCGGGGCTCGATTGCCGGCTCAGCCGGCGGTGGTTCCCGATCTGCCGTCACCGCCACTGAAATCCCGGACCCTCGAGACCCGGCTGATGCTGGTTCTGGGGGCGGGCTTCGGGCTGGGTGTCGCGGTGGCGGTGAGCAGGGTGTTGGCGGGTGCGGCGCCGCGACTGGCCGTGGCCGGATTGGTGGTCGGCGCGGTGGTGGGTCTGCTGCTGGCGGTCTGGGTGGTCGGCACCCGGGGGCTGTTGCACGACCGGGCGGTGCTGGATCGCTGGGTCGGTGACATCACCACCACGCTGCGTTCGGCGGTCGAGGAGCTGGTCGCGACGCGGGTGCTGGCCGCGGAGTCCGCGCTCACCGCGGAGCTGGCGGCCCGTGAGGAAACCGAGGCGGCCGCGGCGGCCGAGAAGACCGCCGCGATGGATGCCGAACTGCGTGAACATGCCGTCGCGACCGCGCGGGCGGCGGCCCAGAGGGACCGGCGAATCCCGCCGTTACAGCGGGCGTTGAACGCTGTTCGCGCCGATCTGTACGGCAACAGCGATGCTACTGGCGAGTAACCACCTGATAACGTTGATCTGAATCGTTCCTGTGAGTGATCGGACATACCACTGGTTCACCGTGGGTATGTCACCCGCGTTAACCTCTACCCAAGGGGTAGCCGTGACCGCGTCGTGACGTGGCTTGGGTTCCACAAACCTACGCAGGAGAATTTTGATGACCTCAGCGACCATTCCGGGTCTGGACACCGCACCGACGAAACATCAGGGTCTGCTGGCCTGGGTCCAGGAGGTCGCAGAGCTGACTCAACCCGATCGGGTGGTTTTCGCCGACGGGTCTGCCGAGGAGTACGACCGCTTGGCCGCTCACCTGGTCGAGGCGGGCACCTTCCAGAAGCTCAACGAAGAGAAGCAGCCGAACTCGTACCTGGCCCTGTCGGACCCCTCGGACGTCGCGCGGGTGGAATCGCGCACCTACATCTGCTCCGAGCGTGAGATCGACGCCGGCCCCACGAACAACTGGATGGAACCCGCCAAGATGCGCGGGATCATGACCGACCTGTACCGCGGCTCGATGCGCGGCCGCACCATGTGGGTGGTGCCGTTCTGCATGGGTCCGCTCGACGCCGAGGACCCCAAGCTCGGTGTGGAGATCACCGACTCCGAGTACGTCGTGGTCTCGATGCGCACCATGACCCGGATGGGTCAGGCCGCGCTCGACAAGATCGGCGACGACGGCTTCTTCGTCAAGGCGCTGCACTCGATCGGTGCACCGCTGGAGCCCGGCCAGAAGGACGTGCCGTGGCCGTGCAACGACACCAAGTACATCACCCACTTCCCGGAGACCCGCGAGATCTGGAGCTTCGGCTCGGGCTACGGCGGTAACGCGCTGCTGGGCAAGAAGTGCTACTCGCTTCGCATCGCCTCGGCGATGGCCCACGACGAGGGCTGGCTCGCCGAGCACATGCTGATCGTCAAGCTGATCTCCCCGGAGAACAAGGCCTACTTCGTCGCCGCGGCGTTCCCGTCGGCCTGTGGCAAGACCAACCTCGCGATGCTGCAGCCCACCATCCCCGGCTGGCGGGCCGAAACCGTCGGTGACGACATCGCCTGGATGCGGTTCGGCAAGGACGGCCGCCTCTACGCCGTCAACCCCGAGTTCGGATTCTTCGGCGTCGCGCCCGGCACCAACTGGGATTCCAACCCCAACGCGATGAAGACCATCGCCGCCGGCAACACCGTCTTCACCAACGTGGCCAAGACCGACGACAACGACGTGTGGTGGGAAGGCCTGGAGGGCGAGCCCGACCATCTGATCGACTGGAAGGGCAACGACTGGTTCCTGCGCGAGACGGAATCCAAGGCCGCGCACCCGAACTCGCGTTACTGCACCCCGATCTCGCAGTGCCCGACACTGGCGCCGGAGTGGGACGACCCGCAGGGTGTGCCGATCTCGGCGATCCTGTTCGGCGGCCGCCGCAAGACCACGGTCCCGCTGGTGACCCAGGCCCGCGACTGGCAGCACGGTGTGTTCATCGGCGCCACCCTTGGTTCCGAGCAGACAGCCGCCGCCGAGGGCAAGGTCGGCACCGTGCGCCGCGACCCGATGGCCATGCTGCCGTTCCTGGGCTACAACGTCGGTGACTACTTCCAGCATTGGATCGACGTCGGCAAGAACGCGGACGAGTCGAAGCTGCCCGCGGTGTTCTTCGTCAACTGGTTCCGCCGCGGCGATGACGGCCGTTTCCTGTGGCCGGGCTTCGGTGAGAACAGCCGCGTGCTGAAGTGGGCCATCGAGCGCATCGAGCACAAGGCCGACGGCAAGAGCACCCCGATCGGCATCGTCCCGACCGCCGCCGACCTGGACCTGTCCGGGCTCGATGTCGACGTCGCCGACGTGGACGAGGCCCTGGCCGTCAACGCCGAGGAGTGGCGGGCCGAGCTCCCGCTGATCGAGGAGTGGTTCGAGTTCGTCGGTGAGAAGCTGCCCACCGGCATCAAGGACGAGTTCGACGCCCTCAAGCACCGCCTGGCCGAAGAGTCCTGAGCGGCCGCGACGCGTCAGCATCACGCGCACCCTCGTGATTCACGAGGGTGCGCGTTTGCGTTGGAGGGCAACCCTTTACGTGCGCGCCATTTCGCGGGACGGCCACCACATGCGATCGCCCAGCAGGCTCATCGCGGCGGGAACCAGGTAGGTCCGCACCACGGTGATGTCGAGCAGCAGCCCGATGCCGACCGTGGACCCGATCTGCACCAGGTTGAGCACCGTCCCACTGGTCAACGCGAACATGGTGATCGCGAAAACCACTCCGGCGGTGGTGATCACGCTGCCGGTGCTACCGAATCCCCGGATGATGCCGCTGATCACCCCGCTGTGGGATTCCTCGCGGATGCGAGCGGCGAACAGCATGCTGTAGTCCGCGCCGACCGCGACCAGTGCCATGAACGACACCGGGAACACCGACCAGTCCAGGCTGATGCCTATCAGATGCTGCCAGATCAGGGTGGACATCCCCGCCGCTGCCCCGAAGGACAGCACCACCGCGGCGATCATCAGGACCGGGGCCACCAGGCTGCGCAGCATCACGATCAGCACCAGCAGCACGGCCGCGACCGCGACGACACCGAAAAGTGCGAAATCACGCCAGGTTTGGTCGACATGCCGTTGGGACAGCGAGGCCAGACCGGTTGACTCGATCTGGGCGTGCTCCAGCACGGTTCCCGTCGCGGCATTGTTCGCCGCGGCGATGACGTCGGGCACCGCGCCCATCGCCTCGGCACCGTACGGGTTCACCGCCCAGACCACCATCATGCGGGCGCTGCGACCATCCGGAGAGATCAGCAATTGCTCGCCGGCGGTGAGGCGGCGGTCGGAACGGCCCTCCTCGGGAAGATAGAACCCCCGCCCTGCGCCGGTGCTGGTGTCGGCGGACATCCGGTGCAGGAAGTCCGAGGCGCGTGAGAGCCCCGCGCTGAGTTCGGTGGTCAGCGTGACCATGGTGTCGGTACCGGTCTTGACCTGACCCAGCCCTGAGGTGAGACGGCCCAGTCCTGTTGTGAGTTCATTGATT
The DNA here is from genome assembly GCF_003855255.1 of Mycolicibacterium nivoides. Classification (NCBI taxonomy): domain Bacteria; kingdom Bacillati; phylum Actinomycetota; class Actinomycetes; order Mycobacteriales; family Mycobacteriaceae; genus Mycobacterium; species Mycolicibacterium nivoides. Next base: position 6,289,383 of record NZ_CP034072.1, on the reverse strand, counting down.
CCGGACAGCAGCCGGCTCAGTTCCTGACGGGTCTGTTCGGGGGTGCGGGTACCGAGTTGATCGAGCATGGCCCGCAGTTTCTTGATGGCCGCGCGCAGGTCGGGCAGCGTGTCCAGTGCTGTGGTCACCGGTCCTTCGGGGACCAGTGGCGCGGCGAGCGTCAATCCGTCGATTGCCAGCTGTGCGCGCCCTCCGGTGGCCGCGTTGAGGTCGGCGAAGGCCTGCCTGGCGCGCAGGCATGAGCTGTCCGCCGCGCAGGCCGCCGACGGTGCCGGTCCGGTGAGCGGATCGAAAACGGCATGTAGTGCGGCGGTGGGAGCCGCCAATCGCTCTCGGGCGGAATCGATGTCGTCGACCACCCGGTCCAGGGAATCGGTGGCGTTGGCGATGCTGCGCACTGCCGTCACCACGTCCAGTGACCCGCCGGAGAGGTTGCCGACCACCCGATCGGCCGATTCCAGCGTGCCGAGCAGGTTGCGCGCCAAATCGACGAGGGACCGCGCGCCGTCGGTGAGTTCGGGGAGCCGGGCGGCCGCATCCGCTGAGCCGTCGTGCAGCTGGGTCACGCCGGAGGCAAGACGCTTCAGCTGCGGGATGGCCTCTTCGACCCGTTCGTGGGCATCGGCCAGACCGGCGCCGACCTGCGCGGTTTGGGAGCCGATGGCCGTCTCGGGCAAAGGTTTTCCCTCGGGCCGGGTGATCGATCGGACGTAGGCGACCTCGGGAACGTTGCCGATGGACATGGCGATCAGGTCAAGGGCGGCGAGGTCGTTGGTGTTGCGCATGTCGTGGTCGGTCCGGATGGTGATGAACTCCGGAGCCGCCTCGTTGACACCCCAATGGCGGTAGACGGCCTCGTATCCGCGCTTGCTGTCGGTGGCACGCAGTTGCATGGCGTTCTCGTCGATGTTGGGTTTGAAGGTAAACAGCACTGAGCTCATGGCGATGAGGAACGCCAAGGATGCCGCGACGAGCGCCGGGGCGCGACGGATGATGGCGGCGCCGCGCTTGCGCCATCGCCGTTCGTCGAGGGGGCGGGGTTCGGCGTATCCGCGTCGGCCCCAGAGCGCCATGATCGCGGGGGTCAGCGTCAGGCTGACGGCCATGGTTATCGCGATCGACAGTGCGATCGGGGGTCCCGCGGTGCGGAACATCCCGATCTTGGTGAAGATCATCGCCATTCCGGCACCGGCGATGGTCAGTGCGGAGGCGATGACGATACCTGCGGTGTGCGCACCGGAGCGGGCAACCGCGTCGTCGACGACCAGCCCGCGGCGTCTGCCCTCGTGATAGTTGGCCAGTAGGAAGATGCCGTAGTCGGTCCCCGCGCCCAGCACCATCGCGGTGACCAGGGCGATGGTGAAGTTCGAGACGGTCAGCAGATCATGACCGCCCAGCAGGGATATCACCGGGCGCGCGACGGCCAGCGAAATACCCACGGTGAGAAGAGGAATCATCGAGGTGATCAGCGACCGGTAGACAGCGAGCAGCAGCAGCGTGATCAGCACCACCGAGACCGCGGTGATGATGGCCAGCGAGGTGTCGATGGCGGAGAACAGATCCGACAGGGTCGGTGCGGCCCCGGTGAAATGCACGTCGAGCCCGGATGGCCGGGGGAGCGCCTCGACCGCGGCGCGGACGTTCTCGGTGGACCGGTGCGCGCGGGTGGAGCCGACGTCGCCGGTGGTGGCGACGATCAGATGGATGGCTTTCCCGTCGGGGCTCAGGCCGATTCCCTCGAGCCCCGGCGTGCCGTACGTATCGAGCACGTAGGCGACGTCGTCCTTGTCTGCCACCAATCGCGACACCAGGTCGCGGTAGTACGCGGTGTCGGCCGGGTTGAGGACTCGGTCACTGGACACCACGATGCTGCCGATTGCGGTGGTATCGGGGACGCCGAAGTCGCGCGACATCTGCCGCAGGGTCTCGGTGGTCGGGCTTTCCGGAGTGAACGGCGCGGAGTGCTCGGCCACCGTGCGTTCCAGCTGGGGGATGGCCAGGTTGAGTACGCCGGCCAGGGCCAGCCACGCCCCGAGAATCAACCACGCATGCTTCGCGCAGACCCTGCTGAGTTTGCCGAAGACCGCCAGATTGTGCATTTGGGCATCGTAGACCAATCGGTCTATGGATGGTCGACTAGGATGGACCAACTGGTCTATTTCGGTGATGGAGAGGGTGGCGGCGGTGGCAGGCCCGCGCGAGCGTCTCATTCAGAGCGCCATCGAGCTGATGCGTGAGTACGGGGTGCACGCCACGGGTCTGAGCGATCTGCTGGAACGCAGCAACACCGCTCGGGGATCGATTTACCAGCACTTTCCCGGAGGGAAGACCGAACTGATGGAGCAGGCGACGCTCGCAGCCGGGCGAATCATCACCGCCAGGATCCAAGAGCTGACGCAGACTTTGCCCGCCGAGGACGTCATCGGCGCCTTTGTCGCCGGGTGGAAGCAGAACCTCGCCGACAGCTCTTTCGCCGCGGGCTGTCCCATCATGGCGGCCGCCCAAGCCGGGCCGGATGCGCTCACGGTGCGGGAGGCCTCGGCCGCGGTGTTTGCTGATTGGTCCGGGGTGATCGCGGAGTCGATCGAATCCAAGGGTATTGACGCCGCCACTGCAGCCTCACTCGGCAGCTTCATCGTCAGCTCGCTGGAGGGTGCCATCATCCAGTGCCGCAGCGCGAAGTCGCTGCAGCCCCTCGACGACGCCTGCACCAGCCTGATGTTGCTGCTGCGTGGGATCGGTGCGGACTGACTGGGGGGGTTACCCCGCGGTGCCCAATTCGGACCGGGCCCGGCCGATCTGCTCGAATGCCCGCGGCACCCGCCACTTGACACCTGTCAAGTGGCGGCGGTTACAGTGCCCTCATGCAGATCCGCGAGCATGCCGAGGCCAACCCCGAGAAGCCGGCGATCATCCTCCATCCGTCGGGCACCGTCGTCACCTTCGGTGAGCTCGAAGCTCGCGCGAATCGCCTGGCCCATCACTTCCGCCGACACGGTCTGGAAGAGGGCGACGTGGTCGCGATCCTCATGGAGAACAACGAGCACATCCACACCGTGATGTGGGCGGCGCGCCGCAGTGGCCTGTACTACGTGCCGATCAACACGCATCTGACCGCGGCCGAGGCGGCGTACATCATCGACAACAGCGGGGCCAAGGCCATCGTCGGCTCCGCCGTCCTCAAGGACATCCTGAGCGGTCTGGACAAGGAACTCCCCGACGGCCTGCCGGAGGTCCTGCTGATCGCCGACGGTGAGCTCGACGGCTGGCAGCGTTACCCGGAAGCCGTCGCGGACCTGCCCGCCACCCCGATCGACGACGAGCTGGACGGGGATCTGCTGCAGTACTCCTCGGGCACGACCGGTCGGCCCAAGGGCATCAAGCGGGAACTGCCGCACGTGCCGCCGTCGGAGACCCCTGGCATGATGTCGGCGTTGGTGGGTTTCTGGATGCAGCCGGACTCGGTGTATCTCAGTCCCGCGCCGCTGTATCACACCGCGCCGTCAGTGTGGTCCATGCAGACCCACGCCGCCGGTATCACCACGGTGGTACTGGAGAAATTCGACGCCGAAGGCGCGCTCGACGCGATCCAGAAGTACGGCGTAACCCAGGGCCAGTTCGTTCCGGTGATGTTCACCCGGATGCTGAAACTCCCTGAGGACGTGCGGAATTCGTACGATATGTCCAGCCTGCGGCGCGTGATGCACGCCGCCGCCCCGTGCCCGGTCGAGATCAAGAAGCAGATGATCGACTGGTGGGGCCCGATCGTCGACGAGTACTACGCCTCCTCAGAGGCCATCGGGGCGACGGTGATCTTCGCCGAGGACTGGTTGACCCACCCGGGTTCGGTCGGCAAGCCGATGAACGGTCTCGTCCACATCCTCGACGAGGACGGCAACGAAGTCCCACCCGGTCAGGCCGGCGAGATCTTCTTCGAGGGCGGCGCCGATTTCGAGTACCTCAACGACGCCGAGAAGACGGCATCCTCGCGGGACTCGCACGGTTGGAAGACGGTGGGGGACATCGGGTATGTCGACGAGGACGGCTACCTGTACCTCACCGACCGGCGCCACCACATGATCATCTCGGGCGGGGTGAACATCTACCCGCAGGAAGCCGAGAACATGCTCGTCGTCCACCCGAAGGTGATGGACGCCGCGGTGTTCGGCATCCCGGACGACGAGATGGGGCAGAGCGTCAAGGGTGTGGTGCAGACCGTGGACCCGGCCGACGCCACTCCGGAGTTCGCCGAAGAACTCCTCGGCTGGCTGCGTGAGCGACTGACGCACTACAAGTGCCCGCGGACGATCTCGTTCGAGGCCGAGTTGCCCCGCACCGACACCGGCAAGCTGTACAAGCAGGGGCTGATAAACAAGTACTCGTGACCGTTCTGGAGCTGCCCGCGGGAATCCGTGTCGGGGTCGACATCCCGACGGATGCCGCGACGTTCACGCTGACCGAGCGTCCCGCCGAGGACCGGCGGGTGGTCACCGTGGATTCGGTCGAGCAGGCTCTGGACGAGCTCACCGAGCGATGTCGGACGTGGCCGCAGGCCGCCGCGGTCTGTGATGATGTGCTGCGTTCCCTCGATCCGGCCTGGCCGACCCGGGCCGGGCTGGTCACCGAGTCGCTGGCGTATTCGACGTTGCAGTCGGGACCCGAGTTCGGCCGGTGGCTGGCCGAACGGGGTCCGGCGACCGCGCCGCTGCTACCCGAGCCGGTGCAGGCGCATCGCGAGGGGAACACCCTGCACGTCCGGTTCAACCGGCCGCAGCGGCACAACGCGTTCTCCACCGATGCCCGGGGCGCGTTGCTGGAGGCACTTGAGGTGGCCCGGCTGGATCCGTCGGTCGACGAGGTGGTGCTCGGCGGGAACGGCCGATCATTCTGCAGCGGTGGCGATCTGGCCGAATTCGGCTCGTTCGCCGACCCGGCGAGCGCCCACCTGGCGCGTACCAGGCACAGCCCGGCCCTGGTGCTCGCTGAGATCACCGAACGGTTGGGGCGACGCTGCCGCGCCGAGGTGCACGGCCAGGTGCTGGGCAGCGGTCTGGAGATGGCCTGTTACTGCGGGTGGGTCAGCTGCCATCCAGATGCCACGATCGGCCTGCCGGAGTTGGCCCTGGGGTTGATTCCCGGGGCGGGCGGCACGGTGAGCATCACGCGTCGCATCGGCCGCTGGCGCACCGCCTATCTCGTGCTCTCCGGGCGCACTGTCGACGCCGCGACGGCGCTCACGTGGGGCCTGGTGGACGAGGTCGTGGTCAGTCGCTGAAGTCGATGCGCACCGAGACCGGCGTGGTCTCCAGGGCCTTGACGACACGCGCGCCGATCGCCCCGAACTTGCGACCGCGTGCGACGACATCGTCATCGGGCCGGAACTGTGCGATGCCGGTGCGCCACCGGTTCCCTTGGCGCAGACGGACGTTCGGGTTCGCCGCGATATTGCTGCCCCAGCCCGATCGGGTTCCGTGCTGGCAGATCACCCAGGCGCCGGTGGCGTCGAATTGGGCGGAGACGGGCACCCTCCGCAACTGCCCGGTCTTGCGGCCGGTGGTCTCCAATTCGGAAGCCAGGGCGGTGCGCACGCCCAGCTTGCTCAACAGGGCGATGGTGGGGTTCAGCAGATAGCGTCCGAGCGCCCGCTCCCTGCGGAACTTGCTCAGGGTCTTGTCGGGTTGAGTGCCGGTCATGAGCTCCTCCTTGCGCGGAACGCGTCGAGTCCATTGCTCTTCAGCAGCCGCAGTGCGGTGATCAATGGCCCGATCGTCGGATCGGGCTCGTGGCCCGCGCCCAGCCGGTGCAACTGGGTGGCATGCCACTGCAGTTCCAGCGCGCTGAGAAAGGTCTTGGCGCGAGCGGTGTTCGCGAGCCGGGCGGGCAGCCGGGGCGAGATGTCCGGAACTCGGAGACGCTCCTGTCGGGCCACCAGGAGGCTGTCGGCGGCCGCCGGGTTGACGGTGGTGGGTCTGCCCAGCCCGATCACGTCGGTGGCTCCCGACCGGACGGCCTCACTCATCGCCCCCTCGGTGCGGAAACCTCCGGTCACGGCCAGCGGAACGTCCCCGGCAACCTCCCGGGCGGCCAGCGCGTACTCGATGAAGTACGCCTCACGCGCCTTTGTGGAGGCCGATTGGACAGCGGGCCTGCCTTCCATCGCGGGGGATTCGTAGGTGCCACCGCTGATTTCGATCAGGTCGACATCTTCGGCACTCAGCGCGGCGATGACGCCGCGCGACTCTGCCTCGGTGAAACCGCCGCGCTGGAAGTCCGCGGAATTGAGTTTGATGGCAACGGCAAAGCCAGGACTGACGGCCGCGCGCGTCCGCCGCACCACCTCGAGCACGAAGCGCATCCGGCGCTCTGCATCGCCGCCCCAGCGGTCGGTCCGCTGATTGGTCCGTGGCGACAGGAACTGGGCGACGAGATACCCGTGCGCACCGTGTATCTGGACTCCGTCGAAGCCGGCTGCGTCGGCGATCGCCGCTGTCCGCGCGTACCGGTCGACGGTGGCCTCGATCTCGTCGTCGGTGAGGGCGCGGGGCGCCTGCCATCCGGGAACGCTCATCCGGATCGGTGACGGTGCCACCGGCTGAGACCGGGTGGCCAGCGGATTGGCTTGTCTTCCAGGATGGTTCACCTGCATCCAGATGAGGCCTCCACCGTCCTTGGTGGCCTTGGCCCATCGGGACAGCCCGTCGAGGTGCCGGTCGTCTTCGATGACGACGTTGCCCGGTTCGCCCAGATGATCGTGGTCGACCATCACGTTTCCGGTGATCACGAGCCCGTAACCGCCCGTTCCCCAGCGCCGGTAGAGCTCGATCAGCCGATGGTCCGGACCGTGGCCGGCGTCGCCCAGGCCTTCGCTGAGCGCCGACTTCATCAGCCGGTTGCGCAGGACCTGGCCACTGGCAAGCGGCAGCGGGTCGTGAATGTCTGGCATGGCGGTCTCCTCGAAATGGCGTCGGGGGATGCTTTTCGCGACGGTAGTACACCGATCGGTATAGTGCAATGAAGCGGTCGTCGCTGACCGACGCGGGTAGACTGATTGGTTTAGTACGTGATGGGGGCGCTGAAGACTACGGAGGCGGCGAGCGCGATGTCAGCACGAGACACCTTGATCACGAGCGTGACCGGGTTGTTGCGGCGCAGAGGTGTCGCCGGCACCGGCGTGAACGCACTGCTCGAGGACAGTGGCGTCTCCCGGCGGACCATCTACCTGAACTTCCCGGGCGGCAAGGAGGAACTCGTCGCGGAGGCGACCCGGGTGGCCGGGCAGACGCTGACGACGTTGATCCGCGCGACCGACGACGGGCGCGACCCCGCCGAAGCGGTGCAGGAATTCATCGACCAGTGGAAACTGCAACTGGCGGAGACGGAGCTGCAGGCCGGTTGCCCGATCGTCGCGGCGGTCTTCGGTCGCTGCGAGGCGCCCAAGGCGGCTGAGGTCGCCGCCGAAACGATCCAGGACTGGCACGCGATCCTGGCCGAGCGGCTGGTTCGCTCGGGTGTGGATGCGGACACAGCCCGTTCCCTGGCGACCATGTCGATAGCGGCTGTCGAGGGTGCGATCATCATGGCGATCGCGGCTCAGAAGACCGATGCGCTCGACGACGTCGGTCGGCATCTGGTCGAACTCACCAGGCTGCACCTGCCAGGCGCCTGATCTACTGCTTTAGCTCGCAACGGATTCTGGTGGCTGGTCTACAGTGCCAGTTGTGACTGGTGGCCCGTACTTCGATGACCTGCAGGTCGGTCAGGTATTCGACACCGCGCCGTCGATGACCTTGACCGCCGGTGCGGCCGCGACGCACCAGGCGATCCTCGGTGACCGGTTGCGGCTGGCACTCGACGCCGAGCTGGCCACCGCGGTGACCGGCGAGCCGGGCCCGCTGGCGCACCCCGCGCTGGTGTGCGACGTCGCGATCGGCCAGAGCACATTGGTCACCCAACGGGTCAAGGCAAACCTGTTCTACCGGGGTCTGGCGTTCCACCGCTGCCCGGTAATCGGGGACACCTTGTACACCCGGACCGAAGTGGTTGGTCTCAAACAGAATTCGACGAAGCCCGGACGGGCGGCCACCGGCCTGGCAGCGCTGCGGATGACCACCGTCGACCAGTTGGATCGCAAGGTTCTCGACTTCTACCGCTGCGCGATGCTGCCGCTGTCCGGCGACGACGTCGACACCGGGCATGCCGACGATCTGTCGGCGATCGGGGCCGGCGCCACCGCGCCGAACCCCACCGCCGGCTGGGACGCGGACGCTTTCCGGACCCGGGTGCCCGGACCACATTTCGACCCGGCGCTGGCCGGCGCGGTGCTGCACAGCACCGCCGATGTGGTCAGCAGCGCCCCGGAACTGGCCCGGTTGACCCTGAACATCGCTGCCACCCATCATGATTGGCGCGCCGGTGGCCAGCGCCTGGTGTACGGCGGGCACACCATCGGGCTGGCCCTGGCTCAGGCCGGCCGGTTGCTCCCGAACCTGGTCACCGTGCTGGGCTGGGAGTCCTGCGATCACACCGGTCCGGTGCACGAGGGCGACACACTGTTCAGTGAGCTGCATGTGGAATCGGCCGACGCCGGAGTGCTCAAACTGCGCTCGCTGGTGTACGCGGCCGGTGGACCCGACGGTGGCGACGACCGCCAGGTGCTGGACTGGCGGTTCAGCGCGTTGCAGTTCTGATGACACCGCTGGCGATTCCGAGGGCCCTGCTGCGGCAGGCCCAGACGGTCGCCGACGACTTCACAGCGCTCACGGGCGTGCGGGTCGACGCCACCGAACTGCTGACCGGCCGCGCCGCCCTGTTGGACATCGCGCCCCGGGGGCAGGTCTCGGCGGGCGGGGCGACGCGACTGCTGGCCACCGGCGACGGATGGTGCGCGCTGACGTTGTCGCGCCCCGACGATGTGGCCGCTGTTCCCGCACTGTTGCAGGACGATTCGGCAGAACCCGACCCCTGGCCGGCCATCGAGGCGTGGGCGGCGGTGACCTCCGCTGCGGAGGTGGCTGAGCGGGGTCGCCTGCTGGGATTGCCGGTCGCCGTGCTGGGTGAAACCGCACCCGCACCGCCGGTGGTGAGCTCTCTCGGGCCTGGCCGGACCGGTTCGATGGCCGGCGTGCTGGTGGCCGACCTGTCCTCGATGTGGGCCGGGCCCCTGTGCGGACAGCTGCTGGCCCGAGCCGGGGCCGCCGTGGTCAAGGTGGAGAGCCGAAGCCGTGCGGACGGGACCCGGGCCGGAGCGCCGGAGTTCTTCGACTGGATGAACGGCGGAAAGCTCTCCTACGCCGTCGATTTCGATGATCCCCGGGACCTGGCCGCGCTGATCCAGGTCTCCGATGTGGTCATCGAGGCCTCACGACCCGCCGCGCTGAGCCGGCGCGGGCTGGGTCCCGACACCGTCGCAGCCCGGCCCGGCCGGATCTGGCTGCGCATCGCCGGGCACGGTACCGCGGGGGAGAAGGCCGGCTGGGTGGCTTTCGGCGACGACGCCGCGGTGTCAGGCGGCCTTGTCGGATACCGTGAGGGCGCACCGGTATTCAGCGGCGACGCCATCGCCGACCCGCTCACCGGACTCGATGCCGCGGCTGCCGTGGCGGCATCGCGGGTACGCGGTGGCGGCGAGCTGATCGAATTCTCGATGGCCGCCGTGGCTGCCCGATACAGCTCCCGCGACGGCGGAGATACCGAGGTGACCCCGGTACGGCCCGCTGCCGGGCCGCCCGGCCCGGAACTCGGATCCGACAACGACGCGGTGCGCCGATTGGTGGCGGAACGGACCGATGCCCCATGCTGATTCGTCGCGCGACCCTGCTGGACGGCGCGGTGGCCGACATCCGCGTCGGCGACACCATCGAAGCGGTCGCGGAATCACTGCCCGCCGAGCCCGGTGAACAGGTGCTCGACGCCGCGTTCGGCACCGTGATTCCCGGACTGCACGATCATCATCTGCACGTGTACTCGGCTGCGGCCGAGGGGGATTCGGTCCGCGTCGGGCCCGCCGAGGTGGCCGATGAGAACGCGCTGGCCAGGGCATTGAGCTCCGCGGTGGTGGGCGGTGACGGTTGGGTCCGTGCCGTCGGTTACCACGAGGCGGTGGCCGGCCCACTCGACCGGGACGCCCTGGACCGGTTGGCCCCCGATGTCCCGGTGCGCGTGCAACACCGCAGTGGCGTGTTGTGGACGGTGAATTCTCCCGGCCTCGCAGCGCTGGGTCTGGACGATCATCCCGACGGGCGTCTGCGCAGCGCGGACCGCACCTGGTCGGAGGCGCTGGAACGCAGACCTGCGGCCGTCGCGGAATTGAGCGCCCGGCTGGCGGGTTACGGCGTCACCGGTGTCACCGATGCGACGCCCGACCTGCAGCCCCGTGATCGCCCGACGGCCATGTGCCAACGTGCGCACTACCTGGCTCCGGGCAAGCGCATCCTGCACGATGACGGGCTCGACCTGGATGCGTTGACGGCCTGGATCTCGCAGCGGCACCAGTCCGGTGAACCGGTGGCGGTGCATTGCGTGACCTCGGCCCAACTCGTCGTCACGATCGCCGCCCTGCACGCCGCGGGTAGTCATCCCGCCGACCGGATCGAGCACGCCGCGATGGTGCCGCAGGATTGCATCGCCGACCTCGTCGCCCTCGGGATCACCGTGGTGACCCAGCCCAACTTCGTGGCCGAGCGGGGCGATCAGTACCATCTGGATGTGCCTGCCGCAGAACAGGATCAGCTGTGGCGGCTGGCAACTCTGCTGTCTGCGGGCGTGCCGGTGGCATTGTCCACCGATGCGCCGTTCGGCGCCCCTGATCCGTGGGCCGCGATGCGCGCGGCCGTACACCGTCGCACCCCGTACGGTGTGGTGCTCAACCCGGTCGAACGGATATCGGGGCGGCGCGCGTTGGCGCTGTTTCTGGGCAGCGCGGAGAATCCGGCCCGGCCGCGGCGTATCGCGACCGGCGAGCCCGGTGACCTGTGCCTGCTGACGGGCTCCCCGCAGCGGGTGGTCGACGCGCTCGATGCCGATCTGGTGGCCGCCACCGTCGTCGGCGGTGTGGTGGTGTTCGAGCGGTGAGTGTGTGGCGGGTGGCGGGCATGCCCGCGTTGCTGGCGTGTGCCGCATTGGGATTCGCGGGGTTCTCCCTGCTGCTGCCGGTCGCCCCCATGTGGGCGGTACATATCGGTGCCGACAGCCTGGGTGCCGGGGCGGTCAACAGCGTGCTGATGCTGTTCACGGTCATCGCGCAACTGTTGGTCGGCCGGCTGTTGCGCAGGGCCGGCTGGGGTGTCACGCAGGCACTCGGGCTCGTGCTGCTGGGGATACCGGCCGTGCTGCACTCGCTGACCGGTTCCCTGTGGCAGGTACTGCTTCTGGCGGCGTTGCGGGGATTGGGCTTCGGCATCCTGACGGTCTGCAGCGTCAGGGGCATCGCCGCGTTGATCCCGCAGGAGCGCCGCGGCCGGGCGATCGGCGCCTACGGTCTGTCCATTGCGGCACCGCAGTTCGTGTTGACCCCGCTGGCACCGTGGCTGGCCGAGAACGTCGGGTATCGGCCGGTGTTCGTGCTGGCCGCGATTCCTCTGCTGGCGGTGCCGCTGGCGTTCGCCCGCCCGGCGCCGACCCTGGTGGACGAACCGCGTTCGAACCGACTCGACAGCTTCGGGCCGCTGGTCAGCCCGATCGCCGCACTCGTGGTGATCACAGCGGCGGGCGGGGCGATCCTCACGTTCGCACCGCTATTGGGTGGTGCGACAACCGCGCTCGGCGCGTTGTTGGCCATGACGGGCATGGCCGCGTTGGCCCGGTGGTTGGTCGGCGGGGTCGCCGATCGCCATGGCCCCGCCGGATTCATCGCCCCGATGCTCGGTGTCGGCGCGGTCGGTCTGGCGGTGATCGCCGTCGGTATCGGCGTCGGCGGAGGGTTGGTGATTCTCGGTTGCGCGCTGCTCGGCACCGCCTACGGCGGGCTGCAGAATCTCACCCTGGTGCAGGCCTTCGCCGCGACCGGCGAGCATGCCCGCGGTGCGGTCAGCGTCGCCTGGAACGTGGGCTTCGACGCGGGCACGGGGCTGGGATCTCTGGCCGTCGGTGCGTTGGCCACGTCGTTCTCGTTCCCGACGGCGTTCGCCGTGATGACGGCGGCGTGTGTGGGGGTCGGTTTGATGTGGGTACTCACCCGCCATGACGGGCAATCAGGACGCGGCACCGCTGCTTGACGCGCTGCACGATTACCACACTTCAAATCGGTACGGGTTCTCGCCGCCGGGGCATCGCCAGGGCCGCGGTGTCGACCAGCGGGTGCTGCGCGTTCTGGGGCGTGAGCCGTTCTTCAGTGACGTCCTGGCCAGCGGTGGGCTCGATGATCGGCGGATGAGCAACGGCTACCTCAAGCGGGCCGAAGAGCTGATGGCCGAGGCGGTGGGGGCGAGGTCCGCCTGGTTCTCGACATGCGGCAGTTCGCTGTCGGTCAAGGCTGCGATGATGGCCGTCGCCGGGTGCGACGGCAGTCTGCTGCTCAGCCGGGACAGCCACAAGTCGGTGGTGGCCGGGCTGATCTTCTCAGGTCTGGCGCCGCGCTGGATCACCCCGCAGTGGGATGCCGAACGTCACCTCTCCCACCCGCCGTCACCTCAGCAGGTCGAGCAGGCCTGGCAGCGTTACCCGGACGCTGCCGCGGCGTTGATCGTCAGCCCGAGTCCGTACGGCACCTGCGCCGACATCAAAGGCATCGCCGAGGTCTGCCATACCCGGGGTAAGCCCCTGATCGTCGACGAGGCGTGGGGCGCGCACCTGCCCTTCCATGAGGATCTGCCGACCTGGGCGATGAACGCCGGTGCGGACGTGTGCGTCGTGAGTGTCCACAAGATGGGTGCCGGGTTCGAGCA